>JAYWAB010000116.1:0-40867 GCA_043782835.1 Aestuariivirga sp.
CCATACGGTTTGAATAACGGAAATCAAACTCGGACAAGTAACGGTGCAAATGGCGTTCTTTGCAATGCTGATAAACGCCTTTCATGCCACGCTTGAATATCGAATAGAAACCTTCAACAGTATTGGTGGTGATGTAGCCACGAACGTATTCATCTTTTGAATGGTTCACGGTATCATGTGAGGCGAAATTCTTGCCGACAGCGGTATAGTGGTTTGCTTCGTCAGTCATCAAGGTGGTGTCTTGGGTAACATTGGCAAGCAAAACGGCCTCAACGTCATGGCGACGGTGGCCTGCAATATGGAAACTGCGGGCATTGCCGCCGCGTTCAACCAAGGTCAAAACAGTATTCATGGTGCCATTGCCCTTAAGGCCCTTTGGGTTGCCTTCCAAACGACCTAGAAAGGTTTCATCGGCCTCAACGATCTTGCCAGCGCCACCCATGGGGGGAAGGCTGCTAGGGGCCATCGCAGCGCGAATACGATGGCTAAGGAACCAAGCAGTTTTCATACTGCAAGACAGCATCCGCTGAATTTGATTGGTTGAGATACCTTTTTTGCTGGCACACATCAGATGAATGACCTGAAGCCACAGATGGAGCGGGAGATGGCTGGACTCAAATATGGTGCCTTGGCGCACGGTGAAGGGCTTCTTACACTCATAGCACTTGTGGAGGCCAATACGGGTAGTTTTGCCGTTGAGCTTGCCAATACGCTTCACGTCAAAATTGCCGCAATGTGGACAAGTCGGCCCATGTGGCCAAAGTTTTGCCTCAACGTAAGCAAAAGCAGCTTGCTCGTTTTGAAAGTGTGGGGCGTTAAGAACCGAATTAGCCATGATAATCTCCTATGGCCAAACCATATATCATGAGGTTAGGTATGTCAAGTGTAATATCCTCATTCAGAGTCAAGAACATTTAAAGAACGGAAAAGTTGCCTTCCCAAAGCGATTGCAAGCGCTGCGCCGCCACCCGGGCGAAACTCCGGATCACAGCCTTGCGCCGTGAAGCATGCAAGGCATGTTCGGAGGCCGAGCGCATAACCTCGGCGCCCCATTGGTCCGCAATGATCAAACCTGCATCCTGGGGGATCAGATCGGCGTCCATCGCTTGCGGAATCGCAAAGGAAAACCGGTCGCAATAGTCGCGGTATTCCGGCCATTTGCTGTCGGCATAAAAATCTTCCGGCGAAGATTTGATCTCGACGATCCAGATAAGTCCCTCGCCCGAGAGCCCGATCACATCTGCCCGCCTGCCCGAGGCCAGCGTAAATTCTGTGAGCAAGGCATAATTATGCGCTCGCAAAAGCCGCGCCACGCCGCGCTGAACGGCAAGTGCCGTTTCCGATTGGCGGCCATCCGGTTTGAGGATGAGGCCAGGTCCTTCCATTCAGTCCTCGTCGAATTTAGACGCGACTAAGGCTTCCAAAGCATTCATCGCCTCCTCGCCCTGCGGCCCAGAAGCTTCAACCGTGATTGATGTGCCGATGCCGGCCGCCAGCATCATTAAGCCCATAATCGATGTGCCCGGAACGCTCTGCCCATCCTTGCTGACCAAAACTGTCGCATCAAATCCTTCGGCGCATTTGACGAATTTGGCCGAGGCTCGAGCATGAAGCCCGCGTTGATTGATGATGGCCAATTCACGTCTCAGGCTGCCCATCATTCACCCTGAAGAACTTGGCTGGCAATATTGATATATTTGCGCCCCGCATCTTGCGCGGCGGCGGCGGCCTTGTGCAAATTGGTGTCTTTGCGCACCCGCGCCAATTTCACCAGCATCGGCAAGTTCAATCCGGCAACAACTTCAATCTTTCCTTCCTCCAACAGCGAGATCGAAAGATTGGAGGGCGTGCCACCAAACATATCAGTGAGAATGATGACACCTTGGCCCATGTTGACCCGCGCAATAGCGGCAGCAATATCTTTGCGACGCTCATCCATCTTATCATCGGGGCCAATGCAGACAGCCTCGATAGAACTCTGCTTTCCCACAACATGTTCAAGGGCGTGGATGAATTCCTGCGCCAGCCGCCCGTGGGTGACAAGCACCAATCCGATCATTCTCATTCAGTCCTGTGTAACAGAGCGTTTCCGCCGAAGGTCGCCCTCTCTAAAGCATTCCGCCACAAAATAGAAGCATTTTAGCTGCGCCGAAAAAGGCCAAAATGCCCCAGTGCTGCCCGCAGGCGGGCGGGTGCATCTGAACTGCGGGCATCCAGCATCAGGCGCGCAAGTGTGACGCCCAACAAGCGGACGGCAAGCTCGGCCTCCATCGGCATACGCGGGATGTCTTTCATATCGACAAGATCAACCACCAGCCGGACCCGCACTTCGTTGCGGAATGGAATTTCAACAATTCCCAATCCCCTAATTTCCAGTTTGCCGGCAAGAGCAGTCGGTGCCGAAGCGATTAACCCATCCCCCTCGGCACGAATATCCACCTGGTCGTCTGCCACTAATGTGGCGCGCATCAAAGTGTCACCGATACCAAAGCCTTCATCATCCATCAGCCGCAAACACAGGCTGGATTTGCCACTGCCGGGCGCACCGCGAATGACGACGCCGACAGTGCCGAAGGCCAAGCAACTGGCATGGACAAGGCTCATGTTTCGGCCTTCCAATCCACAGGCATGGCGGGCAGGCGCACAATAAAGCGCGCGCCCAAGATAGGTTTCTCACCGGCGGCCGTGGCTTTGCCCAAGCGGTTCTCGGCCCAGATGCGCCCCTTGTGGGCCTCAACCACTTGCCGCGAAATGGCCAGCCCGAGGCCCGAATTGCGGCCAAAGCTTTGGTCTGGCCGATCCGTATAAAACCGCTCAAAGATGCGCTCCAAATTTTCGGACGCGATGCCAGGCCCGTGGTCCTCAATGCGTGTCTCGACCTCATTGCCCACACGCCGCAGTTTGATCTGCAAAGCACTGCCCACAGATGTGAACGAGCGGCCGTTGTCTATGAGATTGCGCAGCACCTGGCCAAGGCGCGAGTCATGCCCCAGAACCATATAGGCATCGGCCTTGCCTTTGGGATCTTGCACTTGAACTTCAACTTTTGCCGCACCCTCTTTTGCCATGTCATTGGCATGGGCGGCAATGTTCTCAACCAGCGTTGAAAAATCAATCGGATGAACTTCGGCCCGCGCCAATTCGGCATCCAGCCGTGAGGCGTCGGAAATATCAGAGATCAAGCGGTCCATGCGCTGCACATCATGAATGACAATCTCGATCAACTTACCCCTTTGCTCATCTGTCTTGGCATAATGCAGCGTTTCAACCGCGCTGCGCAGTGACGTCAGCGGGTTTTTCAACTCATGCGCCACATCCGCCGCGAAGGCTTCAATGGCGGCGATGCGATTATACAAGGCTTGCGTCATATGGCGCAGAGAGCCGGAGAGTTGGCCAATTTCATCGCGGCGCGCCGTAAAATCAGGAATCTCCACCCGGCTGTGATTGATCCCGCGCCGGACGCGGTCTGCCGCTGCTGAAAGGCGCCGAATGGGCCGCGCAATCGTGCGGGCCAGAAGGGCAGAGAGCAGTAAAGCCACAAAGGCCGTAAATGTGAAGGTCATATAAACAATGCGCCGTTCGCTGCGCAACACGTTGTCAATCTCGCCGCCTTGGGTGGAAAGCACCAGTGCCCCTTGCACCGCGCGAAAACGTTGGATGGGAACCGCCACCAACACAATGATCTCATGCGTTGGATTTAACCTCACCACACTTACCGTTGCGCCATTCAGAGCCGCAGAGATTTCTGATCGGCTTTGATTGCTGTCGAGCCCATAATCCTGATGCAAAGGATAATCATGGCTGAAGAACCAATCGCCCAACTGGTTGACCACGTCGACAATCCGGCTCTTCCAAGTCACCGCAACAGGTGGGCTGAGATTGGTCTGGATAATATCGCTGCCCCCATAGAGAAAGCTCGTATCGACAACCATGTTGCCGCCATTGTCGATGATCTGGCCGCGAATAGTGGTGTTGGCCAACAGCCGATGCAAAACCGGGCCAGCCGTGTCGGGTGTGATCGGAAAATCAAGGCCCGATTGCCCAAGGTCGCTATTGTCGGGATTTCCGAGCTCATCAAGCCTGTCAGGGTTGATAACGATGGAGGACGTATCAGCCGTGGCCGAGCCTGCAATAGCCGCACCAATGATCTGGCCTTGGACCATCAGACTTTCCACCCGGGCATTGATCAGGCTTTGGCGGAATTGGTTGAAGTAAAGAATGCCGCCCGAAAGAATGATTAGGCCGAGTATGTTGATCAGCGCAATGCGCGAGGCAAGGCTGCCCGGTACAGCCCAGCGCCAGAACCCGCCTCTGGGCTTCTGTCCAAGTCCACCGGGCTTTTCGTCGCCGAAGTCTTCAGCCTCAATCGGCCCTGTGGGTTCCAAGATCCTATCCGTTATTGTTCCTTGAAGCGGTAACCCACACCATAAAGTGTTTCGATGCCATCAAAAGTTTCATCCGCCTGCGAGAACTTTTTGCGCAGGCGTTTGATGTGGCTGTCAATGGTGCGATCATCCACATAGACTTGATCATCATAGGCCGCATCCATCAAAGCATCGCGACTTTTGACAATGCCTGGCCTTAGAGCAAGCGCTTGCAGGATCAGAAATTCAGTCACCGTCAAAGTCACTTGCTGGCCAGCCCAGGTACAAGCATGGCGATCTGAATCCATCACAAGTTTGCCGCGCTCGATAATCTTAGACTGATCAGTGGGAGCCGCTGTGCCCTCTCGTGCCGCAGCCCGGCGCAACACGGCTTTGACGCGTTCGACCAACAGGCGTTGTGAAAATGGCTTCTTGACGAAATCATCTGCCCCCATTTTAAGGCCGAACAATTCATCAATCTCATCATCCTTCGAAGTGAGAAAGATCACCGGTAAGTCTGTCTTTTGCCGAATGCGGCGCAAAAGCTCCATCCCATCCATCCGCGGCATCTTGATATCGAAAATGGCCATGTCCGGCGGTTTGTCTTGCAAGCCCTGCAAGGCCGCAGCGCCGTCATTATATTTCTGAACGGTATAGCCCTCGGCCTCAAGCGCCATGCCCACCGAAGTCAGGATATTGCGATCATCATCAACCAGTGCAACTGTCGGCATGTTATTTTCCCTTGTCGTTGTCGAAGCTTGGGCCAATAGGTCTGAAACTAGAACAAATTGTGGCAAGGCTTTTAGCCTAAGCTGAGCCCAAAGGAAACCATGGGGTGACCAATGTCATTTTCCCTAGTCCGCTTCAGCAGATTTCCCTAGACGACTTCAGCAGCTGAAAAGTGCCGTTTGGGTGGACCTGATAAGGTGCGAACGGGCCGTCCCAAGTAATAATCCAGCTGAACCTATTTGAAGTCAAATAGGCCGAATGCAAAGCAAGGAAGAAGGTGTTCCAATTCAACTGGGCTGCAAAAAAGTAAGCGTTTTCTGGCTAGACGAGTGAGTTTTGGTGTAATTGGATTGTCATGACTATTCGCAGGTTAGGCTATATTTGTAATAGAAGTTTTTTTGAAGCACCTGTAAAACAGTTAATAGGCGCGCTTGTTGCTGAGACATACATTGACGAAGTCAAAAAAGCCGGCGTAATTTTTATTCAGCTTGAAAGGTTAATGACGGAAGCCTGCGAAGGCGACACCATCGTCACCCAGAACATGAACATGTTTGGCAGTAGCCTAGAAGAACTTGAGTACAACATCCTCAGATTGATAATCAAAAAAGTCAAAATTGAATTTTTGAACGAAAAAATCACGCTTTCCGCTGAATTTCCGCAGATGGTTTTCACATTTTTACACGCTATGCATGCGCTGTTGAATTTTAAGCGCAACATCAAAGATAGTGGCACAGGAACCCTTTCTGAAGAAGACATACCGGAGGCGAGATTAAGGGTCGCTTCCGGCGAGACCGAGGCGGCGGTGGCAAAAGATTACAATACAACTATCGCAACGCTAAGAAAAATCCTCGGCAAACACGGCTAAGCAATGGCGATCAATTTAGAAAATTGAACTGCTGATATTTAGTTGATCACGAACAGACACAGTGATCACGTTGGGGCAAAGCAAAACAGATATTCGAGCCTTTCGGGTGAATGCCGTTTCAGGCCGTCGTTCCTGATTGCCAGATTAATATTAAGTTCCACTCTCGCTTCATAAGCAGACGTGATTCATAATGACCGAAAACGTCGAGAAGGGCCAGGAGCTGACTTCAACGTCGTTACAAAACAAAGCTATTGGGATATCTACGCGTTATTCAGGTGAAAATGGAGGCAGATTCCGTGCTGCAGATTTGGGGACGAAAAACATCTTCCAACGTACAGGCCTTAATGTGGGCAGTTGGTGAACTGAACCTTCCATATAAGCGCCTCGATGTCGGACACATATATGGGGGCAATACCAGTCCAGAGTTCCTTGCGATGAACCCTAACGGTACAATTCCCGTTCTGAGGGATGGCGACGGCGAACCACTATGGGAGACGGGTGCCATCATTAGGTATCTAAGCAATCGCTATGGGACTGATCCATTTTGGCCGACTCAACTCAATGCCCGCACAAAAGTTGATATGTGGGCCGAATGGTCGAAAATTAACATCGCGCAGGGTTTCACAGGGCCAATTTTCTGGAGCGTGGTGCGCACCATGCCGGAACAGCAAGATAAGCTCGCAATTTCGGCCGCCACAGCTTCGTTGACAAAGAAGCTTGAAATCGCAGAAGCTCAGCTTACGTCGCACTCCTTTATAGCTGGCGATACGTTTACCCTTGCCGACATTCAGTTTGGGCATATTCTCTTTCGGTATTTTAATATTTCGATCGAACGAACCACACTACCTAAGTTGCGACAGTATTATCAGCGATTGACCGAACGACCTGCGTTCCGTGAGCACGTGATGGTCTCATACGATGATTTAAAAGCCGTTTGATTTTTTCTAAATGTCGGGAGCGCTAAATTGGCGAAGATAATTTTCCTTTCTCACCCCGAGGTTAGAGTTGATCCTTCTGTTCCGGTGCCACGGTGGAGTCTTTCCGATCAAGGCGAGCAAAGGATGCGTAGATTTTGCATTGAAGGGCGAGCTATGCGAAATGTATCTTCCGTCTTTACGAGCACGGAACAAAAAGCAGTAGATTGTGGAAGAATCGCAAATGAACTTCTTTCGATAGGCCATTTCACAAATGATCAGCTCGGGGAGATAGATCGTTCATCGACTGGTTATTTGCCTCATCTCGAACATGCTGAAGTTAGCAAAAAAGCATTTGAGTATCCGGAACGAAGTATTCGGGGTTGGGAAAAAGCAATAGATGCTCAAACAAGAATTAAAGAAGCTCTTAGAATTGTTTGGCGGGATAACAAGCGTCCGCATGGGGACGTACTTATTGTATCGCACGGTGGCGTTGGGCTTCTTTTGTTGTGCTCCTGCCTCAATCAAGAAATTAGCCGAAAGTATGCAATGCAAAATGCGGGCGGGGGTTGTTATTTCGTGATCGACAGTGATACTGAATTGGTTCTAGCTTCATGGGAGGACATGGATGCTGGATAATCAAACCGAAAGTTTTTCGGCAACATCGTTGTATCTTCCAAGAACTGCGGTGGAAATACATCAATTAAAGAATATCCGACACAGCGAAATTTATCGCATCAAATGACACGAGTTCATTGGATGCCGTCAATATCCGCTCTCGGTCAAACTTGTCGGTTAGTCGATGTCCGCACCATGTCAGGTTGTTGAGCGAGAGCGGGCTTGTCGTGAAAACGCCCAAACAGGATTTTCGGGTCATTGTTCGACTTCTGCACCATTTGCCTGATCCAAAAGCTCCAAACGCTTTACTACGCTACTGGATAACAGTGCTGCTCCGGGAGCTACCACAGCATTGGCCCCGATGCGGGTGTGATCCCCGATTATGGCGCCGGATTTATCGACGCCAGTTTTGATGATTTCACCTTTGTAGCGAAACCAAATGGCCTTTTCTTCGCGTTCATTGCGATAGTTGGCTATGATCGCTCCAGCTTCAATGTTAACATCAATACCCACGACGGAGTCGCCCACGAAATTGAGATGGGCAGTTTTTGAATATTTGAAAATGTAAGATGATTTGATTTCGCAATACGGCCCAATGATCACGTCTTGTTCAAGCCAAACTCCGCCACGCAAATATGCCCCTGAGGCGATGAAACAACGTGGACCTATATAAACAGGCGGCTTTATGATCGCGCCCTGTTCAATAACTGCTGTTTCGTGAATAGCACTGCCATTTTGAAGTTTGAAACCCTCGCTTGCCTTGGCGACGAGCTTGGCAACAACCGCTTCTGAGTTGATGGTTGCCAACCATGGAACCATCTCGGCAAGTTCGGCACTGTCAGTTTTGATGAAGTCGACAATATGCATTGTTTATCATGGCTCACTTCAATTTCTAATTGCAACGACTATCTAACAAAATGACAATACATGAGTTTCAATAATTCGAGAATGAGGAACCACAGTTCATGCCACCATTGCTCGCGTGATTTGCAGCATTGCCAGTTCGAGTCAGCTTAGCGGGCGATAGATGCTCGGTTATCGTTGCTCCAAAATCATTTGCTTTATTTTTTCGGCTTTTTCGAAATGATCAAGCTTATCGGTCGATATCCACCAAACAGCTGCTTCCATCAGCAATTCAGGATCATCATTTTTGTTTGCAAAAATAGAGTAGTAATAACGTCCCATTCCGCTGCCCTTGTCGGCAATTTTTCGATCACAAACTTCAATAATTTTGGCTCGCAGGGAATCTCGCATAATTTATTCTATCACGGTCACTGCGCTGAGTGCCAGCGACCTCCCCATTTCCGTTGTGGGTCATTGACGTCGGTTTAGCCATGTCCTCGCGAAGTCGGCTTTCAGCATGGAAGCGCTCAAACTGTGAAAATGCCTCATCGGTGAGAAAGGCCGGATTGAAAAACTTGGATTGAGATTTTGCAACATTGCTGTTGCTTCGGAAGCTTTACGGGTTCGACGTGGAAGAAGTTCTACCTCGACATCGTGTTGCCAGATGAAGTCATGAAGTCCTGAGCTCATTCAATAATTCAAGAATTAGTCACGAAGAGTCCTACAAAAATCAGGACAATGGCAACTGGCAAAAGCCATCTCAAAATGGGACCATGTTTGACATTGAAAGCCTCAACCAAGGCTGACGCGCTTATCCCAAGGCTAATTCCGATTAGTAACTCACGATGCTGCATCAGAAAACCTTACACTCGCTTTTGTTAAAAGACGGTGCACTTTTCCAATTCGGCAAACCCAGGCTTTTCGAAACGAAACTGCACCATTACAAGCGCGGCGCAACGCCAACAAAATCGGCGCTTAGAGCAAAGAGCGGAAAACGGGTGGCCAGCGTCATGGCCGTGTGCCATCCTAAGATACACAACCCGGTGAACCGCTATGCTTGATATCACATTGCCACTGATCATTTTCCTGTTTCCACTGGCCTATAGCCCTGGTCCAGGCAATCTGTTCTTTGCAGCTATTGGTGCGCGGAGCGGTGCGCTTGGCTCTCTTCCGGCCAGCGCGGGTTATCATCTTGCGACATGGATCGTCACTTTCGCCGTCGGTTTTGGATTCGCAGGTCTCGTCGCGCGCTTTCCCTTCGCCTTTACAATCATCAAATATGCTGGATCAGCCTATGTGCTTTGGCTTGCTTGGAAGTTCTTTCGCGCAGGAACTTCGCACTCCGATGTGGAACAGCGATCAGCGAGCTTTATGGATGGCGCTGTCTTACTGATTCTGAACCCAAAAGCCTATCTGATCATTGCATTGATGTTCACCCAATTCTTGCCCCCCACTGCGACGAACTTCACTGGATTGGTATTCTACATCACCACAATCTTTACTCTGAACAACTTGATTGCCTTTTTCATCTGGGCCTTGCTTGGCGATGCCATGGCGAGACTTTTTCGTGAAGAGCGACACGCGCGAATAATTAACATTATTTTCGCTCTGCTGTTGGTTGTGATCGCGGTCTGGATGGGTTTGAAATGAATGCGGCAAATGGCGGCCGTTGTCCAAACACGTCAGTTTCGTTGTGAGGCTTGCGAACAAGTCAAGGTCAAGCGATGGATCTCATTGCTGCTGTCAGGGGTTCACTGGGGCGGCGCAATTGCAATAGCACTGCAACTACCACAGCAACCAAAGCGGCCAAACACAAGGTGATAAGATATGTCCAAGGCACGAATAGATTGTCTGGTGGTGGATCAAACACCTGTGTCATGAGTTTGGTGAGCATCCATGCAATAGCCCAGCCAATGGCAAGACCGGCTGCCGTGCCAAACACATAGACCACTAATGCCTCGCTCCACAGGAACGCCCCCAAATGCCTGGGTGTTGCACCCAGGGCCCGCAGGATGGCAAAGCTGCGACGCCGTTCAGCCAGACCAAGCGCGAAGATCAACCCCACGGCACCTGCTACAAGTGGCAGGGCAAAAGCAAGTTCAAGCCCGGTCAAGCTGCGCAGATCGACTGCCACCAGTGATGAGCCGATACGATGGACCGCCTGGCTCATGTCCGTCACACTGAGGCCCTGATGCGAGGTAATGATGGGACGGATGCTTTCTGCCAATGCGGCAGGTTCAATGCTCGATTTGATCAACACAATTTCCGAGGTCGGTATGCCGGTCTTGGCGGCAACATATTCGGCATTGGCAATCAGGAAGGAGTCTTTCGGCGCGGTTGGAAATTCACGCGCAATGCCAATGAATTTGAATGGCACCACATGATAGGCATGATCAGACGCAAATTGCAGACGCAGATTGATTGGGTCACCTTCCTTCAACTGAAAATCGCCCACGGTTTCATCCGATACCAAAACGCCATCAGGCACGGCCTTCAAACTCTCGAGCGTGGCCTTGGCATCGTTATTGCCGAAATAGGCGTTGGACATCGCGGTTGCACTGGCAATGGTTGCAGGGTTTATGCCATAAAGATCTTGCAAGTCATTGCCGACATAGGCGTAACGGTGTTGCATGGTTTCCGCTGCTGTAACGCCATTGGTTTTGCGCAAAGACTGAAGCAGTGGCGATGCTGGTGTTTCGATGCCCCCGGTAACGGTGACATCGGCACCATTGGTGAGTGTCGCATCAACTGCCGCCTGGTGCTCATAGGTGGTGTTAAAAATCGCCGTTGAGGTTGCAAATGAAACCGCAAGTGCGACAAGCACAACACCTTTGGTGATGCGCCCGCGTTCACGGCCTAAGGATGCGCAGACAGGCTTGACAAAATCCCGCGCAATCGGTGCCAGTGCTATCTCAAGTACGTTTCTCCCCCGAGACAGAAATCCCGCAAACACCCGCAAGAGCAAGAGGCCGCAGCCCACCCACAACAAAGCCGGAGCCGCATAGGCTTTATAGTCAACAGTTGCAGTTGCAACACCTTCAGGTGCAGCCACAACTTGATAACCGGTGGCCGAGACTTGCCAAAACACCAGCCAGGCCGCGGCGACGGCCAGCACATCCAGGCCCAACTTCTGCCAGGCGGGCGTTGGTTGCAAGATCAAGCGGGTTTGCGCTGCATTTTCCAAGGCGGACTGCCGCAAGGCCAACCAAGATGGGATGAGAAACACTAGCAAGCTCGCCAAAACGCCGGCCAGGGCAGCAAAAGCAAACCATTTATAGTCATCACCGATGAGTGCGCCACTTACAAAATAAGGCGAGAGGAAACGCGCCGCGATCAGACCGACGACCGCACCCCCAGCGCCTACGATCAAAGCCTCAAGGCCGAGTGTTCTGAGAATTTGCCCGCGACCAGCGCCACGCATTTGCAGCAAGGCAATCTCCCGGCGACGCCGATCGGCGCTGGACAATACGATCATCACGGTAAGCAGGATCGCAATGACAGCGCCCGGCATACCCAAAAACAGGAACAAGACGCGTGAGAAGAGTGAGTCTTGGCGCACACCGTCAAGCCGTGCTGCCAGGTTGTTCACAATCACGCCAGTGCCCGCCAGTTTGGCCGATAGATTATTCGCCATTTCCTGAGCTGTCACATAACCGTCGGTCGGATTGCTCGCCAGCACAGCATGGTCGAGCTTCACATGGAGCTGCCTTTGCGACGTTTGCGGCAAGTTTTCCAACTGCGACTGGAACGCGCCACGCCACTGGGCCTCTGGAAGAAAGATTACATTGTCAGGAGGTGCTGTGCGTTGCGCCTGCGGGGTTGCTGATACAATTTGAAAAAACTGATCGGCACTGGGCACTTCAACAACACCATCAATTTTCACATCAAGCGGCGTTTGCCCGAGGCGACCGATCGTCACACTATCGCCTGGCACAGCATGCAAATTTGCGGCGGTTTGCTGTGACAACAACACCCCCGTGCCAGAGCCCGACAACAAACGGATCTGCCTCGGAAATTCAGTGGCGAAAGTGGCACCAATACCCACCACCTTGGCCGCACCTGTCGTTTGCGTGGTGCCATCCTTGGTGCTCGAAAGTGAAATGGCATCAGCATAATCAACAATGGCGAGGCCTTTAAAACCGGCAATGGACCGCGCCGCTTCTTCAGCACTGGTGGTGTCGGTTGTGCCTACCATTTGCACTTGCCAATCAGGTGCTACGCCCAAGACGGCGCGTTCCGTCATGCTGGCCGCACTTTGGCGGATGAAAACGCCCAGCACCGCCAAGAGACAAACGGCCAATGCCACGCCAAACATTGCCGGAATGATGGTAGCACGTCGGTTGCTCAGCAACCCAAAGAACCAGTTACGCATGGGATTTTCTCATCCTGTCAGTTGTTGAATCAAGCTTGCCAAAACTCATTTTCCATCGACTTGGAAATGCCATCGCCAAAGCCAGATCATGTGTGGCAATCACCAGAGTGGTTTTGGTGTTTTCGAGAGCAGAAATCACCTGCTGCATCACATGAGCACCTGTCGCCTGATCAAGTTGGCCTGTCGGCTCATCTGCCAAAATGAGTTCTGGTTTTGTGACCAACGCGCGTGCGAAAGCGACGCGTTGCATCTGACCACCCGAAAGCTCAGCAGGAAGCCGATCTGCTAAATGCTCCAAGGCCAACAAGCTTAAAACTTCCCGCGCCCGGGCTGAGCTGCCATTGGTTTCACCCAGCATCTGCAACGGCAATTCCACATTCTCTTCAACCGTCAATGACGGCAGAAGGCTCGCAGACTGGAAGGCCATCCCAATGTGCCGCGGCCGTAAGGACTGCGATGATCCCCATTTGGGCCATGAGATTTTTCCCTTCTGCGGCGCATCGAGTCCGCCGATCAAGGCCAGCAGGCTGGATTTACCACTGCCCGAAGGGCCGGTAATTGCGATGTGTTCACCCTGCTCGATCACACAGCTGACATCTTGAACAGCGTTGACCGTGCTTGCGCCAGCCACAAAACTCAATGAGACATTTTGAACATCGACCAATAGATCAGCCATGATGGATCCTTCCATCCTGAATGGGAACAATGCGGGTTGCCTGTTTCGACAACGCCCGATTATGGGTTGCCACGATTGCAGCACCACCCATTTTGCAATGCTGTTGCAGCATGTCGATAATCACGGCCTCGGCACTTGCATCGACTTCACCTGTAGGTTCATCCAAGATGAGAATTTTGGGCTGTTGCGCCATAGCCACCGCAAGCGATGCGCGGGCGCGCTCACCACCGGAGAGTTCTGGAGGCCGCGCCATCGCGCGTGAAGCAATGCCCAATCTCGCCACAATATCGCTTGCCCAGGCCCCATCGCGATTGCCATGTATGCCTTGCGCAAAATTGATGTTTTGCTGGACTGTGAGATGGTCAAAGAGATTGTTGGTCTGCAACATGATTCCTATCGCGCGCGAACGGAGCTCAGATTTATCGAGCTCTTTGCGTCTGGTCATGCGTTCACCGATAACGAACACTTCTCCGCCATCTGGCTCATCAAGGCCAGCCAGACACAGAAGAAGAGTTGATTTGCCGCTACCGGACGGACCGATTAGCGCTATAAGCTCGCCGCTGGTGACTGTGACATCAACCCCGCGCAGCGCTTTCACCTCTTCATCGCCCGAGTGATAAAAGCGATAAAGCTCCTTTGCTTCAATCAACATGACATCAGTTCCAACGAAAACTTTCCGACATCAGTTGCCACTGATCGACATTGTCTGAGCCAAGTGGTGCGGACAGATAGAGTGACACCAGCTTGCCATCTTTGGTGAAGTAGAAGCGCTCGCTCTCCATGCGAATTTGCTTGTTGGTGACAGAATTGGGTTCTGAGTTTTCTGAGTAAGCAATCTTGATAGCATTGCCTCCTTTGAGTTTCACCGAGGTGATTTTTCCAAGCGTCACCGCCCGGCCCTGTTGCACCAGCGGCGCAAGGGTTTGATTGGCATAGGCCACATCAAGCGGCTGACCGATGTCACTCACCGTTGTCGCAACGAGGTCATATTTGCTGCTGAACACTGTCGTGTTCGGGCCATCTTTGCGCGCCCAGCCCTCGGGCACTTTGATGCTAAAGCCCGCCGGAGATTTATAGGTGATAAAGACCTGGCTGTCGGGAATATCCCCGGGTGGCGAAACTTCGGGCGTCACTGGCACTTCAGTTCCCGCGAATGTGGGAACCGTCGCCAGTGTTGAAAATACCAACACGGCCAAGACGAGGGATACTCTTTTCATGATAGCTGCTCCTGAGTTTCGGAAATTGCGATACAGGGAACAACTATCAGACAAGACTTAGGACAGACTTAGGGGCCGGAAGAACGCCCCGTCACAGTTGCAATTACGCCGCGGGCGTCCAAACGGTTGCCAACCGACAAGGACCAACCCAAACCCTCTGCTGTTGCCTTCGCAATGGCGAGGCCCAGGCCGGTTCCTTCCGCCGATGCTGGCGCTGCCCGATAGAAGCGATCAAAAACATGCGGCATTTTATCAGCGTCTATGCCAATCCCGCTGTCTTTCACCTGAACCTGAAAACTGGTCCCTTGTTCCTTCAATTCGATCTCCACCTTGCCCCCCGCATTCGTGTACAAAACCGCGTTTTCAACAAGTGCTTCGATAATGCTGCGCGCCTGTGACTTGGGCACAATGATCAGCCGCCCCGCCGTTTTGCCAAAGCGCAATGAGACTCTGCGTTGCGCGGCAAGCGGCGCTATGCCTTCGACCACACTGTCAATGATACTTCCGATATCGGCTCTCTCATCTTGAAGTGGTGCTGCGTTCCCGTCCAAATGCGCCAGAAGCAGCAGCTTGTTGACCAGCTGGTTGGCCCGCTTTGATCCCGCCTCAAGCGCGCCGACGCGCTTTTTCAACTCACCGGTTTTTGCAAAACGTCGCAGATTGTCGATCTGCAAGGCAATGGCAGTAAGTGGTGTGCGAAGCTCATGGGCCGCATTGGAGACGAATTGCTTTTGTTGTTCAATATTGCCCTGCAACCGACTTACAAGGTCATTGATCGCCACAATAAAGGGTGCAACTTCACGCGGATACTCATCCTCTGCAATGGGCGCGGTAAGATTTGAGTTTTGTTGCCGCAAGCGACCGGCCGCGAGGTCAAGCGGCGCAAAGATGCGGTGGATAATGAGGCTCAATAACAGCCACGACAGCGGAATGACCACACCCGCCGGAACCGCAACTTGCAACGCGGCATTGGACGCTTGCTCGTCACTCAAATCGGCTGGCAGAGAAACGCGAACTGAAGATAACGCACCAACCAAACTATAGCTTCGCCAAGCTTGCTGAACGTCTTTCAAGTCGGCAAATCCGCTCGACTCTGGTGATGGAAGGTTTGAAGCATTGCTTGAGCTTCTCAACAGCTTTCCATTCACATCCCAAACTTCGATCATGAACATGTCTTCAGGGCTTGGCGTATCAATTTTGGGGACACTTTCACCTTGCAGGAAATTCGATGTCGACACAAAATAGGCGATCTGTTTCAACTGCGTGTCGACAGCACCTGCAGCCTCGCCCTTCACGTAAAAATAAGTGCCGAGGGCCGAAACAACGCCCACCGCCAAAAGCAAAAGCGCCGTCCAAACCAGAACTGATCGCCGAAGTGACTTCATGGTTTTGCTTTTTCCACTTTCCAGCCCACACCCCGAACATTAATGATCAAGTCTTTTCCAAATCGTTTCCGCAAGGAGTGGATTAAAAACTCAACCGCATTGCTTTCGACTTCCTGACCCCATCCATAGATGTGTTCTTCGAGCTGTGACTTTGAAAAAACCGAACCCGGCTTTTCGATAAGGGTTTGCAGCAGCGCAAACTCGCGCGCTGACAAAACATCACTCTTTTCCCTGAACCTGGCTTCGTTGGTGGTAAGATCAAGGCTGATGGCACCAGTGGTCAATCGTGAGGATGCCTGGCCAGCGTCCCGTCTGATCAGTGCCCGCAATCTCGAGATCAATTCACGAGTGTCAAAGGGCTTGACCAGATAGTCATCAGCACCTTCATCAAGCCCAGAAAGCCTTGTATCAACGGTTTGCATTGCCGAAATTATCAGCACTGGCGTTTTGTTGCCGCCGCGTCTGGCATCTTTCAAAATGTCCAGTCCGGCCTTTTCCGGCAATTTCAAATCTAGAATGACTGCGGAATAAGCTGCATTGCGCAAGGCCTCATCGCCATCTGCGCCACCGCGCGCCCAATCAACCACAAAGCCGCCATCGCTCAGCGCCTGCAACAGCCCTTCGCCGATCATCTTGTCATCTTCAATCAGAAGAATACGCATGGCCAAGTGTTATCACAGGGTACCATCAATGAAAATGTGGGAACATTCGACCGGGACACAAATTTCCAACACCATCAATTGTCTGGAACAGTGCGGATCGACCTCAGCACCCCCCACTCAGTCCTTGGGTCTTCCTGTGCTGGATGGCAATTTCGTCATGGATATCTGTTTTTGGTCGACTTCGTTGATTTTTCTCAGCCTGTTGAGAGATTCCGAAACACGCATCACGAATTGCACCAGAAATAGAGAGAGTGTTTCAGCAGATAAGCATGCGAGGAAACGGAGATCGGCATGATTTCGCCCGCGTGCGCCGTGTGACAAATTTGGACGACATGAAGGACGATTGAATGGAAAAACTATGGCTACTTCGGGTCATGAACGTTGGTTTGTCGAAATCCCCACCATGTCAGCTTGCTGAGTGACAGCGGGTTTATCTTGAAAGCGCCAAATCAAAAACTTTGGGCCAGAAGCGGTAGTTGAGACCACTTAAGTTGTAGGGAAGCATCCCCTATGATTCACAAAGGCTTTCAAATAGCTATACCTTTGGGGAGAACCACAGAGGATGTCGGATCAGAACACTAAGCGTCAAATCTGCAGTGTGAAAAAGTAGGCGTTCCGAGACTCTCCGTCGATCCGAATGCTGTCAACATAAGTTGCGACAAGCTCAAAACCTTGCTTTTTGTAAAATGTGATCGCGCGTTGATTTTCTGTATCAACAAATAGCTCGAGTTGAGCTACCCCACTGTCTTTGGCCTCTTTGATCACACCATCCATCATGACCTTTGCTGCGCCACTGCCTTGATGGCTTTGGGTTACATAGAAAGGGCCGATATCGCCTCGATGCCGGACACGCGTCAGCTGTTGGCGGCGATAGCCACAGAAGCCAACGAGCTTTTCGCCTTCGAAAACACCGCGTATGCTCCTGCTGCCCAAAATCTCGCGGCAACGATCAGGATTGTCGGCGGCGGCCTCATCGACGGTCAATAAAAATCCCAATGGGAACTTCTGCACGCCTTCAAGCCGCAATGCTTGCCATACTTCAGCGTGTTCGGGCGTGAGAATCTTAGAGGACAAATCAGGCATCAGCGCTTCGACTTTCTTGGAAATGTATGTTGTCCAACATCCAGCCCCTGAAAACCAAAGAATCTTTGGTTTTCAGGGGCTGAAGTAAAAGAATCGGCGGTCAAGGTCAGCTCTTATTCCAGGAGCGGAACTTTAAAGTAGTCTATTTTCGTTGGAAGGAACTTAGCGGCGATAAGCCAAGCGCCTCATTCCGTCCTACGCACGACTTTCGCCTGACGTGCCCGCAGACTGTTCACAAACCTGTCTTTGATAGCTTTGAAGAAAATGGGTGGCAGTAGTCCATAGACAATCGTTGATAGTTCGCCGTTGACTATTGGCCTTAGATCAGGCCCTGGCCAACGAAACAGATTGCCTTCCGACAACACAATCCACGAGCGTTCTGCATCGAGGCCGAGGTGAGATTTCAGTGTCGGAGGAATTTCGATTGCGTCGTCACCTTGTGGTGGAGAGTGGGTAACAGGCAGTACAGCCACAAGCGGAGCCTCATCTTCATCTTTCTGTACAACAAGCGCAATCGCGCAAGGGCGGTCTTTCACGCCTTCTTCGCGGCCTTGGTTTGCTTCACTTTGCCACAAATAAGAATAGCGAATGACCAGACCTGCAACAGGTGTTGGCCATGTCACGGCTTCCAGTCTTTCACCAAGTCATCGAGATGCTCATAACCTGATGGCATTTCGGACTTGGAAACCAGATCGATCATGTCTTGGCGTTGTTCGTCGCTCATGGTGTCAACGTGGAAAACTTTGCGGTCGCGCCGCATGAGGCGCTTGAATTCGTCTGTGGAGAGAAGCACGCAGCTTTCGCGGCCATTGCGGGTGATGGCCACAGGCTCACGCAGAGCAATGTCCTGATAGCGCCCGATGTTGCGCTGAAGATCGGCGGCGGTAACGGTTCTCATGAAACACTCCTCCTAAAGTCGGATTCCGACTTGCATATATTATATAACACGCATGAACCGCATATTTAGCACAATCCATGCAAGGAGGCAAATTGCTTTTCCATTAAATATCTGATAACATCCTTTATCAGATGATTCTTTGGAGATCACCTTGACCCGTTATGTTTATGACTTCGCGACGCACAACCCTGTCTTTTTCATTACTGACAGCTACGTCTATGGCTTGGAGGATCAGCAAGCGAAGTTCTGGATCGACGATAAATATTGGTATGCCTATCCAACAGGGGCGGAGCCGACCCATTGGCAAGACAAAGAATATGTCTATGCCTTCCCGAGCGGACTCACCCCCGTATTTTATGTTGCCAAGTGAAATGAGGCCTCAATTATGACCAGTTCTGTATATCACCTTCTCTCTGGCGGCTTTAGTGGAGGAAACGCACCTTTTGGCCTCCACCCCAAGGACAAGGAGCGTGCGCAGGCGTATTTCAGTGCGGCTTATAATGCTGGTCTCCAATGGCCGGACATTGAATCTGATATTCGGCATTACTTGGCAAAGCATAACGCCAAACTCGACGAGATTGAAAAACAGCTTGAACGTGCTCGCGCGATGGTGCGGCGATGAAGAGAAATATGGACCTCATCCATACTTTGCTTCTTGCAATTGAGAAAAATCATGATGGTTCAGGACGGCTCGTGGGCATTGAGACAAATGGTAAATCTCCAGAAGTTGTTGAACACCTCTTCATGCTTAAAGAATCAGGGTTTATTGAGGGACAAGATGCTTCACATATGAGTGGCCGCGACTTTCTGGTTCAGAGAATGACCTGGAACGGGCATGATTTTCTCGACAGCATCCGCGATCCTGAAATTTGGAAGAGGACCATGGAAGGTGCTGAAGCCGCCAAAGGATTCAGCATTGATTTGTTGAAGGCATTGGCCAAGGGATTGCTCAAAACGCAGATTGAGCAGCGGACAGGTATTAAGCTTGAAATCTGACTTAACAGTTTTTACTTCACATCCGCACAGCCTCCCTGCGGTTATCGAAACTTCAGGCGAGAAAACAGTCTTGCGCTTCATCGACTTTTTCACCTCCAATATCCGCAATCCCAACACCCGCAAGGCCTATGCCAAGAACGTCGCAGCATTCATGGCATGGTGTGAAGTCCGGGGCGTGAGCGAGGTTTCACAAATCCAACCGCTTCATGTGGCAGGCTTTATCGAGAAGCTCGCGCAGTCGAAATCCGCCCCTACAGCCAAGCAACACCTTGCGGCGATCCGCATGTTGTTTGATTGGTTGATCCTAGGCCAGGTGGTTTCGCAAAATCCGGCCCATGCCGTACGCGGGCCAAAGCATGTGGTGAAGCGCGGCAAGACGCCAGTTTTATCTGCCGACGAAGCTCGCCAGCTTCTCGATGCCATCGACATCACAAAGCCAGTGGGTTTGCGCGACCGCGCTTTAATAGGCCTTATGGTCTATTCTTTTGCCCGTATAGGGGCAGCATTGGCGATGAAGGTTGAAGATGTCTTCGTACAGCGCAATCGCCTGTGGGTGCGCCTACACGAGAAGGGCGGCAAGCGCCACGAAATGCCCTGCCACCATAACCTAGAAGACTATTTGCGCGACTATATCGCGGGCGCAAATTTAAGCGACGATCCCAAGGGGCCATTGTTTCGCACGATTGGCCGCAAAGACAAAAAACTCTCTCGTAGTGCGCTGCCGCAGTCCAATGCACATAGCATGATCAGGCGAAAAGCCCGTCTTGCCAGTATTGAAACAAAGATTGGCAACCACACCTTCCGAGCGACAGGCATTACAGCGTATCTTACGAATGGCGGCATGCTCGAAAAGGCGGCCACGATGGCCAATCACGCTTCAATCAAAACAACACAACTCTATGATCGCAGGAGCGATGACGTCACACTTGATGAAATTGAGCGGATATTAATTTAACAAATAAGTCAGCTGTGCGGTGTTGAGCAGAAGTAGGTATCAACTTTCAAAACCGTCGGTTCTGACCGGGAGCGGACATGGAGATGATTCAAATCAAAGGTAAGCGTCCACTTTGATTATGCCTGGGGCCTGGGGAACACAATCACGAAGCATAGCTTTACCATCTACCAATGTAAAATCGGTTTCCGCCGCGAATACTCTACCCCAATATCAAGATCAAAAATGAGCCTATATTTATCACGGAGGCGTTCAAACATTAACTTGTCTCGCGAAATCGGTTTATCTAGGATGTCTGCTCCAGATTTCAGGTATTTTCCAAGTACTCCTAAAAGGAAATCGGGGACGCTCATTCCCAAATTTGGCTTTCCCACAAAATCAACTGAATAAACTTTCGGGCGGCGGTTGTCGCTATTCTCCAAATGGTCGTAAGCTGCTTGAACGCAGTTTCGCACCAAAGTCTCGCTGACCTTACTGTTAATTTCAAAGACCAAATGCGCAGCTCTGCTTTCAGCGGCCATCAGACGTCGCCTTATAACTGAATTGAGCAGTTCCAAATATTTGGCTTCATACAACGTAGCACTTGGCAGCTCCACCATTGCAACATAGCCTTCAAATGGCAACTGTTGTAGCTGTTCGACATAAGCCAATTTCATGTCTTCAGTTGCATCAGTAAAATGCAAGCCACGTTCGGTAATTAAATCTCTATTCCCTGCCGCCCAAACATCGGAAGTCGTCATTTCCAGCCGCATTTCCGTAGCCTGATTAAGTTTACTTTGATGTTGACTGACCGAAAGTCCCAACGCCAATAATCGAATTCCGTTAGGCTTCACAAACTCTGCTTCATCAATATATATATCGAATGAAGTTCGGCTTTGATTTTTCGGAGCAAAACTGGGTCGGCTTCCGCTCTGCTTTAGAATATCGGTCCAAGCTGATTTCAATTGGCCTGAAAGTCTTGGCTCGTGAAAAGCAATATATTTTACCATTCCGTCGATATGATTAACGGCCATCTGCGCGACGTGACATTCACTGATTCCTAAACGCTTCAGATGGTCGTCGAGACCAAATTTCTTACAATAGTAGAGCTGCTGTCGCAGATCTCTTTTTTTGCTTCGTGGCACATGAGGTTGCGACTTGTCGCTCACACTCAATCCAGTGACGTAGTGCATTTGACCCAGCTTTGATTTTCGAGTCTTGGATTCAGCAAGTTCGAACTGATTTTTTTGTAAACAGAGTTTGATGCCTTCAATATCGGGAATATTTCCATTGCTTGAAAAACTAATATCATCCGCGTAGCGCGAGTAAGTTGCTGCAAATTTTTGGGCTAGTTCTGACAGTTCTGTGTCGATGGGCAGACAAAGCACATTTGCTATTGCTGGGCTGGTGGCAAGCCCAAGCGGCAATGATCCATCAATTGTTACAAACCTGCTCAGCAAATTTGCAACTTCTTGCGTTAATCCAAGTGAAGCGAAGAATCTTTCGACGCGATCAACTTTGATGGATGGAAAGAAATTTTTGATATCTAGAGAAATTAAATGTTTGTGCCCGCAATGGTCTTTTGCGTTCTCTCGGATGTTTCGGCCAACTGTGAATCCAAATGCTCGTGCGTGAGGAAAGGCGTCAATTTGTTGCTCAAAAAAAATGCCGAGCCGCCTAGCTAAGGCTTTATAATTACTCTTCAGAAACGTAGCTTCCCAAACGATCCTATGCCCGCGATCGCGGTTCTTCTTGGGAATTTCATGTTTAAAAAACATGGGTAATTCCAAAACTTCGACAGTAGCCGGTTGGATATTGTTATTAATTGGGTGATTTGGTTTGAAGGACAAGACTTTTTCAAAGCTTTGATCGTCTAGTCCCAAAAAGCGGACTAGTTGTTCTCTATTCTTTAAAATCGTTAAATCGTAAGTAAATGCCATTCCATTCTCTGTATGTATGAGAGGAGCAGCATTGAACACGTAACTAGTGGTGCTGAAATAGCAGACGCGACTCGCGCCTTAAACCTTGTTTGAATGCCGCTCCAATCTTGAAAGTGCACTTCATTCAAATGATTGTCTAGTGCTCTTTTGAGAAAGCATGCCACATGTTGACTCTAGGATATTGTATGCTGAAAAGCTTAGAAATTAATGTTCACGCCGTGAGCAAGGCTAGCTACCCTCTTGCGATCAATATTTTGCAAATAGCTTAGCAGAGTCTGCTCCAGCGTAGAAATTACACCTATAATTTTGCGATGACATCGCCAGATGGTGTCTCCTACTGGCCCTTCTCGACCCTTTCGCCAATCTTGAATGACTTCTGCTCACGAAGCCAAAGCAGAAGTTTTTGTCGAACCTTCAAACTGACGTGATTGGCCAAAACTGCGTATCGAGTGTAAGACAACTAACTTCATCACAAACAATTTTTGGAGGTAGTAGAGCGAAGAGACAGCAAGAGAAGACTCTAAGAAACGAAACATGTTGAAACTGCCAATTTCGAAAAGAGTGTTTTGCCTCACAAAGATGCGGATAGAGCAAGTGGAATATAAAGTCTTGTTTTCATTCAACTTGAAAGGCTTCCGCAATTGCAATTACCACAAGGCCGCTCGAGATAACCGCCAAGATGGTGTTCATTGCGGATAGCCAAGGTCTTTGTTTAATTCGGTACGTCACATATCAAAACGGTTCATAGCCGGAATCCGGTCTCGGTTCACCAATTTCATATGGAGCATCATGGTCAAGTATTTCCAGAGGTCTAGCCCCCTCTTTCACGCGCAATTGACGAAGATAAGCATCGTAAAATTTAACTAACCTAAAATAGGCAATCCCTGAAACCAGAGCATAGTCTTTCCGATCATCAAGTTTGATCATGATAGCTTCCTGCTCGGCCAGTTCAACATATTGGCGCACATCTCGTTCAAACGTCTCGAGGGTAACAGTCTTCATTGCAATATCCGGCTTTTCAAGCAGTTGAGCATCCTGTCTTTTCATAAAGGCATCAAAACTGTCGGTACGCAAGCAATCCGCCCGATAAACTTGGCATTGAAATTCAATTCGTTCGCTCTCCCTATTTACAATGAATTTTCGTGCCAAATAGCATGCTGAGCCAACTTGGTGACTGCCATTGCTCGTTTGCACGGCATACTGCCACAGAGCCTCTGCCAAACCATCAATGATTTATTTTTCGCAGCAACGATTGTTCAATCGGTCGAACCGAACCTTCATTCGAATGAGATAAGAACAATTTTGCATCAAATCCAAGCGGCTGAAACGAACCGCCTTCAATCAGCGAAGTTGTGAACGCAGCCGCTTCCAAAAAAATCAATTTCTTTGTTGCCCTCAGCCCTCCAAAGTGTTGCCAATGCTGCGTTCCATCTCGTGTTTGAAGTTCTAACTCGTGCCATATTCGCTTGAGGTCAGGTCCTTGTTTTAAATCACTTGGGATGGCACGGATGAGTTCATCCAACATCGTCTGCAGGATATTGCACCACATCGACGCATCGACACATCCACCAGGCAAATTCACATAACCCTTGGTAAACGCGTTCCAAGTGCGTTGATCTTGGGTCGTTACAAAATCACTTGCGCCGAAAGGAAACGGGAAAGAACCCATGAGTTGAGCCAAATCCCAAGTTTCAAACGGGACTAAAATGCAATGGTGAACAGGACAGCTTAAAAGTATGGGCAATTGCCAAAGGAGCATGCTGAATTTCTTGCCATGTTCGAGGAGGCATATCGGGCAGACGCGACGCACTGATCTAGCGGCAATCCACTCCCGCCACGTTGTGCTTAGGCGAACTGATCGCCGCGACGGCGCTCTAATAATCGAAAGGGTTCTATGCCGTGGAGCCGAAATCTCACCGCCTCTTCTCCTTTCCCCAAGTAGCCAAGGTGTATGTCCTTCAATTGTCATTCGGCTGATTTGACCAATTGTTAAACCACTGCGCTCTGCAAGGTGACGTACAAAGTCATGAGACGAATTGAAGTCAATTTCAGCCGTATTCACAAAGCTGAATCTCTTTGGGCGGTGGCGGTTCAGTTCCAGTAATAGGAAATCTCGCATGTTCATTTCGTAAAAATCTGCCACTCGAATGAGCCATGAACCTAACGATTCTCCTTCGATCAACTTGGGAATCACCGGCCAAGTGGGCCGATCCTTCAATTCAATTCCCTTTCAACAATTCGTCGGCGGTCACTGGGGCCGTAGTATTCTGTACTTCGGAGGATTTCTTTGTTGATTGCCTCTTCACCACTTTCCACTGCTAAAACTGCTGCAAGCGTCAAGAGATGGGTCAATTCACCAATTGTCCCTTCGCAGCGTCCCAAAAGGTATTGGACAACATCAGGTGATGAAATTTTAGATCGGCGACGCAATGGGAAAGAGGCTGCAAAACTTGCTATCAGTGAACTGGTCGCATCACCCGCCTTCCACAGTGGCAACATGAAGGGCTCAAAACGGTTTTCCAACTGATCATCGCTGCGCACTGCCAAATACGCGTCCCGTGTGCCGACCCCAACTAGCGAAACTCTAAGCTCGTTACTAAGGTATCGCAAAAGGTTCAAAAATTCGCGTTGTTGGGTAATGGTACCAGCAAGTGCGTTATGGAGTTCGTCTATGATGAGCAAACGCACTCCGGCGCCCCTCATCACCTTCAGAGCAACACTCTCCAATGTAGTGGTCTTCTGGCCTTTGCTCATAGGCGCACCCGCACTCGCAAGTAATGCAATGTAAAATCGCTGTACGGACGGCGCTGAAGGCATTTGCATGCAAAGGAGAGGGATTTCAACTTTGTCCGATTTTTGTATGATAGGATGTTGTCTACGAAACCTTTCAACGATCATCGACTTGCCGTTGTTGGTTGCGCCAATAGGCAACATGTTCCGCATGCGCTGATTGCGCGGCCAACTTAGTAAAGTTTCAAGCCGTGAGAATGCATCTAAGGCAAGCGGGTAACCAAGGAATCGGTCGGTTCGAATATGTTGAATGCGTTCTTCAGACGACATGCGCGCAACAATTTGGGCTGATTTTGTGAGGTGGTGCAGATCAAGATCGTCTTTGTTCATTCGATCACCACTCTTCAATGAGATCAAATGGTTTTGCCGGTGACGTCACGTCCGCGGCTTCGTCGGCGTGATCAAGAAAAGATTCGGTTCTCTTCTGCGATATAGCTTTAGTTAAATGTTGCCGACGTTCGTTTTGCCTTCGTGTCTTGCGGGTTTTCTTCGTTGCGTCCTGAGAAATATTACGCATCTCGCTGGCAGTTTTGAACAAAAGTTGTTCGTCTACTTCCGCACGCCCCCTTTCTTTTAGACGCAAGATGGCAGCGCGATGTTCCCACAGTGTAAGTGAAGGGTTAGACAAAGTGCGATATGGTATTTGCAGATAATATTTGCTGGTTGGGTCAAGAACCCAAATACAGCTCAGGTCACGGGGGTCTCTGCGAATGATGTATTTTTCGGTATTTTCACGACGTGCGATCAGCGGCTTGAGTGCAGATGAAAAATATTGGATGTAATCTATCATAAATCCTGTGCGGCCGATCCGTCGCCTTAAGACCGGAAGAAAATCAATCAGAAATTCTTTGCGGTCAGAAACGATCACGGGTGGATTCTCTTGGATACCAGAAGCCCATGTAGCGGCTGGGGTCGATTGCAACGATCCATGGACAGAACCGTGATATCCGACAATCGCCAAAGCCAGCCATTTTTCGAGTTCTTTTAACGTCAATGACGCATTGCTATCGGAGTCATATCGACCTTTCTGCATCGGATTAGAAAATGTCGTGCCCGGCAGTTCGTGTATTTTGGTCATTGCAGTGCCAATGATGCGCTCCACAATTCCCCCGAAATACGGACGGCCAGGTGGCCTGAAGCCGAGCTTTATATCGTGTTGTGCGCACCCGCGACTAAGAGCTTCACTTCTAAAATCAGCACCATTATCCACATAGAGCGCCTTGGGTTTCCCACTCATGGGCCAAGCCAGATCCACATTCATTTGTTCCAACCAGGCTCGTTTGTCCGTTACGACATTGACAAGGCAAAGACCGACAGAGACAGCCGACGGCGGTTCAAGGGTAACCACCATGCCAACGATGCAGCGACTAAATGAATCTATCGCGATCGTGAGATAGGGTCTGCCTATAGGCAAGCGATCTTTTTCATCGACAATAATCAGATCGACAATAGTGTGATCAATTTGAATCTGTTCCAATGGACTGCAAATCGTTGGCGGCACTCCTCCAGCGGATTCCAGTTTTCGTGCGGCGTTTTCACCCTCTCGAATACGCACCATCTTTACCGGATCATTGGTTGATATTCTTGATTCAATCGCTTTGCGGGAGGGCAGCGGTAAATTGCGAGTTTTGCAGGTTCTTCTTATTTCTCTGACCACCGCAGACACACTCAATCGTTGCCGAGATCGAAACGTTTTGTGGATGTGATCACGAATGACAAATTCAACTGCCTCAAGTAGCCGTCCTCGTCCTCTTCCGCCACTCGAGGATTTTACCGCGAGATCGGATACTTGTTGGTTTCCCGCTCGATATTTTTCTACAAGTGAATAAATTTGCCGCCCGGACAATCCGAGTGTCAGTCCAGCTTCCTTAGCCTCTGCTTGGCTTATCTCGGACAAAGCCGCTAAAGGCCGGATAATATCAGCTCGTCTCTTCGCTTCCTCCCACTTTGCAGTATCGAGGGTCAAAAGGCCATTTTCTAATAGAATTGTCGCTTTTGAGTCCAATTCCTAGACTCCAATCAAAATCGTAGTTGGTGAACAGGACTAGTGATAAAATTGCGTGCTAGTGCAGTGGACTAGCAACAATTTACTTTTGACTAGTCCTGTGCACTGTGCAGGAAAATGGGGCGTTTTGATGAAGAGGAGTAGGGAAAATGACAACCAATGAGTGAAAATGCCAAACTGGCGCGAGAAGCGTTGTCGCGGAGCAAGTCAGGAAGTCTGGCAACGCTGGAGCCTATCACAAGCGCGCCCTATGCCTCGCTGATCAACGTCGCTTGCGATGAGAAGGGCCTGCCCATCTTCCTGTTTTCAAAATTGGCCCGCCACACAAAATGCCTTTTGCTCGATTCGCGCGCCAGTCTGCTCATTGCTGAAGTGCCTGCAACGGGCGATGCTCTCACAGGCTTTCGCGCCAGTTTCAGTGGTCGGATGATCGAACAGTCCGATAAGACTCTGGCAGGCGTTTACTGCCAGCGCCATCCGGAGGCGGCAGGCTATGTGGGCTTTGCTGATTTTACGTTCTGGCGCATGGTGCCCGAAAGCATTCATGTGGTTGGCGGTTTTGGCCAGATTGAAACATTTCCGGCCACCGCAGTTTTTGGCAGCAGCGCCTAACCTTCTGCTTTGGAAACCCCTACCATCGCCGGCCGCAAGCAACGATCCCCCACCGCATATCCGGCCTGCAACTCCTGCATTACCATGCCCGGCGGCTTTTCAGATGTTGGCACTTCATAGATGGCCTGATGGAAATTAGGGTCAAACTTCTGGCCCACGACATCCAATTTGCGAATGCCATGGCGCTGGAACACATTGAGCAACTCGCGCTCGGTCACTTCCACGCCTGCAATCAGATTCTTCTCAATCTCGCCCGCCCGGTCGCGTTCTTCTTCTGTCAAAGCTTCCAAAGCGCGGCGCAGGTTGTCGGCAACACTCAGCAGATCACGCGCGAAATTGGTGGCAGCATAAAGTGTTGCCTCGGCCTTTTCGCGTTCAGTGCGTTTGCGGAGGTTTTCCATATCAGCCGCCAAGCGCAACAAGCGGTCTTTGCTCTGCGCCACCTCGTCTTTCAGCGTGACAATCTCGCCATCGCGTAGATCTTCCACATCGGGGGGCAGAATCTCTGCTTCGGTTTCTGGGGTGGGGGCTTGCTCGTCGCTTATCATCAATCACATCCTTGGTTGATGTCGCATATCGGGAAAAGCTGCGCAAAAATCAAGAGAGCAGATCGCCCACCATTTTGGCGGTATAGTCGACCATCGGGATAATCCGTGCGTAGTTCAGCCGCGTTGGGCCGATAATGCCAAGTACACCGACGATCTTTTCATCCTTGTTCTTGAACGGGGCGACAATCAGTGAAGAACCGGACATGGAGAACAAGCGGTTTTCCGAGCCAATAAAAATCCGTACACCCTCTGCCTTCTCGGCAAGGCCCAAAATTTCCACCAACTCTTTCTTGTTTTCAATATCATCAAACAGGCGGCGGATGCGCTCCACATCGGCTGCGGGTCCCTGCGGCTCCAGCAAATGGCCCTGCCCGCGCACGATCAGGTTCTTGGAGGACGCATCATCAGCACCTGACCACACCGCCATGCCGCTTTCTACCAACTTGGCGGAAAGCTCATCAAGCTCCCGTCGCAAGGTTTCAATCTCAAGCCCGACATTGCTGAGTACCTCATCAATCGTGCGGCCCTGCGCCAGTTTGGAAAGGTAATTGGTGGCACGAATAAAGATAGAAGGCGGAATGCCAGCGGGCACATCAATCAAGCGATTTTCAACACTGCCATCTTCACTGACGAGAATAACCAGCGCCCGTCCGGGGGAAAGATTGACAAATTCAATATGCCGCAGTCGCGCATTAAATTTCGGGCTCATCACCACGCTGGCACATTGCGACAGGCCTGAAAGCATGGCTGAAGCCTTGCTCAAAACATCTTCGGTCCGTTGTTGGGAATTATCGGCTTTGACCTGTGCATCAATGCGGGCACGTTCGCCCTCATCAAGCCCGTTGATTTCCAGAAGCGCATCGACAAAGAAACGCAAACCCGCTTCGGTGGGCAGCCGACCTGCGGATGTATGCGGCGCATAAACAAGGCCAGACTCTTCCAAATCCATCATCACATTACGGATCGAAGCGGGCGACAAGTTCGCTCCCAGGCTTTTTGAAATGGTGCGCGAACCTACAGGCTCGCCGGAAGCCAAATAAGTCTCAACGATATTGCGGAAAATCTCGCGCGAACGCTGGTCCAATCCCGCCAGGCCGGGCTTGTCGAGAAGCGATTTCTTGGGCGTCAGAATACCCATGAATCAGCCACTCGGATTGTCTTCAGGCTGATCGGTTTGGCTGAGATTGCGTGTATGAACCTTCACCCGTTTGATGCGCCTTGCATCGGATTCAGTGATTTCAAACTCAAGGCCCGATGCATGTTTGATAATTTCACCCCGCGCGGGCACGCGCCCCGCCATCTCAAAGACCAGCCCGGCCAAAGTATCGGCCTCATCCTGTTGGTCTTCGGCCAAAAGTGCAACACCCAACACTTCTTCAAGTTTGGGAATTTCAAGCTGGCCATTGGCCAGATAGGTCTGCTCGTCCAATTTACGCAACATGTCCTGAGCCTCATCGGTATCATGCTCATCAGAAATGTCGCCAACGATTTCTTCCACCAAATCTTCCAGCGAAACAATCCCATCCGTGCCGCCATATTCATCAACTACTATGGCCAGATGAATATGAGAGGCTTTCATCTTCAACAGTAAATCCGGCGCAGGCATGGACGGTGGTACAAACACCACATCGCGTAACAGACTGGAATGGGACTTGATGGTGGTGGAAAGCTCTTTGGATGGAAGGTCAATACTGGTTTCAGCCGAACCTTTGGTCTTGCGGCGTTTTCCTTTGGCCAACATCCAGCGCAAAAAATCTTTCACGTGAATCATGCCGACAACATCATCCAGCGACTCGCGGTAGATCGGTAGGCGCGAATGATTGGCGTCAATGAACTGGGCCAGAAGTTCGCGCATTGTGGCTGTTTCCTCTACTGCCACAATATTGGCGCGAGGCACCAGAAGGTCTTTGACGCGCTTGTCAGAAAAGCCGATGACATTGCGCATCATCGAACGGGCATCACCATCAAGCGTGGGTGTGCCCGTTTGCTCATCATGGCTTTCGATGACGCCTTCGAGCTTTTCGCTCAACCCGGCGTTCTTGCCGCCGAGCCTGCGCTTCAGTTTGGAAAGGAGATTGGGTCTGGAAGTGTCAGTCATGGCCGTTATCTAGCACATATGGGTTCCCAATGCCCAATTTGGCCAGAATGCGGATTTCTTTTTTTTCCATGGCCTCGGCCTCGGCCTCATCTTCATGGTCATTGCCGGCGAGATGCAACAACCCATGCACCACCAGATGTACCATGTGGTCAGCAATGGTTTTGCCCGCCGACTTTGCTTCTTTGGCCAGCGTGTCATAGCTTAAGGCAATATCGCCCAGCATCTTCATGGCGCCTTTGGGCAGGGCAGCAGGTGCCGCCGGGAATGAGAGAACATTGGTTGGTTTGTTCTTGCCGCGCCACTGCTTGTTCAAAGCCTTCAAAACCTTGTCATCAGCCAGCAGAACCGCCGTGATCTGCGCTGCGTCAGACTTTTTCAGGCTTGCTTCATGGGTGCGTAGGATTTTTGCATTGAGGCCCGCCAGCCGCCGCCAGCGCGGGTCCGCCACTTCAATTTCGATGGGCATATCAGCTGCGGGTCCGGCGCGGTGGAAGCTGCTTCTTGTCATAGGCCTGCACAATGCGCCCAACCAAAGGATGGCGCACAATATCAGCGGCCACAAAGCGCGTGATGCCAATGCCTTTGACACCGTCCAGAATGGCCAGTGCCTCATCAAGCCCAGAGCCGACACCGGAAGGAAGATCAATCTGGGTGGGATCACCCGTCACCACCATGCGGCTGCCTTCGCCAAGCCGCGTCAAAAACATTTTCATCTGCTGCGGCGTGGTGTTCTGCGCTTCGTCAAGAATGATGAAAGCTGAAGCCAGCGTGCGACCGCGCATGAAGGCAAGAGGCGCGATTTCAATTTGGTTTTCGGCCAGGCCTTTGACCACGAGGCTTTGCGGCATCATGTCATAAAGTGCATCATAAAGTGGCCGCAGATAGGGATCGACCTTTTCCTTCATATCACCGGGCAGGAAGCCCAAGCGTTCACCTGCCTCAACAGCAGGGCGTGAAAGAATGATCCGGTCCACCTCGCCATTCATCAAAGCTTCGGCAGCGCAAGCCACGGCGAGATAGGTCTTGCCTGTGCCTGCGGGGCCTACGCCAAACACCAACTCATTCTTGCGGATGGCTTCAATATAGCCTTGTTGATTGGGCGTGCGGGCCGAGACCGTTTTGCGCCTTGTGCGCACACCGCTTTCACCCTGTGCTGGGCCAGAGGCATCAGCCATCTTCACCATGCGAATAGCACCATCAATTTCGCCACGGTTAATTTCAGCCCCACGGGTTGCCTTGGCATAAAGATGTAGAATAACGGCGCGGGCATGTTCGGCAGATTGCTTGTCACCCTTGATCGAGATGCGGTTGCCGCGCGGCGTGATCGCCACACCCAGCCGATGTTCGATTTGCGCCAGATGGGCATCATGTTCGCCCAGCAAAAGCGCCATCACGCGGTTGTCATCAAAAGCCAACGATAACGCGCTGTCTTCGGTTTCGGCGTTGCCCAAGGCAAAAGCATTGCGGTTCAAACGGCGATAGCTCCTCTGGAGTGAGACTCGGTTGCAGCCCCATATTGCCCGGAAAGACTGTTGGGGCCAACGGATTTAATAGTAATATCGGCGATCTGGCCAATCCGTAATTCTGGCGCAGCCACATGCACCGATTGTAGATAGGGCGAACGCCCAATCAGTTGGCCGTCCTCGCGGCCCGGCTTTTCAAACAGCACAGGAAGGGTCAGGCCGATGCAAGCGGCGTTGAAAGCCTTGGTCTGCTGGGTGATCAAAGCCTGTAAGCGCTGCAAGCGCTCATTCTTCACCGCCTCGTCAATCTGGTCTTGGCGTGTCGCCGCCGGGGTTCCGGGGCGCGGCGAATATTTAAAAGAATAGGCCGCCGCATAGCCAACCTCTGCAACGACTTTTAGTGTATCGGCAAAGTCAGCCTCCGTCTCGCCCGGAAAACCCACAATAAAATCACCAGAGACAGCAATGTCAGGCCGCGCTTTTTTCACTTTGTCGATCGTCTTCATATAATGCGCCACGTCATGGCCACGGTTCATGGCTTTCAAAATGCGGTCACTGCCAGATTGGATAGGCAGATGCAGATAAGGCATCAACTTCTCCTGCACTGCGTGAGCCGCAATCAAATCGTCGTCCATATCGCGTGGGTGGCTGGTGACATAACGAATACGATCTATCCCCTGAGTCTGTGACAAAAGCGCGACAAGACGCGCCAAGTTCTCGGGCCCATTGTCGCCCGCACCGCGATAAGCATTCACATTCTGGCCCAGCAAAGTGACCTCGCGCACGCCTTTGGCTGCTAGTTTTTCGGCCTCGGCCAAAATTTGCGCCATAGGCCGCGAGAATTCCGCCCCGCGCGTATAGGGAACCACACAGAAGGTGCAGAACTTGTCGCAGCCTTCCTGAATGGTAAGGAAGGCTGAAACCGCGCCCTGCGGGCTGGGTCTCTTCGCCAAATCCTCAAACTTCTTCATCACTGCAAACTCAGTTTCGACAATGGCCTTGCCGCTTGTCTGGCGGGTTTTCAAAAGTTCGGGCAGGCGGTGATAATTTTGCGGGCCAACGACGAGATCAACCGCCTTGTTGCGCCTAGTAATCTCGCTGCCTTCAGCCTGGCCCACACAGCCAGCCACAGCGATCAGCATGTCTTGGCCAAGCGCGGCCCGCGCTGTCTTCATGTCGCGCAGCTTACCCAGCTCAGAATAAACCTTCTCCGCCGCCTTCTCGCGGATATGGCAGGTGTTGAGGATCACCAGATCAGCCGTTTCAGCCATATCACTTTCGACATAACCCAGCGGCGCCAGGACATCGCGTATCCGCGTGGAGTCATAGACATTCATCTGGCAGCCATAGGTTTTGATGTGGACGGTCTTGGTCATGGCCGGGGCCTAGCCCATTTTAGGCCCGGCGTGAAGCTGTTGTGCGAGGCCGTCGCGGATCACCGCCTCGCAAGCCGCCGCCAACACTTTGCGATTTTTGAAAAGGCGCGGGTTCAACGGCTCATGAAAAACCACCCGAAGGGTGACTGGCCCGCCTTTCAAGAAGCACCATAAATGTGGCAGCATCTTCATATCGCCATACCATGCCACCCCCGGCCTTTGCCGCAAATTCAAAGGCAACCCGCTTTGGGTTTGATAGATGAGTGTCACCGGATGAACCGGAACCTCGCTCTGTTCAACAGCGCCAAAAAAAGCAGACTTAAATGGCTTCACATGCTTGCCATCAGACGAGGTGCCTTCTGGAAACAGCACCAGCATCTGACCAGACTTGAGCTTGCCCATCATTACGTCACGAGATGCGCCCGTTCTTTGGCGGCTTTCACGATTGACAAAGACCGAGTTTTGCAACTTCGCCATGGCCCCAAACAGGGGCCACTGCGAAACGTCCTTTTTCGTAACAAAGGAAACTGCGCAGAGCTGCGATAACACCGGGATGTCCAGCCACGAGACGTGATTTGAGACAATGAGGCCTGCTTCTGGCACGCGCCCTTCAATCGCAATCTTCACGCCAAGAATGCGGCACAGCAATTTGTGGTAGAGATGCGGAAGGAGCCGCGCGCCATTCGGGCTGAACCGCAGCAAAAGCCACTGCACAGGCATCAACGGCAACGTGAGTAATAAAAAGCCAAGAGCAATGAAAGCTGCGCGTAACGCGCTCACGCCGCAAACACCTTCGTCATTAAGATAGCGTCTTCCGCCGCCCCTTGCCTGCTGGCGTAATAGCCTTTGCGCAAACCCGAAACTGCAAAACCTGCTTGCACATAAAGTGCGCGTGCCGCAACATTGCTTTCAGCCACTTCAAGAAAAATAGATTTTATATCTGACATTCGGGCAAGGTCATCCAACTGACCGAGCAATTTTGTCCCATGACCTTGCCGCCGCAATATGGGCGCTGTCGCCAACGTAAGTATTTCTGCTTCGCCCATCATATTCCGAATGATCAGCATACTGACGATATGATGCTCTGCCTCTGCCACCAAAACCTCTGTGCCGGGAATGGCCATCATTGAAGCAATGTCATCACGGCTCCAACCCTTGGCAAAGCAGGCTTGATGCAAAAGCGACAAGCCTTCGACGTCGGGCGGGCCAGCAAGTCTGATTTCAACCTGAGCCGCTTTCTGCGGCTTGGCATCTGGCGCGCGCAGATAGACTGGCTCTGGCATCACATCTGGGGCCTCAACACTTGCGGCATAAGCAGCAAGCTTGGCCAACACGGGAAGGTCCAATGCAGGTTTGCGCCCAATATGCTCTCCGCCGGCAAATTCATCAGCCGCAGTTCCAAGCACCAGTGTCGGCTTTGCCAAGAGCCGATTTTCAATTTCACTTAAGGTGAGCACAGCAATTTCAGCTTCTTGCCAACAATAATAAAACCCGCTTTGTCCGGCCTTGTGCACAATGAAAAGGCGCTCACTCTCTGCGCCAAGCGCAACAGCTTTCAGCGTATCGATCCCCACCACAGGAATATCATTGGCCAACCCAAAAGCCCGCGCAAAGCTCAGTCCAATGCGCAGCCCGGTGAAAGTTCCGGGCCCTGTCGTCACGGCAACTCGCTTAATGGTCGAAGGTTTTAGTTTGGATTGTGCCAAAAGCCGTTCAACCATCGGGGCCAAAACTTCGGCATGGCCGCGTTCCATCGCAAGGCTCTCTTCGGCCAGGACGCGCTCTCCCGCACTGTCAAACAAACAAGCCGCACAGCGCGCAAAACATGTATCAAGGGCCAGAACAATCATGCCCGCTTCTTCGGGCCGTGAGGCCAAAAGATCAAGGGTGAACCACACCCTTTTTCAAAACGATATTGCCATAGAGCCGCCGCTCGCCTGAAGCCACGATGGCATAACAGCCTTTGACGCGGCTGTAGAAATCGGCCCCCACCAAAGTTGTGATGTGGCGCTTCGGCTCCCACTTTGCCACGATCTTTTCAAATTCAGTAAAGATCGGCTCCATGTGCTTGGGGTCAAGATTGGCAGCCGGGCGGAAGGCGCATTCAGGAACCACGTCGTCGAGCGGCATCACCGAAAGTATGGCATCCAAAAGGTCGGTCGCTGAATGCCCGTCCATCCGCACCAAGCGCTTGGCATCGGTGTCCGCCGGATAATTGCCATCGACAATCGCAATCTCATCGCCATGCCCCATGGCGCGCAAAGTTTTCAGCAAGTCGGGGCTGAGGAGGGGGTTCAAACCTTTTAACATCAAGCGGCCTCTTTAAATAAAACATCACGATCAATAATGAAATTGGCAAACAGCGGCAAGCTTGCCGCACCCAATGTGCGGGCGTCGACGCCGATCAAACCCTCAACAATCGAAAAATCAGCAACTCCGCGTTGATCAAGTTCCTGCAAATGGCTTTTTGTTCTCTCGACAATGTTGCGCCTGACATCAGCTGGGATTGCGCCGTCTATGACCATCGCTTCAAATTCAACTACAGCGGCAGCCACCAGACAGGCATAGGCCAAGCTTCTGGAGGTTTCCTCAACCCATTCGTCCAAAGCTGGGCCAACCTCCGCCCAGCTTTCAAGATTGCGCGACAATAGCAGAGGGTCGCGGCCCTCGGCGGCCAGCATACGTTCCAGCGTGAAGGTTGAGGCATGTCTAATCAATTGTTCGGTGCCCTTAGTCCCCGGCACAGGAATTGGGCCCATGGCGCCGGCGTAACCTGAGCGGCCTTGGAACAGCGAACCGTTCAACACAATGCCGCCGCCAACAAAAAAGCCGATATAAAAATAGGCAAAATCTCGCAAGGTCTGGCCTTTGCCAAAAAACAGTTCAGCTGCACAAGCTGCCGTGGCGTCGTTGCAGGGGAACACGGGAAAATCGCAGAGCTGGGCCAGTTCCCCCGTGAGGTCAAAGCCGCGCCAAGCTTCCAGCACATCTTTGGGAGCGCCCACTTCTTCCTGCCAGTTCCAGAGTTCGAAAGGGGCTGCAATGCCAAGGCCAGCAATGCGCGGCCTAAGATTGATTGGCAAGCTGTTCACCAACTTGGCGATGCCTTTGCCTGCAAAATCCAGAAATTGCTGGGGCGATGGGAAATTATAGGGCTGTCGCACGGTGGCCCGCACATTGCCCGCCAAATCGAGGAGCATAAGATCGCCCGAGCGGCGGCCCACTTTGAGGCCAATCGAAAATGCACCGTCTGGGTTCAGCTTGAAAGGTGTGAGAGGCTGGCCCACCTTGCCACGCTGGCGCTCACCCTTGATCAGCAGCTTGTCTTCCTCTAGCTGGCGCACAATGACAGACACCGTCTGTGCCGAAAGCCCAGTCAGTCTGGCGATTTCAGCCTTGGGCAGCTCTTTGTGGCGGCGGATAAGCGAAAGCACCAGCCGCTCATTATAGAGCCGCACGCCACTCTGCGTTGAACCCATGGTCAAGTCTGAGCCAGCGCCTTGCAGGCCTTCGATGCCGCGCTCGATGTTCAACTGTTTCCTCATCTGCCCAATTCATGGGCTATTATTCTGTCTTGGCCGGACCTTCTCGCAAGCCGGATGAGGTGTCAATAATAAATCACGCCGATTTACTTATTGACAGGAGATCAGTTTTTGCGCCATGCTGAAATCGAAACTTGGCCAGACTTGTATCGGGTCAGGAATTTCAAAACTTTAACACAGTCAGTTATTGGCCCTGCATGGGCCGTTCCATGGGAGGAATGAATATGAAGTCACTTTTGAAAGCCGCCGTTGCTGGTGCTGCTCTGGTTGCATTTGCGTCGGTCGCACAGGCCGGCACCTCTGCCTGCCTGATCACCAAGAACAACACCAACGCCTTCTTCGTCGCGATGAAGAACGGCGCTGAGCAGGGTGCCAAGGCCGCAGGCGTGGACCTGAAAGCCTTTGCGGGCGAAAAGGACGGCGACGCTGCTCCGCAGATCACCGCCATTGAAAACTGCGTTGCCGCTGGTGCCAAAGGCATTCTGATCACCCCATCGAACGATTCCGTTGGCCCGGCACTCAAAGCTGCTCGCGCCAAGGGCATTCTCGTGATCGCCCTCGACACACCGCTGGCTGACAAGGACGCTCAGGATATGACCTTCGCGACTGACAATTTTGAAGCTGGCTTGCATATTGGCGAATGGGCCAAGGCCCAGCTTGGCGACAAGGCCAAGGATGCCAAGATTGCCATGCTCGACATCAACAAGGACAACATCTCGGTTGACGTTCTGCGCGATACGGGCTTCCTCAAGGGCTTCGGCGTCGAAGTTCCAGATGGCAAGGTGATGGGTTCCGAGAAGGACAAGCGCGTTGTGGGCCACGAGTCCACGGGTGCCAATCCTGAAGGCGGCCAAAAGGGCATGGAGACCTTGCTTGCCAAGGATCCATCCATCAACGTCGTTTACACCATTAACGAACCGACTGCTGAAGGCGCTTTTGCGGCCCTCAAGGCTGCTGGCAAAGAAAAGGGCGTGCTCATCGTTTCCGTTGACGGCGGCTGCCCCGGCGTGAAGAGCGTTGCAGGCGGCGTGATTGGTGCCACCTCGCAGCAATATCCTTTGTTGATGGCCTCCAAGGGCATCGAAGCCATTGCTGCTTTCGCCAAGGATGGTACCAAGCCAAAAGCCTCTGAAGGCCTGACCTACTTCAACACCGGCGTTAACTTGATCACCGACAAGCCAGCCAATGGTGTTAAGTCCCTCGACACCAAAGAAGGCTTGGCCAAGTGCTGGGGCTAATAGCCCGTTAATTACTTGAAAGAAGCGAAGGGCGGCTTTACAGTCGCCCTTCGTGTATCAAATGCCCACAGAGGCATGAAGACACGGGGGAAGCGTTAGAGAGGGGTTCATGAGCGACAATTCAACACCAACTAAAACCATTTCCGATTTCGAAGCCAAATTGAGTGAGGCCGACAAAAATGTCGCCAGCTTTGAAAGCGATGACAATTCCCTTGTGGCGAGGGCCCGAAGTTTTCTAGGCGCCAATCCTACGGCCATTCCTGCCATTATCTTGATTGTCAGCGTGCTGGGCTTTGGCCTTATTGCCAACAATTTTATGTCTGCCAGCACGCTGTCGACTATTCTCAAGCAGGTGACGGTGACGGGCATTGTTGCCATCGCCCAAACCATAGTCATCCTTACCGCTGGCATCGATTTGTCAGTTGGTGCCATGCTGGTTGTCGCCGCCATGGTGATGGGGCGTTTTGCAACGCTTGACGCTTACCTATTTCCGGTTTGGCTAGCGATCCCCATGGGGATCGCTATCGCAGGTTTGATGGGAGCCTTCAACGGGCTGCTTGTCACGAAAGCACGCATTCCACCCTTTATCGTGACACTTGGCACACTCTATATTTTCAACTCATTGAAACTTTGGTACACGGGTTCTGAATCCGTGCGCAATGCGGACCTTGACGCAAAAGCACCCGGCCTTCTCTGGTTCGGCACACCGCTCAATATCGGCAGTGCCGCCATTATCTATGGCACAGTTGCCATGCTGGTCATTGCCGCCGTGGCCTGGTACATGCTCAACCGCACGCCTTGGGGCCGCCATGTTCATGCTGTCGGCGATGATCCCGATGCGGCAATGTTGTCAGGCATCCAGGTGGATCGCACTTTGATCTCGGTTTACGCCCTCGCGGGTGTCATTTGCGGAATAGGCGCATGGATCGCCATTGGCCGTGTCCAGTCAATCTCTCCCATCTCCTTTGATACAGTAAACCTTGATAGCATCACCGCCGTGGTGATCGGTGGCACGTCGCTCTTTGGCGGCCGCGCATCCATCGCGGGCTCAGTTCTCGGAGCAATTATCGTGGGCGTGTTCAATACCGGCCTGTCTCTGGCAGGCGTTGACAGTTACTGGCAGTTGTTTGCCTCAGGTTGCTTGACGATTATCGCCGTGGCAATTGATCAATGGTTGCGGAGGGCTTCAAAGTGAGCGCTAAGAAAGTGATTGCAAAAAAGAAGCCAGCCAAGAAGTCAGTCCCCAAAGTGGCGCATTTCGAGGCTGTCAGCAAAGCTCCAAACAATCCCAATCTTGAGAATGGTGTGCCCATTCTCAAAGCGCGCGGCTTGTTCAAGCGCTATGGCACGGTGGTGGCCCTGAATGGCGCTGATTTTGATCTTTACCCCGGCGAAGTGCTGGGCGTGATCGGTGATAACGGTGCTGGCAAGTCCAGCCTCATTAAAGCCATCACGGGCGCAGTGACGCCTGACCATGGCGAAATCACATTGGAAGGCAAGGCCATCCATTTCAAAGGCCCGCAAGAGGCCAGCGCTGCGGGCATCGAAGCAGTTTATCAGAATCTGGCCCTGTCTCCGGCGCTCTCGATTGCCGACAACATGTTCCTCGGTCGTGAAATCAAGAAGTCCGGTTTCCTCGGCAAGTTTTTGCGCATGTCAGATCGCGCGGCCATGCAGAAGTTCGCCCGTGAAAAGCTGTCCGAGCTGGGCCTGATGACCATTCAAAACATCAACCAGCCGGTGGAAACACTTTCCGGTGGCCAACGCCAAGGTGTTGCCGTGGCGCGCGCTTGCGCCTTTGGCTCCAAGGTTGTGATCATGGACGAACCCACAGCAGCACTTGGTGTAAAAGAATCGCGCCGCGTGCTGGAATTGATTCGTGACGTGAAAAAGCGCGGACTTCCGATTGTGTTGATTAGCCATAACATGCCACACGTGTTTGAGGTGTGTGACCGCATCCACATTCACCGCTTGGGCAAGCGGCTCTGTGTGATCAATCCGAAGGAATATTCGATGTCGGATGCCGTGGCCTTCATGACGGGCGCCAAGGAACCGCCGAAGGAACTGCTGGGCTGATGCCCACCAAGGAAGAACTCGCAAGCCTCATCCGCCAAAAAGCGGGTGGGGCTTTGCGCTATTTGGTCGGCATTGCAGGGCCGCCAGGTGCCGGCAAATCCACAATTGCCGATCAGTTGCGCGCCGCTCTGGTAGCTGAGGGCGAAAGCGCCATCATTGTGCCCATGGATGGTTTTCATTTTGATGATGCAGTGCTGAACGCGCGTGGCCACCGCCCACGCAAAGGCGCACCCTTTACATTTGATGTCCTCGGTTTTGAAGTGTTGTTGAAACGCATCAAAGCGCGTGAGCCGGAAATTGCGATTCCGGTCTTTGACCGCAGCATGGAACTCTCCCGCGCAGGCGCAGATATTGTAACGAACGAGGCCAAGTTCATTCTCGTTGAAGGCAATTACCTGCTGCTCAAATCCGCGCCATGGAACAAGTTGAGGCCGCTTTTCGATTTCACCCTTTTCATCAATGTGCCTGAAGCCGAACTCGAACGCCGCTTACTGGGCCGCATCCTGTCGCATGGATATGATGAGGCTTATGCCAAAAACTGGATCGCCTCAAACGACATGCTCAACATCCGCGAAGTGCAGTCAAACAGCGCCAAGGCCGACTTGGTGGTTTAACGCTTCCTGCGC
>JAYWAB010000117.1:0-18418 GCA_043782835.1 Aestuariivirga sp.
ATCACTTATCGCGGCGATGAATGCAAAGGTGAAGCCGAGCAGCAAAGTGGTTTTCATCACATCTGCCCCTTGCGGAATGAAGGGCGGGATCAAGGCGCCAAAGAGCACTAGCATCTTGGGGTTGGACATGATCACCACAAAGCCTTGCATGAAAAAGCTGCGGCGCGGCTTGTCGCTGGCCGCGGCCATAGCGAGATCGCCTTTGGAGCGAAACAGTTTGACCGCCAACCACACGAGATAGGCGGCGCCCACATAGCGCAACACGTCAAACCAGATACCCATCACCTGGATGGGAGCACCAAGCCCCAAGGCCGCAATCATCATCCAAATGACCACACCCGCTTGCGTGCCAGCCACAATACCAAGCCCGGCACGGGTTCCGTGTTTCAAACTATTGGCGATGATCACAGTGACGGTTGGCCCCGGCACGATCGCCAAGGCGGTGGCAGCAAGGAGAAAGGCCAAGAAAGAATTGTGATCCATGGGGCTCACTATATCGACAATCCTCAGAGAGTAAAACCTCCGCTCACCCATCGGCGGGCTTGACCCGCCGATCCAGTCTTTGCGCGGCTTAAGGGCTGGGTGGCCGGGTCAAGCCCGGCCATGGAGAGCTTTTGGTTTCAGTTTCGGTCTTTGACAGCGAGAATTTCTGTTTCGTCCCAATCCCTTTGCGACTGTCATAGGTCCAAGGCCTCTGCCCCTGCTCATCGCGCGCGGTTTTCAGCGTGTAGCGTTGGCCAGTGAAGTAAACCGCCTGTGCGCCTTTGCGCCAGACATCGAAACGGTCAATCACCAACCGGGCCTGGCGGCATTGGAAATGCAGCGGATAGTCGGCGATGATAATATCCGTCGGTGGGCAATAAGGCCCCTGCCCGGATTTCTCATGCAGATAGGAAAGGCTGAGCGGGGCCAGATCACTGAAGCAATCGCCTGATGTGCAATCCCAGCCCTGCTTCTGGCTCGCTTCGAACAGTGTTGCAGTCTCACCATTGGCTTGCAGCCACTTGTTGCCGACAAATTTGTTCTTCGAGCCTTCCGAGAAAACATATTGGCCCTGGCTATCGAGGATGGCCACAGTGGCGGCGCGGTCTTCCACCAGAATGGCGGGACGGCTGGTGAAAGTTGCAATGACAAGGCCCAACAGCGCCACACCAAGCCCGGCCCAGCGGAAGCGGCCAACCCCCACTGCAACAATGCCGGCACCCAGTGCGATCATGACAATGCCCGCGACGTTTGGCTTGGTCACGAGAAGGTTGGAGCCCGGCCATGTGGCAATCCAGTCCGAGGCCTTCATCGTAAGATCGAGGCCGAATTCCATGACTTTCAAAGGATAGTGTTCAAGCCCGAAAGGCATCAACAAAACGGCGACCAAGGCGGGCGGCATCACTAAGGCCTCGCTCACCGGCAGGGTCACGCCATTGGCGACAACGCTATAGGGCGAAAGCCTGTCAAAGTGATAGACAGCAGCAATCGTCGACGTGCCGCCCGCCACCAACGTGGTCATGCCGGAGAGCAACGTGAAGTGCCAAAGTTTGCGGCCGACGCGGGAAACCAAGCTGGAAGCCTTGGGGGCTGAATGTTTCTGGCGTTCACGCTGCCATTGCGAAAATCCGGCAAGGCCCATTACGGCCAGAAAAGACATCTGGAAACTGGCACCGACGCTTTCTTCTGGCGTCACGATTAAAATGAGAATCGCGGCGATGGCGAGATTGCGCAAGGATATGGCGGGCCTGTCGATCAGCACTGCAAAGAACATGACCGCGATCATCAGATAGGAGCGTTCAGTGGCTGAGCCTGAGTCCGCCAATAACGTATAGATCAGGCCGACAAGAAGCGCTGCAACAGCAGCGATTTTCTTGATGGGGAAACGTAAAGCCAAGAATGGAAAGAGGGCGAGGAAAGCACGCACCGCCCAGAACACACCGCCTGCGACGAGTGACATATGGAGGCCAGAGATCGAGATGATATGCGCGAGGCCGGAGATTTGCAGGCTGGTGTTCATCTCTGCCGGAATGCCGGAGCGTTCGCCTGACACCATTGAGTCTGCGAGATGGCCGACCGCGCCGGGAATGACAGCTGTGATGCGTTGTGAAATCGCAGAACGCAACTGGCGAAAGATGCGACGATATTCAAACTCCCACGGCACCGGGCGTTCCTCAAGCGATGGCGGGCCGAGCATTCGGCCACCTGCTCCAATGGATTGGAAATAGAGCATGCGGCCATAGTCAAAGCCGCCGGGTTCAACCGGGCGCGGCAGGGGCGAGAGATAGGCCTCAAAAGTGATATAATCGCCGATCTGCAATGTGCCGGTATCAGGCGCGAAGATGCGGATACGTTTGGGTTGCTCACTATCTGGAATGCCAGTGGCTTCATCAACCGTCACCACGAGTTCACGCGCAGCTCCCGCCTTATTGGCATAGTCTGCTATATAGCCACCGATAATCACGCCATTGGTTGGGCCACGCAGCATGGGTGTTGCCACTATTTCTTCGCGGAACTTCGTGACACAAAAGCCGAGCAATAGGATGCCGACAAAAAACAGCGCTAGGTTATGGCGTTTGATCAACAGCGCGCTGGCCACGACACCCAGAACCAGTGTGAAGCCAATCGACGGTTCAGCGCTTTGCTGGAAGTAAGCCCAGTTTCCTGCGATGAGAAAAATAGGAACATAGAGCAGCGCGTGTTGCTCCTGCGCTATGAGTGCGGAGCGCATCTGAGCTGGCCAGGTTGCAAAATTCAGCTGGGCGAGGAGCTCTGTCTGCCCCTGCCCTTTAACAGGCCTCACATCTGTGCTACCGAGCGCCTCGAAGGCCATCTCAAGCCTCTCCCCACAGCTCCATCTAAAAGGAAAATGGCCACAATGTCATCGACAGAATCACCTGTCACTCGTTTTGCTCCCTCGCCCACAGGATTCCTGCATATTGGGGGCGCCCGCACTGCCTTGTTCAACTGGGCCTATGCCAAGGGCCACAAGGGCAAGATGCTGCTGCGGATCGAAGACACGGACCGTGAACGCTCGAACGAAGCAGCCACCGCCGCCATTCTTGACGGGCTCACCTGGCTGGGTCTCACCTGGGATGGTGAGGCCGTTTCGCAATATGCGCGGATGAAGCGTCATGCGGAAGTTGCCAATGAATTGCTCACAGCAGGCAAGGCCTATCATTGCTATTGCAGCCCGGAAGAATTGACCGCCATGCGTGAGAAGGCGGAAGCTGAAAAGCGCCCCACACGCTATGACGGCACATGGCGCGACCGTGATCCGCAAGACGCGCCCGCAGGTGTCAAACCCGTCGTCCGCTTTAAAGCGCCTCAGACGGGTGAAACGGTGGTCAATGATGGCGCACAAGGCCGCGTGGTGATCCCCAACAAGGATCTGGATGATCTCATCATTCTGCGCTCGGATGGCAACCCCACCTATAATCTCTCAGTGGTGGTTGATGATCATGACATGGGGGTCACTCACATTATCCGAGGCGTTGACCATCTCACCAATGCGGCGCGTCAGATGCAGATTTACATGGCCATGGGCTGGGCGGTGCCGCACATGACGCATGTGCCGCTGATACATGGACCGGACGGGGCAAAGCTCTCTAAACGCCACGGGGCGCTGGGCGTGGAGGCCTACCGCGCTATGGGGTATCTACCTGCCGCTTTGCGCAACTATCTCGCAAGGCTTGGCTGGAGCCATGGTGACGACGAGATCTTCTCGACCGAGGAATTGGTGCGCTGGTTTGACCTGGACGGGATTGGCAAATCGCCGTCACGGTTCGATTTTGCCAAGCTGGAGAATTTAAACGGGCATTACATCAGGCAAACGCCGGACACTGAATTATTGCGCGCCTTCATGGACTTCCTGCCACATGTCGAAGGTGGGCCTGAACTGCTGGGCCGCATTGACAGTGCCAAGACAGCGCAGCTTCTGGCGGCCATGCCGGGCCTGAAAGACCGGGCCAAGACTTTGGTAGAACTCAAAGCCAGCGCCGCTTATCTCTTTGTCGCTCGCCCTTTGACCATGGACGATAAAGCCAGGGCTTTGCTGAATGAAGAGGGCAAGGCCGCACTTGGGGCGTTGCACCCGCTGCTCTCTGCCTGCAGCACATGGCAGGCGCAAGATTTAGAAGCCATTGTCAAAGCCCATGCAGAATTATCCGGAATCAAACTCGGCAAATTCGCCCAGCCTTTGCGCGCGGCACTCACGGGAACGTCAACTTCGCCCGGCATATTTGATGTGCTTCAAGTGTTAGGACGTGATGAGTCACTGGGGCGTATCGCCGATCAGATGGCATAGACCAAGTTAAATATTACGGCAGTAATATTGACCTTTCTATCGCGCTGCAATAGAATATTGTAAATCATGGGAGGGCCTTATGGCCGAAACACTGAAAACTGCCCACATTTCCATCGAAGGCAAGGCACAGGACTTGCCCATTTTGAAAGGCACAATGGGGCCTGATGTTGTCGACATTGGCAAGCTTTATGCCGGGACCAATACTTTCACCTTCGACCCCGGCTTCACCTCCACCGCATCCTGCAAATCGACGATCACCTTCATTGATGGTGATGAAGGTGTATTGCTTTACCGCGGTTATCCGATTGAGCAACTTGCGATGCAGGGCGACTTCATTGAAAGCTGCTATCTGCTTTATTATGGGGAGCTGCCCAATTCTGAGCAGCGCAAAAAATTTGAAAACGACATCACCCGCCACACCATGGTCCACGAGCAGATGGCGCTGTTCTTTCGGGGCTTCCGCCGCGATGCACATCCGATGGCCGTTATGGTGGCTGTGGTTGGGGCGATGTCCGCGTTCTATCACGACTCAACGGATATAGGCGACCCGCGCCAGCGTGAGATTGCATCGCACCGCATGATTGCCAAGCTGCCAACCATTGCTGCCATGGCCTATAAATATCACATCGGGCAACCCTTTGTTTATCCGCGTAATGAACTTTCCTACGCGGCCAACTTCCTGCACATGTGCTTTGCTGTGCCTTGCGAGGAATACAAAGTGAACCCGGTTCTAGCCCGTGCCATGGATCGGATTTTTACATTGCATGCTGATCATGAGCAGAATGCATCGACATCGACAGTGCGGATGGCCGGCTCATCAGGGGCCAACCCATTCGCTTGTATCGCTGCGGGCATCGCCTGCCTGTGGGGACCAGCGCATGGCGGTGCCAATGAAGCTGCCCTCAAGATGCTTGAGGAGATCGGCACCGTCGACAAAATCCCTGCCTTCCTCGAAAAGGTGAAAGACAAGTCTTCCAACATCAAGTTGATGGGCTTTGGCCACCGGGTTTATAAAAACTATGATCCACGCGCGAAAATTTTGCAGGCTTCGGCGCATGAAGTGTTTGAAGCTTTGGGGGTGAAGGATGATCCCCTTCTGGACGTGGCCCGGGCTTTGGAAAAAGTGGCTTTGTCAGATGAATATTTTATCTCGCGCAAACTTTATCCGAATGTTGATTTCTATTCGGGCATTATTCTGCGCGCCATGGGATTTCCCACTTCGATGTTCACCGTGCTCTTCGCGCTGGCGCGCACTGTGGGTTGGATTTCGCAGTGGAAAGAAATGGTCGAAGATCCCGGCCAGAAAATCGGCCGCCCGCGCCAGCTTTATGTGGGCCCGACCAAGCGCGATTATGTGAAAGTGGAACAGCGCGGCTGAGGCAGCGTGCTTATTTCGCGTCAATCAAGCTCGCGCCAATCTCGGCTTCGGCGACTTTCTTGCCGTCCACCATCGCAACGGCCGAGAACTTGTAGATCGGCGGGCGCTTGGCCAAGAGTTTCACTTGGAAATGAACCGTATCGCCCGGCCCCACAGGCTTGCGGAATTTTGCGCCGTCGATTGATGTGAAGAAGACCAGCTTGCCCGCGTGTTCGGCGTGATGTTCCAGCACCAGCGCGCCTGCGGTTTGGGCCATGGCTTCGACCAACAGCACACCAGGCATGACGGGGCGCGTTGGAAAATGGCCTTGAAAGAAGGGTTCATTGATCGTCACGTTCTTGATGCCGATGCCCGATTGCTCACCATCCATCTCAATCATCTTGTCGATCAGCAAAAATGGATAGCGATGCGGCAAGAGCTGCATGATGCGCATGATGTCGATGGATTTTTTGGGCGCGGCAACGTCAGTCATGTGGTCCTCAAATGGAAACGGCGGCCAAAATGAAGGGCCGCCGTTTGCTATAAGAGGATATTGCCGTCAGGTCTAGAAGCGTGTGCCCAGCGAGAAGCGCCAGTATTGCACCGTGTCGGTCGCAGACTTGATGAGCGGATAGGAATAATCCAGGCGCAACGGTCCGAAAGGCGATTGCCAGACGATGCCGGCACCCACCGAGAGCCGGAAGTCGGCTTGATCGAAGACGGAGCAACCCGGTGCTGCCGCGCCACATCCTGGCCCTCCACCCAAAGCCGGATTGTTGCCAGCATTAAAGACAGTGCCGAAGTCTGAGAACACCGCACCCGAAATGCCAAGTGCTTCAGGCAGGCCCAGTGGGAAATTGGCTTCCACTGTGCCGATGGCATAGTCCTGTGCGCCGATGGCATAAAGATTGCCATCATTGCCGGTCTGCTTGGGGCCAACGCCGCCTGGTGTAAAACCACGGAACGAGTCGCTACCTTTGAAGAAGCGATCCTGCAGGTTGACGCTATTGCCCAGTGGCTGAATGTGGCCAGCTGTGGCTTCCAGCTTGATCACCACTTGGTCATCCAGCAGCGGGATGAAGTAGTAAGCCTTGCCTTCCAACTTGGCATATTGCGCATCACCCACCAGACCAGCGAGTTCGCTGTTCAATTGGGCGCGAAGGCCGGATGTTGGCAGATTTGGATTATCGAGATCATCATAAACATAGCCGGCACCGACAAAGTTTTTCCAAGTCGCACCCTGCTCTGCAATCACCGCAGGGGCTGCAATTGCCAAGTTAACGCCAGAAATATTACGATAGGCCAAACCATATTTGAAATTGACCGATTGGAATTCATCCAAGCGGAAGCCGGTGCGCAGTGCGCCGCCATATTGGGTTGATGTATAGCTCGACGAGACCTGGTTGTCGGTGTTGTTGGCAAAAAGATCAAAGCCAGCCGAAATATTGCTGCCCAAGAAATAGGGATCGGTGAAGCTGTAGTTCAGTGACTGTTTCACAAAGCTCAGGCTGGTGCCCAAATCTTGCTGATAGCCCATACCAAACAAATTGCGTTCGGAATATTGTATAGAACCGACAACGGTTTCAACTGACGAATAGCCAATCGAGAAAGTGAGCGATCCCGTTGATTTTTCTGCCACGTCGACAATCAGAACAATTTTGTCAGGTGCCGAACCCGGTTGTTCTTTGAAGTCTACTTTCTCAAAGAAATTGAGCGCCGTCAGACGACGGCGGGCGCGTTCAATCAATGTGCGGTTAAAAGCATCGCCTTCATAGAGGCGCAGCTCGCGGCGGATCACTTCATCGCGGGTGCGGCTGTTGCCAACAATATCAATGCGCTCGACATAAGCGCGCGCACCTTCGGTGATGTTGTAAGTGATATTGACGGTTTTGTTGCCGGGATTGCGGTCAACCTTCGGTTCGACTTTGGCAAAGGTGAAGCCTTGATCAGATGCACCCAGCGTTAAGTTTTCAACCGACTTATCAACTTTTGATGCATCAAATGAGTCGCCCACGCCCGTGCGCACTTTTTTGCGCAGCGCATCGCCGTTGAGATTGGTCTGGCCGACATTCACGGCGACATCACCGATCGTGTAATGCGGGCCTTCGTCGATGGTTATGGTTATGGCAAAGCTGCCACCGCCTTGCTTCAATTCAGCTTGAGCGGCGGTGACTTGTACGTCCGCAAAGCCATTCTTCAAATAGAAGCGGCGGATCAGTTCTTTGTCATATTCCAAACGGTCTGCATCATACGTGTCGTTGCGCAAGAATGGGTTCCACCAGGTTTTCTCTTTGGTCACCATGGCGCTGCGCAAACGGTCTGAACGGATCGAGTTGTTGCCGACGAAATTGATGTCGGTCACTTCGGTTTTACCGTTTTCAGAAATTTCAAATGCAATATTCACGCGGTTGTCTGGCTGGCGGATCAGTTTTGGTTCAACGCGGACATTGTAAAAACCCTTGGATTGATAAAGGGCTAAAACGCGGCGTGTATCACTTTGCACGCGGGCTTTTGTGTAAATGAGGCTCTGATGAACTTCAACTTCCTTTTGCAAAGTCGAATCATCAATCTCGCTATTGCCTTCGAAATTAACCACATTGATCATCGGATTTTCAACAACGCGAATGACGATGTTGGCACCGCGGCGATCAATTTTCACATCTGAGAACAAGCCCGTCAAAAACAACGCTTTGAGCGATGCGTCAATTTTTTCCGGCGTGGCCGCTTCATTGGGGCCGAATTGCAAATAAGACAAAATCGTTTCGCGTTCAACGCGTTGATTGCCTTCGATGACAACGCCGTTTGCCGCCGCTAACGCAACTGGCGCGAAAGCAACACTGGCAACGACCGGCAGTGTAAAACCCAGAACGAACATGAGGAGGCCAACTAGGCCAAATTTCTTACGCATCAAAAAGCCAATCTCTAACCTTAGCCATCCCCCGGGAGACCTTCCCGAACAGGCGCCGTTTTAACCAAATCTCCCATGAATGCAAATGAAACATCCACGAGGAAAATCAGCGCGATAACAGGCCCGTGATATCGTTTGTGGAGACCAGAACGACCAACATCAGAATAACTGACAGACCGATTCTGAAGCTCCACTCCTGGGCTATTGGACTGACGGGGCGTCCAATGACGCCTTCGATCAGGTAAAACAACAAGTGCCCACCATCCAGCATAGGAATTGGGAAAAGGTTAACAAGGCCTATCGAGACGCTGATAAATCCAATGAAATAAATAAACGGCCAGAAGCCCAGCATGGCAACGTCGCCTGCGATTTTGGCGACGACTACAGGTCCATGCAGTTGTTTTGCGGTATCAGCGCCGATAAAGATTTTTCCGATCCGGTGCATTGTGGCAGAGACGATGAACCAGGTTTGGTTTGCGCCTTTTACCACAGCTTCAATCGGCCCAGATTTCACATAGGTCTGCGGATCGTTTTTCGGGTCGTGTTTGATGCCAATCTGCGCGACCTTGATCTTGACGCCCACATCATCGGTGATTTCTACTATTTTTGGCGTAAGCGTAATATTCTGCTTCTGGCCCGCGCGTTCGATCACCAACGCCATGGGCGTGGGGTCCTGGTTGGCCATGGTCGCTTGAATATCAGAAAAACTGGTCACCGGGCTGCCATCAATCGAACGGATCAAATCGCCGGCCGTGAGACCAGCTTGCTTGGCTGCACTATCCTCAACCACTTCATCGATACGTGGCGCGTTCACAGGCGTGCCAACAAAGGCAAAGGCGCCGGCAAAAATGACAATTGAAAGAATAAAATTTGCTGCGGGGCCTGCCAGAACAACAAGAAAGCGCCGCCAAAGTGCTGCACCTGGAAGCGATGTTGGTGACGGTTTTGCTTTGAATTCCGGCATGCTGGCGGCATTGGCATCGCCTTCAAAGCGGACATAACCACCCAATGGAATGGCACTCAATTTCCAACGTGTGCCATGCTTGTCGGTGAAGCCGAAAAGCTCTTTGCCAAAGCCAATCGAGAACGCGACGACGTTGACCCCGCACCAACGGCCCACAAGGAAATGGCCCATTTCATGAATGAAGACGATGATGATGATGCAAGCCAAATAGGCGAAAGCCGAAAAAACAAACAGCAAAGCCGGATATTGTAAAATCAACTGCATCAACTTTCTCCCGCTTCCCCAAAGTTACCGTTCGCTCAAATTTTGCGCGACATAGTCACCACTTCTTAACCACGAAACACTTTGAATGCGTCAATTATCGGGCGAGATGGTTACCAGCGCAAAAGCCCAAGCGCGGCATTGCCCGCTTGATGCGTATAACCGATCACTGTGGCAACCAGAATTACGGCCAAAAGCCCATCCACCCGGTCTAAAACACCGCCATGGCCCGGAATGAAGTTGCCCGAGTCTTTCACGCCATAGCGCCGCTTCATGGCACTTTCAAAAATGTCGCCTGCTTGCTCCACAATTGTGAGGGTGGTTGCTAACAGCAAAAGCGGCGGCAGGTTGAGATTGAGCCACCACGTGAAGACTGTGGTGACCAGACAGGCCCCGACAATCGCGCCAGCCAAACCTGCCCAGGTTTTTTTGGGTGATAGGCGCGGTGCGAGCTTTGGTCCGCCAATCATGCGGCCCGCAAAATACGCAAAAATATCGGCTGCCCAGACGATGGCAAAACACCAGAGCACGGCCCAGAAGCCCAATTCGCCATCTTCGCGCAACAGTACAAAGGCGATCATGGGCAGGCCGATATAGAAAACACCCAGCAGTGACCAGATGCTGCCCTGCCCCGCTTGCACCAACCACATTAAAACGCTGAACAGCCAAATCACCAGAATGGCGGCACTGGCGGCATCGAGGCCCTGCGCTGCCGTCACGAAGACGCCAGACAAGCCCGCCAAAACTAACAGGGCAAAGGCGCGCGCGCTGCCGCCATGAACGATGGCCGCCCATTCCTGCGCAACTAAAACGGCCAGTACGCCCAGAAACATTTGAAACCAAATGCCACCTTGCCACACACAATAAAGGGCAATGGGCATCAACACGACGGCAGAAGCGCTGCGCAATGCAAGGTCAGCCCATTTGCTGGATGGCTTCACATCGGCGCTTTCACTCATGCGCTGCGCACTTTGAGACCGCCAAAGCGTCTGTCCCGACCGCGAAATTCTAGCAATGCTTTTTCAAAACATGCCGCATCAAAATCGGGCCAGAACGTTGGTGTGAAAACAAATTCGGCATAGGCGCAGTGCCACAGCAGGAAATTGGAAATGCGTTGTTCGCCGCCGGTGCGGATTAAAAGATCAACGGGCGGCATGTCACTTAGGTCCAATGCTGCGGCGAAGACTTTCTCGTCAATCTCTGCCGGTGCCAAGCGACCATCGACAACATGCTGGGCCAGTTTGCGCGCGGCGCGAACGAGTTCCTGACGGCTGCCATAATTAAAAGCGACAATAAGATTGAGTTTTGAATTTGCCGCTGTCAGAGATTCGGCATCAGCCAAAAGGCGCACCAGAGATGGCTCCAAATCACTCCGTGAACCGATAATTTTAATCCGCACGCCAGCGGCATGAAGTTCAGCCACGTCCTGTCTGATGAAACGCCGCAACAGCGAAAGCAGAAAGCTCACTTCGGCTTTGGGACGCGACCAATTTTCAGTCGAGAATGAGTACACTGAAAGATATTCGATGCCATGATCGGCTGCGGCGCGAATAGCCCGGCGCACCGCTTCAATGCCTGCCTTATGGCCTGCCTGACGGGGCAAACCACGCGCCTCGGCCCAGCGACCATTGCCATCCATAATCAGGGCGACATGGCGCGGTGTCATCTTCGCGGCGGGCCTGGCTGTCATTGCCTCAAACCTGCATGATCTCAGCTTCTTTGCTTTTCAACGTCGCGTCGATGTCCTTGATTGTGGCATCCGTCATTTTCTGGACTTCGTCGGATTTGGTCTTGGCCTCATCTTCGCCGATGGCGGAAGCTTTTTCGAGGGCTTTCAACTGGTCCATGCCATCGCGGCGCACATTGCGCACGGCGACACGGGCCTTTTCTGCATAAGTGTGGGCCACTTTCGCCAGCTCTTTGCGACGGTCTTGCGTCAAGTCCGGCATACGAAGCCGGATCACATTGCCTTCGGTTTGCGGGTTGAGGCCGAGATTGGATTGCTGAATGGCTTTTTCAACGGCGATGACCAAACCTCTATCCCATACGCTGATCTGCAACATGCGCGGCTCTGGCACGCTGACAGAACCCACCTGAACGATTGGTGTTTTGGTGCCGTAAGCATCAACCATTATGGGATCTAACAGTGAGGCAGAGGCACGGCCTGTGCGCAGGCCGCCGAAATCATGTTTCAGCGCATCAATAGCGCCGGACATGCGGCGTTTTAAATCAGCGGCGTTAAACGGTGCGGGTGCAGCCATGATCAATCCTTCTGGACAAGAGTAAAGAGGCCTTTGCCTGCTAAAACCTTGGCAATGTTTCCGACCTCTCGAATAGAGAAGACAACTACCGGAATGTCGTTGTCCCTTGCAAGGGCGATTGCGGCGGGGTCCATGATCCGCAGGTCTCTGGTCAGGATTTCGCCAAAGGAGATATGGTCGTAGCGTTTGGCATTGGGGTTTTCCTTCGGATCGTCCGAGTAAACGCCGTCCACGCTTGTACCCTTAAAAAGTGCATTGCATTTCAGTTCAGCGGCACGCAGCGCTGCGCCAGTATCTGTTGTGAAAAATGGCAGGCCCGTGCCCGCCGCGCAAATGACGACGCGGCCCTGCTGCAAATGATAGATGCCTTGTCGCGCCGAATAGGTTTCGCATACCGTGGGCATGGCGATGGCAGACATCATGCGCGCCTCAACCCCCTTGCTCTCCAACACACCTTGCATGGCCAGCGCATTCATCACGGTGGCCATAATGCCCATATGATCGGCCGAAACCCGGTCCATGCCTTTGGCGGCGCCGGCAAGCCCGCGAAAAATGTTGCCGCCGCCTATAACCAAGGCGACTTCTGCGCCGGCGGCTTTGAGTGCGATGATCTCATCGGCCAATCGACCAACCGTGGCGAGGTCAATGCCAAAGCCCTGGGCACCCATCAGGACTTCGCCTGAAATCTTGAGAAGAATGCGTTTGTATTTGATTTTGCTCATGCTTTCCCTGACTGCTTGGCCTAGAGACACTACCCTCCACAATGTAAGCAGAAGGCAAGACCGTTGGCCTTTCCCAGAATCAATGACGGTGTTTTAGCCGTTTTGTATCGGCGATGCACAGGGTGGTGTAGATGTTCAAACTTTCATCGCTTTATTGCCGCGCGCAATGGCGGCCACTCCTGTGCGTGAAACTTCCAAGAGACCCAGCGGCACCATCAAAGAGATGAACTGGTCGATCTTGTCAGGTTTCCCGGTCAGCTCGAAAACAAAGCTGTCGGTGGCCGCATCAATCACGCGGGCGCGGAAAGCATCGGCGAGGCGCAATGCTTCCACGCGCTTGTCGCCAAGGCCAGCCACTTTCACCATGGCCAGCTCACGCGCCAGAAAGTCGCCTTCCGCCGTCAAGTCCGCAACCGAATGCACCGGCACCATGCGTTCGAGTTGCGCTTTGATCTGGGTGATGACGGAGGCCGTGCCCGTGGTCACGATCGTAAAGCGCGAAACGTGGCGCTCGTGTTCGGTTTCCGAGACCGTGAGTGAGTCAATGTTATAGCCCCGGCCCGCAAAGAGGCCGATGATGCGCGCCAAGACACCGGGTTGGTTTTCAGCCACAACGGCCAGCGTATGGGTTTCAGACTCAACCTTCTTGGTGTCGATGAAATAGGCAGAGCCTGTGGCTTGTTGATGTGCGTTCATGATTTATGTTCCTTACACCAACTGTTTGCCTTTGGCATCGATCGCCGTGCCCACTTCTTCGTCCGAAATATCCGCACCCAGCAGCATTTCATTATGCGCTTTGCCGGAAGGGATCATCGGGAAGCAATTGGCGAGATTGGCCACTTCGCAATCGAAAATCACCGGGCCCGGCGTTTCAATCATCTTGATGATGGCGGCGTCGAGATCGGCTGGTTTTGAACAGCGAATGCCGTGGCCACCGAAAGCATCTGCCAGCTTTACGAAGTCCGGCAGTGATTCAGAATAGCTTTCGCTCAAGCGGTTGCCATGCAGAAGCTGCTGCCATTGGCGCACCATGCCCATATAGTGATTGTTCAAGATAAAAATCTTGATCGGCAGTCTGTATTGAATTGCGCAAGAGAATTCCTGCATGGTCATCTGCACAGAAGCATCGCCGGCAATATCGATCACCAGAGATTTCGGATGCGCGGTTTGAACGCCTACAGCGGCGGGAAGGCCATAGCCCATGGTGCCGAGGCCACCGGATGTCATCCAACGGTTCGGCTCTTCAAAACGGTAGAACTGCGCCGCCCACATTTGATGTTGGCCCACTTCGGTGGTGATATAGGTGTCGCGATCTTTCGTGAGTTCATAGAGCCTTTGAATGGCATATTGCGGCATGATCACATCTTTGTTGGTACGATATTTCAGGCAATCAACCGCCCTCCAACCGTCGATCTGGCGCTTCCATGCCGAGAGTGCAGCGTGATCCAGCTTCACATTGCGATTTTTCCATTCGGCGATCATCGCGGCCAAGGCTTCGGCCACATCCGCCACCACCGGAATGTCGACCCGCACGGTTTTATTGATTGACGATGGATCAATGTCTATATGGATTTTCTTGGAGTTGGGCGCGAAGGCATCGAGCCTCCCGGTGATGCGGTCATCAAAGCGCGCTCCGACGTTGATCATCACATCGCAATCATGCATCGCCATATTGGCTTCGTATGTGCCGTGCATGCCGAGCATCCCCAGCCATTCTTTGCCGGAGGCAGGGTATGCGCCCAGCCCCATCAAAGTTGAGGTGATTGGGATGCCCGACAGCGCCACAAATTCGCGCAGCAAGGCGCTGGCCTTGGTGCCAGAGTTGATGACGCCGCCGCCTGTATAGAGCAATGGCTTTCGCGCTTTGGCAATCAAATCAATCACGGCGCTGATGGCCTTGGCCTCGGGCATTGTGCGTGGCTGATAAGATTTCACAATCACGCCTTCGGGCCCCGTATATTTGCCCTTGGCGAATTGCACATCCTTTGGGATATCCACAACCACAGGGCCGGGACGTCCAGTGCGGGCCACGTAGAATGCCTCATGAATGGTGCGGCTGAGATCGTTCACATTCTTCACCAGCCAATTCATCTTGGTGCAGGGCCGCGTGATGCCGACGGTGTCGCATTCCTGAAACGCATCATTGCCAATCAAATGTGTGGGCACTTGGCCCGTCAGCAAGACCATCGGGATCGAGTCCAACATGGCATCCGTCAGGCCTGTCACGCAATTGGTGGCACCGGGGCCAGACGTGGCCAATGCGACGCCCACTTTGCCTGTGCTGCGGGCATAGCCTTCGGCCATGTGGGTGGCCCCCTGCTCGTGACGCACGAGGATGTGTTTCACTTTGTCCTGCTGGAAGAACTCGTCATAAATCGGCAATACGGCCCCACCGGGATAGCCAAAGACATGGGCCACGCCCTGGTCGGCCAAGGCCTTCAGCACCATTTCTGCGCCTGTCATCATTTCTTCTTCAGCCATCATATCCTCGTTCGTTCTGGTCTTGTCGTTTTGATAATAAAAAAGGCCCCCGGGGGAGCCTTGTGTTTCGCGTAGCACCGAAAGTCCGGCAGGTTATGCCTGCCTGGCGCTACGCGGTCCTACGACGACAAGAATATTGTTCATGGATGGATTTGTACGTGTGCGGACGGATTTGTCAAGGGGGTGGCTAAATCAATACGAGTTCGCTGAGCTTTACGGCGAGTTCGGGAGCGAAATCTGGCTCCAGGACTACTTGGGGCCTGACAATTTTTTTTAAGGCATAACCATCAATGCCGGGCTGGCTGAAAATGTGTGTTTCAAGCGTGTTCACATCGATAACCCAAAGCGCCCGCACACCTGCGTTCACGTAAATCCGGGGTTTGCGACCCAAATCGTATGCTAGTGATGAATCAGATATTTCGACCGCAAGCCACGTGTTGGCTGGGGCAAGTTGTGGAACTTTCACGGAAGCATCGTAGAAAACAAAGTCCGGCTCAACAAAGCTGAATGGATCCAGCCTATATGTTGTTTCTTGTATAATATGATAGTTTTGCGAACGGTGCCTTATCCAAAAATCGAGTAGCGACGCCTTGTAAATTTCGTGCGACTACCTTTTGGTGACATTGGAACAACGTCTCCCCCAATCATCTCAAGCCTGTCATCTTCTTCGATAATGCCAGCGTGAACCATGGCCTCGATTTCGGCCACAGTCCATTTACGCCGAGGCAGGCCTTCTCCGGCTTGCGTGGTTTCAGATAATTCCTGAGGATGAAATTGGTAGTTCATGGTTTCAGCTCATCATGCCCTCTCATCTGGGTCAAAACGCATGACCACACGAAGTCATAAGTGTCGCCATACACAGGCTTGCAACAAACCTTAATCAATGATTAAGAATAAGCCTTGGGAATGGGGATTTGGCAATGAACCGTACGATTAAGAAGTTTTCATCTTGGATAGCGACCGTTGCGCTGTGGGGTGCTCAGGTGGCGGTTTTGCAAGCGGCGCAGCTCGATAGTTTTTCTGGCAAGGTGCTGATTAATCGGGGGGATGGCTTTGAAAGCGCTGGCCAGCTGGCACAGCTGAAGGCGGGCGATAAGCTGATGGTTAGTCAATCCGGCCAAGCGACCCTTGCGTTTCAATCGTGCCACGTCACGTTCACGGGTGCAAATCTCTATACGGTTCCTGCCATTCGCCCCTGTGCTTCGGGTGGGGACATCGCGATTGCCAATGGTGTTTTCGTCACCCCCGTTGCCGCGCCTGTTTCGCAAGCGGAGCAACTCGATGGGATCACAGCACTGGGCCGCAGCATTCAAAGCGCGGCCCAAACTTCAAATGATGCGATCGGTCTCAGCTGCGTCAATGGTAAACTGGGTGAGATCGCAGCGTTGCGGCATTTTCTGAGCCGTAATCCCGGAGTTGATGAAACGGCGCGCATAGGCCAATTGCGGGCTGATGTTGGCGCTTGCGGCCATCCCATGCCTCAGCTTCAAGCAACCGCACCTGCCGCCCCGGCTCCGTCTGTAGCTCCCGTCGTCGCGCCTGCGGGTGACGGAACTATGATCGCGGTGGGTGTTGGCGGCTTGGCAGCGTTGGGCGGTGGCGCATTTCTCTTGCTGGCCAAGAAAAGCTGTGCAAGCGGCGTGAGTGCCTGCTGATCCACAATTGGCGCGTTTGAAAAGAGGTCAATCCGCCATTAGCTATTTTCGATCTTGCAGATGGTTTTCATTGCGTCACTTCCTCCCAGCCCTGCATCTGACCGCGCCACCAGGTGAGCTGACGTTTGATATAGTGGCGCGTGGCCGTTTGGGCTTTGGTTTTGGCTTCCTCCAGCGTGAGTTCACCATTGACATAGGCGCTCAGTTCAGGAACGCCGATGGCTTTCATTAAAGGTTGATCTTGATGCAGTTTAGGAAGTGTGCGCAACTCATCGAGAGCGCCCTGCTCCAACATCCGGTCAAAACGGGCATCGGCGCGGGCGTAAAGTTCTTCGCGCGGGAGGGTTTTGAACAGGCGCCGGATGTTGAAATACTTTAAGGGCGCGGCTTCTGCAGCTTTGGCCTGCCAATCGGGCAAAGTGGTGCCTGTGCTTTCCACCACTTCCAAAGCGCGGATGAGGCGTTGGCGATCAGCCGGGTTCAGCTTGGCGGCAGAAATCATATCACGTTTGGCCAATTCTGATTGAAGGTCGCCTGCAAAGCTGCGCCACTTAGCCCGCACCTCAGGCGCAATCTCAGGCACTTCAGCCAGGCCCGTGAGAAGCGACATGAAATAAAGGCCGGTTCCGCCACAGAGAATCGGCAGTTTGCCTTGCTCCAATGCGACTTCAACAGCTGCGATAGCTTCTTTTTGCCAGAGGCCGGTTGAATATTCTTGTTCCGGCGCGCGGTGGCCATAAAGGCGGTGCGGCACGCACGCTTCATCTTCTGCCGTCGGTCGCGCCGTCAAGATGCGGAGTCCGGAATAGACCTGCATCGAGTCTGCGTTGATGATTACGCCATTTTCCGCTTCAGCCAGTTGCATTGCCAAAGCAGACTTGCCGCTGGCGGTGGGGCCTGCAATAAGAAGCACAGATTTTGTTGGGGCGGACTTCATGGCTAAGGGCTATCGGTATAGGTATGCAAAAAGCAACTGAAAAGGAACAAATTCAATCTGGACTTTCACTCCACCAAAAAGGAGACCTTGAAGGGGCTGAAAAAGTCTACCATCAGATTCTTCTCGCGAACCCAAAGCACGACGAAGCGCTGCATCTTCTGGGCGTGATCAGGTTCAAGCAGGCACGAATTGAAGACGCCAGATACCTCATCGAACAAGCGCTGGCGATTGACCCCAAATATGCCGCAGCTGAATTTAATCTGGCTCTCTGCTTTGACGAATTGAAGCAATTCGATGAGTCACTCGTGCATTTTGAGGGAGCAGCCAAACTTGGATATGACCCTGCCATGGTTGCGTCTTGCATTGGTAGTGTCAAATTGGCCCAACGTAAATATGCTGAAGCCCTCAAGCACCTTGACGAAGCACTTCGACTGAACCCGAAAATTGCTAAGGCCCACTGCAACCGTTCAATTGTGCTTGATCTGCTGGGTGATTTGCAATCGGCTGCAAGTGCTGCCGACCGGGCCCTCGCGCTTGATCCCTATGCGCTAAGTGCGCATATCTCGAAGGTTCATATCCTGAGC
>JAYWAB010000118.1:0-17593 GCA_043782835.1 Aestuariivirga sp.
AAGGGCCATGTTATTTCTCTGTGAGCGGTGTTCATCCCTCCCCTCGCATGAGGGGAGGGTGGATCGCGCAAAGCGCGAGACGGGTGGGGTTGGTGCAGCTTGCCCGATTTCAGAACACGTTGAACCAACCCCACCCCGCCCTCCCCTGAAATCAGGGGTGGGAGAAGTGCGTCTATTTACGACACGTCGAACTTCAGCATCTTGATCGCGTCAAAATCCTGAATGCCGCCACCCACGCGCTTGGTCACGTAGAAGAGCACATAGGGTTTGGCGGTATAGGGATCGCGCAGGATGCGCACACCGATGCGGTCGACCACCAGATAGCCGCGGTGGAAGTCGCCGAAGGCAATGCCGAAAATCGCGACACCGATGTCAGGCATGTATTCGTTTTCGGTGACGGCAAAGCCCATCAGCGTGGGCTTGCCTTCTGCGGCTTGTGCGGGCTGCCAGATATATTCATTCTGGTTGTCCTTGAATTTACGGATCTGGCTCTGCGTATTGCGGCTCATCATGAAGCGGCCATTGGCGCGGTAACCTGCTTTGACTGCGTAAACGAGATCCAGCAGCTTGTCCGAAGGTGCCACAGCCGGCCAGGCACCAGCCACACCGGTGGCGATATAACCGGTGTTGCCCCAGGTCCAAGACGCTTGGGCCACTTTGGGATAAGTCAGCAGACCCTTTGGTGCTGTGATGCCATCGCCATTGGTGAAGGCATTGGTTTCCTGTTCGCCGAAAACCACCTGAACCTCGCGCGCCATCCAATCATCGATGTTGACGATTGAATCATCCAGCAAAGCTTGGGTGGCCGCTGGCATGGCATAAAGCTCCATGGTCTGGAACGACAGATTCGCCAAGGTGGCGGATGTGGTCTGTGGCCGTGCAATTGCTTCACCAATCCAGCCCGCCTGATGGCCATTGGTGTTGAAGGGCTGGTTGTGGATGAAGGCCGAGACCTGGCGCACGTCGCAGAATTCGCGGAAGGGCGAGGCCTTGGAGATCAGCCGCGCAATCTCGGCTTCGGTTTCGGGCGGCACGAGATAGCCACCATCGGGGTTGGAGCCGATCGACATGGCTTTGGCTTCCATCGCATTCAAAGCGAAAGCATCGCCCTTGCGGATGTATGAATCAAAAGCCTTCTTGTGTTCGGTCGGCTCATTGACGCGTTCGGCCGAAAGCTGGGGCCTGCGTGATTTCAAAATCAAATCATCCAAGGCCTTGTTGATGCGGTCAACCTTTTCGACGGTGATCACATCTGCGCTTTGCCGCTTTTCGATTTGCACGAGGCGATCATCATTGGCGTCTTTGAAGGATTCAAAGGCGACGAGAACGTCGGTATAGTCAGCGGTGGGTGTGGCCACCTTGGTTTCTAGTATCTCCATGTGAGAGCAACTCCTATTGAGGGTTTGAGGTTCGGGATTCGGGCTTCAGGTTCTGAAAAAGTGAGTCTGCTTTTGCCCGGTGACGAGACTTCACGGCGCTCACCCGGGCACCTTCCAACATGGGGAAGGTGACGAGTGAAATTTCCCAGAGATCAATTTTGGTGAGAAGCCGCGCAGACGTGGCGCGATCCTTCCGTGCACTGATGGTTTTGAAACCGATGGAAAGCCCATCAAGCCCACGACTTTCCAACAGTGACAGCAGCTCGCGGCCGCGCTGAACATTCTTGTCGAGACGGCCCAGGACATAAAGGCCCTTGTCGGTCTCGCGCACTTCAAGCCAGCTGCCCACGGGTTCAGCGGGGTCGTGTTGGAAGAGCATCCGAATATCTTCCGCCGGGCGCTTCAAAAGCGAGGTGTGAAAGGCTCCGGGCATGACGATGTCGCCCGTTTGATCCGACACATTGAACAGCGAGGCATAGCCGGAGAAGACGCCTGTGCCGGGCCCAGCCGATAAAAGCTGGTCCAGCCCGCGCCGTTTGAGACGAAGGGTCATTGAGATTCTCATTTCATAAAGTATCCCTCCCCTCGCATGAGGGGAGGGTGGATCGCGCGGAACGCGCGAGACGGGTGGGGACGGTTCAGCGCGTCAAAAGTCAGGCCATTCAATGCGCTGATCCAACCCCACCCTCCCTCCCCTGAAGTCAGGGGAGGGAGGAAGATTTACCGATACCCCACCGCTGCGCGCTTCTCCGCATCGGTCAAAAACGTCGCGCCATTCACCCGCGCCCACAACGCATCGCGATCATGGCTGAGGGCTTCGACCTGATCGAGATCAAGATCAAGCCTCAGGCCATCTTCGAATTGACTGCCGACAAAACGGCTCAAAGCATCCATCACGCGGCGCAGAATAGGGATCACACTTTGCCGCCAGAAAACACGGTTGGCCTCGGCGTAATTCGAAAACGTATTGTCACCGGGAATGCCCAGCAACATTGGCGGCACACCGAAGGCCAGCGCAATTTCGCGCGCCGCATTGTTTTTGGAATTGATGAAATCCATGTCCTTGGGTGAGAAGCCCATTTCTTTCCAGTCCAGCCCACCTTCGAGAACCATGGGCCGCCCGGCATTGGCGGCGCTTTGGAAATTCTGCTCCAGCTCAGATTTCAAACGCTCAAACTGATCGGGCGAAAGCTGGCCATCGCCGCCCGAGAACACCAGAGCGCCCGATGGACGCGCCGCGTTGTCGAGCATCGCCTTGTTCCAAGCCGAGGCTGCGTTATGTGTATCCAAACTGCGGGCTGCGGCTTCCAGTGGCGAGAGGCCGTAATAGTCGTCCAGGGGGTTGAAAAGTTTGAGATGCAGCACATTCTCGGCCGGCAAAGTGGCAAAAGCACCGTTCACGGAATAGCGATAACTCTCCACCCAGCCTTTGGCCCCGGGGATGACCTGCATCCTATCGGGCCGCAGCGGTACCAGTTCGCGCGGTGTTTCCTCGAGGCTTGAGACTTCAATATAAGAATTTCCCGCAACCAACAGAAATGAAACAATTGTTTCGATGAGTTCGCGCCCGCCCTGGGCCGGATTGGGCTGGCCCAGCAAATCCAAAAGAGGATGTGCCGCCTGTTCGATATTATTCTTATACAGCAGCAACGGCACAGAAGCTGCGGCTTCGGCAATCATACGGACACTGCGATAGGCAATCGCATTGCCCGAAAATCCGGTCTTGGCAAAATGCAGATAATTGCGCGGGGCCCAATAGGGCTGGCCGACATTGTAAAGACTGACCAAGGGGAGATTGGGCAGGGATTTTTGTTCGGGCGCGAAAAGGGTTTTGAGTTTTTCAAACATTTGAACTCCTTTGTCTTCTCCCGCGCGCGGGAGAGGGAGGGGACCCATCACGAAGTGATGGGGAGGGTGAGGGACAGGCGTGGACGAAGGCCCCTCACCTTTCCCATCCCCCTTCGCCTTCGGCTGCGCGGGACGGGCCCCTGTCTTCTCCCGCAAGCGGGCGAGGACTTTAGTTAAACCACCCTTACACGGGGCTCGGCTGTCTTCTTGGCAAACTTCAATTCGGTGATCGCCCAGACCAACGCGTCCAGCCGATCCGGGCTGCGGCCCTCTTCGATCACTGAACACATTTCATCTTCCAGCGCAGCAAAGCCGCCCACGTGATGCACTTTGCCTTGCTCATACAAAGCCGCCACCGGCTCGGCACGGATGCGTTTTGAAGCCTTGGCGTGAACAGCACGATATGGAAGGTCGGCGCTCACCTGGCGCAGCACCTGTTCCACCATGGCCCCGCCCTGGTTGACTTCGGCGACAACGCGCGAGGCTTGGTAAGTTTCAAAGACTGACGCCACTTTATCTGCCCAGCGCTTGGGGCTGGCGCGTTCGAGCGAGGCATCGGCCAGAACATAACATACGCCATGCTGATCAATCCCCGCCACCACAATGCCGCAAGCATTGCTCTTTGCGTTGAAACTGGTGGGTGGATCAACCGCCACAACAACGCGTTTCAGCTCCGGCGCAGAGACAACCCGCAACCGATCAATATCGGCACGCTTGAACAGCGCATCGGGATCATCCTCAATTACCTCGCCATCCAATTCCTGCCGCCCCAGACGAGAGCCACCGTAGCGCGCCGTCACATCGGCCAAAAACGGCTTTGCCAAATTGGCTATATTGTCCTTGGTGGTGGAATGCGAAACCACGGTGGCCTCATCACGCATCAGTTTTTTCAAAATCGCAATCGGTCTTGGTGTTGTGGTCACTACAGCAACTGGGTTTTCACCCAAGCGCAAAGCAAACTGCAACATTTCCCAAACCTTTTCGGCTTGTTTCCATTTTGCCAGCTCATCACACCAGGCCGCGTCGAATTGTGGCCCGCGCAAACCGTCTGGCTCTTCGGCCGAAAACACCTGCGCTTGCGTGCCATTGGCCCAGGTGAGCAATCGTTTTGACGGCTCAAACTTGGGCCGCGTTTCATCGGGGTGAACCGCAATCAGGCCAGACACACCTTCAATCATCACAGCCCGCGCCTCATTAAATGTCGGCGCTACAAGCGCAATGCGCAGGCCCGCTTTATCAGCAAGGGCGCGCACAAATTCTGCGCCACTGCGGGTCTTGCCACTGCCGCGCCCGCCTAGCAAAAGCCAACAGCGCCATGGCCCTTCAGGCGGAAGTTGATCCGCCCTCGCCCACAGTGGCCAATCCCACAGCAGGGCTTGCACCTCCGGTGGTTTCAGCCGACGGCTCAGGGTTTTCGCGTTGCTCTTCCTGGCCAAGGCTTTCAATGCGGCGCGCAAGTTCATCACGCCCGGCGTCGTCCATGCGGTGTTTGTCTTGGCGGTGTTTAACCCGCTGCTTGCGTTCCTTGTGTTCAAGTTCCAGAACCTTTTCCAACGTGCGCACCAAAGTGTTGGCAGAGCGGATGTCCCGCTCATTGGAAAGCGCGTTCACCTCCTCGCCAATTTTGCCGATCTCGCCTTCCAGCTGACGCAAGCGATTTTGAATAATATCTTTCAGGCGGCGCAAGGTCTGCTTGGTCGATTCGGATTTGGCCTTGTTGCCAGCGCGCATGGTCCAGCCGAGGCGCTTGGCCTTGTTCGAGAGAGCCTGTGCGTTGAGGCCCTCGGATTCTGCAATCTGAGCCACAGTTTCCTCGGCCTGTTCATAGCGCAAGCGTAAAGCCGCCCAATCGGGTGCTGCGCCTAAAGTTTGTTCTGTCATTATGTTTTGATTTCCAACGCCGTTTGAGGCATTTCGCCGGGCCTTCAATTTCTTGGCCCATTTCTGGAGTGTGACAAGGAATAGCCCATGCACCGTACGGTGTCAAGGACTATTTTCATATGTCAGGTATTTATTTTTTCTCCGGGCTTCGCTTCCCGGCATAAGCTATTGTAACGCCATGGACATTCGCCAACTTCAATATCTTGCGGCCCTCGCCAGAGAAAAGCATTTTACCCGGGCGGCGGCGGCTTGCGGGGTTACGCAACCGACCTTATCGGGGCGGATTCGCCAGTTGGAACAGGAGCTTGGTGTGCCCATTGTGGAGCGCGACCAACGTTATATCGGCCTCACGCCAGAGGGCGAGCGCGTTTTGAAATGGGCCCATCTCATTCTGGACAATTGGCAAAACCTGCAAGGAGAACTCGCCCAGATCAAGGGCAAGAACAGCGAACTAGTGGGCCGCATGGTCTTGGGGGTTATTCCCTCGGCTTTGCCGATGGCCAGTTACTTGACCAAAGCGATGAATGCGGCGAACCCATCGGTTGATTTCACCATTCTATCGCACTCCTCCGAAGAAATCATCCGTGCACTGAGTGATTTTGAGATCGAAGCTGGGATTACCTATCTCGACAATGAACCTGTCGAAGGCCTGATGCGCAAAGAACTTTACCGCGAAAACTATTGCCTCTTTGTGGCAGCGACCCATGAGCTGGCCTCGCAAAAATCAGTCACCTGGTTTGAAGCGGCCCAACAAAAGCTCTGCCTGCTCACGCCCAATATGCAGAACCGCCGGATCATTGACCGCGCCTTTGCAGCGGCCAAGGCGCATCCAAGCCCACGGCTTGAAACCAATTCGATCATGAATCTCATCTCTTCAGTCCGCTCTATGGGCCTGTGTTCCATCATGCCGGATTATTTCAAGAATGCGATGGGCGCTCTCGAAGGCGTAGTTGCTGTGCCCTTGGTTGAACCCGTGGTGTCCCATGCCGTGGGCTTGGTGGCGGTGGCGCGCGAGCCTCTGTCGCCTGCCATTGCGGCGCTGTTCAAAGCGGCCGAGAAGTTCAAGCCTGATTGAGCCTGCCTATCGGCTCATAGCGAAGCTCGATTGGAAGCGGCGCGGATTGGGGCCTAAGCTGACTCATGCCGAAAAAACCCACATTGATCGCATTTGAAACGCCGCACGCCGGGCCGGTGTCAGAACTCTGCCTTGCCCATGGCAACAGGCCGGATGCGCTGCTTGAAATTTTGCATGATGTGCAGGAACAATTGGGGCATGTGCCCGAAAGCACCCTGCCCGTCATCGCCCATGCGCTTAATCTATCGCGGGCCGAAGTTTATGGCGTGGCCACATTCTATCATGACTTTCATCTGAAACCCCAAGGCCAACATGTGATCAAGATCTGCCGGGCCGAAGCCTGCCAGAGTATGGGCGGTTTTGCCTTGATCGCAGCATTGGAAAAACACCTCAATGTGAAATTGGGCGGCACGACTGCGGATGGCAAAGTGACTTTGGAAGCCACCTATTGCCTTGGCCTTTGCGCCTCGGCACCTTCTCTTATGCTGAACGGCGTTCCCAAAGCGCGGATGACGCTGGCCAAGGCTAAAGCTCTGCTCACGGAAATCAACGCATGATCAAAATTTTTGTTCCCCGCGACTCCTCTGCCAAGGCGGTCGGCGCAGATCAAGTTGCAATTGCGATTGCTGCTGAGGCCCAGTCCCAAAACATCAGTCTACAGATTATTCGCAACTCCTCACGCGGGCTTGCGTGGCTGGAAACTTTTGTCGAAGTTGAAACAGCGAATGGTCGCGTCGGCTATGGGCCGATTGAAGTTGGTGATGTGAAGCGATTGTTCGCTGCAAAGTTTTACGAAGGCGGCAAGCATCACCTTGGCCAGGGGCTGGTTGAAGACATTCCATATCTCAAAAATCAAGAGCGCCTGACTTTTGCCCGCGCGGGCATCACCGATCCACTTTCGCTGGAGGATTATATTTCCCACGGTGGCTTTGCCGGATTGAAAAAAGCACTGGCTCTTTCTGGGGCAGATATTGTCAAAGACGTTTTGGACTCCGGCCTTCGTGGGCGCGGTGGCGCTGGATTTCCGACCGGCATCAAGTGGAAGACAGTTCTCGACGCCAAGGCCGAACAGAAATATATCTGCTGCAATGCGGACGAAGGCGACTCCGGCACCTTCGCTGACCGCATGGTGATGGAGGGCGATCCCTTCATGCTGATTGAAGGCATGGCAATTGCTGGCATTGCTGTCGGGGCCAGCAAGGGCTTCATCTATATCCGCTCAGAATATCCCGATGCGATTGCGACCATGAAAGATGCCATCAGGATTGCCACGTCTGCCAAATGGCTCGGTGAAACTATTCAGCATACGGAGCATTCTTTCTCGCTTGAAGTGCGGCGCGGCGCTGGTGCTTATATCTGCGGTGAAGAAACGGCGATGTTGGACTCACTTGAGGGCAAGCGCGGCATGGTGCGGGCCAAGCCGCCGATCCCGGCGCTCGAAGGCCTGTTCGGCAAGCCCACGGTGATCAACAATGTGCTTTCCTTTGCGGCCGTGCCTTATATTATGGCCAAGGGCGCAAAGGCCTATCAAGATTTCGGCATGGGCCGCTCCCGCGGCACTTTGCCTTTTCAACTGGCGGGCAATATCAAACATGGCGGCTTGGTGGAAAAAGCCTTTGGCATATCGCTCCGTACACTGATCAATGAGTTTGGTGGTGGCACGGCTTCGGGCAAACCCGTGCGTGCTGTGCAAGTGGGCGGACCACTCGGGTCTTATCTTTCGGCAGACCAACTTGACCTTCCGATGGATTATGAAACCTTTGCTAGCAACATGGCTATGGTGGGTCATGGCGGGTTGGTTGTCTTCGATGCGTCGGTTAACATGGCCAAGCAAGCGCGTTTTGCGATGGAGTTCTGCGCGATTGAATCTTGCGGCAAATGCACACCCTGCCGGATTGGCTCTACACGCGGTGTTGAAGTGATCGACAAAATCGTGGCAGGCGAAAATCGTTCCGGCAATGCGGTGTTGCTGGAAGATCTCTGCACCACGATGACCGATGGCTCGCTCTGCGCCATGGGCGGGTTGACACCCATGCCGGTGTTGAGCGCACTGAGAATGTTTCCCGAAGATTTTGGATTGCCGAAGAATTTGAAGCAGGCGGCGGAATGAAATTAGTTTTTAATAGTCATTCCGGCGAAAGCCGGAACCCAGACTTTCAGCGCACTCAACAATTCAAAGTCTGGGTCCCGACTTTCGTCGGGATGACAGAATATACAATGTCACAGGTGAAACCATGCTGATCAAAGAAACGGACTACGGCACGCCACTTTCTGATGCGACCAAGATGGTCACACTTGAAATCGATGGCCATGAAGTAACCGTGCCGGAAGGCACGTCGATCATGCGCGCGGCGATGGAACTTGGCACCAAGATTCCAAAACTCTGCGCTACGGACTCAGTCAAGGCTTTCGGCTCCTGCCGCTTGTGTCTGGTTGAAGTTGAAGGCCGCAAGGGCACGCCTGCCTCTTGCACCACACCTGTTGCCGCCGGCATCAAGGTCCATACCGAGAATGAACGCCTGAATAAATTGCGCAAGGGCGTGATGGAACTTTATATCTCTGACCATCCGCTGGATTGTCTCACCTGTGCCGCCAATGGCGATTGCGAATTGCAGGACATGGCTGGGGCCGTGGGCTTGCGTGATGTGCGCTATGGTTATGAGGGCGACAATCACGTTTTCAAATCGCGTGACAGCGGCGCAGAAAATTTCCTGTTCAAAGCCAAGGACGAGTCCAATCCCTATTTCACTTTTGATCCTGCCAAATGCATCGTCTGCTCGCGCTGTGTGCGCGCCTGTGAGGAAGTGCAAGGCACGTTCGCGCTGACCATTGATGGGCGCGGCTTTGCTTCGCATGTGTCTGCCGGCATGGACGAAGGCTTCATGAGTTCCGAATGCGTTTCTTGCGGTGCCTGCGTTCAGGCCTGCCCGACAGCGACACTCACGGAGAAGACGGTCATTGCCAAAGGCCAGCCGGAACATTCCGTCGTCACCACTTGTGCCTATTGTGGTGTCGGTTGTTCCTTCAAAGCCGAGATGAAGGGCGATGATGTGGTGCGCATGGTGCCTTATAAAGATGGTGGCGCCAATGAAGGACACTCTTGCGTCAAGGGCCGCTTTGCCTGGGGCTATGCCACGCATAAAGACCGTGTGACCAAGCCGATGATCCGCACACGGATCACTGATCCCTGGAAAGAAGTGAGCTGGCAAGAGGCCATCGCTCATGCCGGAACTTCGTTTAAAGCGATCCAGGCTAAATATGGTGTTCATTCCATCGGCGGCATCACGTCTTCACGCTGCACCAATGAAGAAGTTTACGTTGTGCAGAAAATGATCCGCGCTGCGTTCAAGAATAACAATACTGACACTTGCGCGCGCGTCTGCCATTCACCGACGGGATATGGCCTTTCCAAAACTTTCGGTACGTCCGCAGGCACACAGGATTTCAAATCCGTGGCCAAGGCTGATGTGATCATGGTGATCGGTGCCAACCCGACAGATGGCCATCCGGTTTTTGCATCACGCATGAAGAAGCGCTTGCGGGCCGGCGCCAAATTGATTGTGGTTGATCCACGCCGTACCGATACCGTGCGTTCGCCGCATATTGAAGCGCAGCATCACTTGCAACTGCGCCCCGGCACGAATGTAGCCGTGATCAATGCCATGGCGCATGTGATTGTGACTGAGGGATTGCAAAATCAGAAATTTATTGATGCGCGCTGTGATCTGACGGAATTCAACCGTTGGACAGAATTCATCCGTGATCTGACGAATTCGCCCGAGGTGCTTGAAGCTGAGACCCATGTGCCGGCGGACACGGTTCGTCAGGCCGCAAGGCTTTTTGCGACGGGTGGTAATGGCGCGATTTATTACGGGCTCGGCGTTACCGAACACAGCCAAGGCTCCACCATGGTAATGGGCATGGCGAACCTCGCCATGCTCACCGGCAATATTGGCCGCGATGGTGTTGGCGTTAATCCGCTGCGTGGCCAGAACAATGTGCAGGGGTCTTGCGACATGGGTTCATTCCCGCATGAGCTTCCGGGGTATCGTCATATCTCCGACAATACGGTGCGCCAGCTGTTTGAAGACGTGTGGCAGACGTCGATTGAGTCTGAACCGGGCTTGCGGATTCCCAACATGTTGAGCGCTGCTGTTGAAGGCACGTTCAAGGGTATCTTCATTCAGGGTGAAGACATCGCTCAGTCTGATCCCAATACCAAACATGTCACAGCCGCACTGGAAAATATGGAATGCGTTGTGGTGCAGGATTTGTTCCTCAACGAAACAGCGGCCTTTGCCCATGTGTTTTTGCCCGGCACATCATTCTTGGAAAAAGATGGCACGTTCACAAATGCTGAACGCCGCATCAACCGCGTGCGCCAGGTGAAGGCGCCGTTGCAAGGAAAGCAGGAATGGCAAACCGTCTGCGAGCTGGCGCAGGCCATGGGTTATGATATGCGCTATGATGATGCGAGCCAGATTATGGATGAGATCGCGCGCGTCACGCCAACCTTCGCTGGCGTGTCGTTCAAATCACTGGATGAGAAGGGTTCCATTCAATGGCCGTGCAACGCCAATGCGCCGGAAGGCACGCCGATCATGCATGTCGGCAAATTCGTTCGTGGCCAAGGGCGCTTTATGCTGACGCATTATGCGCCGACGCCGGAACGCGCCAATCGCGACTTCCCGCTCATTCTCACGACGGGGCGAATCCTGTCGCAATATAATGTGGGCGCGCAAACGCGGCGCACGGAGAATTCGCAATGGCATGCAGAAGATGTGTTGGAGATTCATCCGAGCGACGCTGAATTGCGGGGCATCAAGCATGGCGCGATGGTCTCACTCACCAGTCGCATTGGCGGAACGACCTTGCGCGCTGATCTGACAGAGCGCGTTCCGCCCGGTGTGGTCTACACCACGTTCCATCACCCGGTGACAGGTGCCAATGTGATCACCACGGAATATTCAGATTGGGCGACTAATTGCCCGGAATATAAAGTCACAGCCGTGCAAGTAAATCCATCGAACCAATCTTCGACATGGCAAAAAGAATGGGAGCAGCGCGAAGACGAGAACAAGCGCGTGGCGGCAGAGTGAGATCTCAAGTTTCTTCATCCTCCCCGATGGGGGAGGTGGCCCGAAGAGCCGGAGGGGATCTAAGCGCCGGAGCAGGTCTCCCCTCTGTCGGCTTCGCCGACACCTCCCCCTCAGGGGAGGATAAGCATTGTTCTGTGGAGGCTGTTGGCTCCCTCAACAACGCGCCCACCACATGGTTTCTCCCCGAAGAAGTTCCCGTCGCCATTCTGCTTAATTCGGAATCCTACGCAGTGATGATGGCCACGCCTGCTGATCTGGAGGATTTTGCTTTTGGCTTTGTTTTGTCGGAAGGCTTGGTGGCGCATCACTCCCATGTGCGTAATGTTATCACCCTCAAGCAAGACGAGGGCTTCAGTGTTGACGTGGCAGGAACTTTCGTCCGTGAACGGATGATTTCGCGCAGCCTTGAAGGGCGCGTGGGCTGTGGACTTTGCGGCATTGAACATTTGGCAGATGCCATTCGTATGCCACTTCAAAAATTGCAGCAGGTTCCATTTCATATGGACGCGATTGCTTTGGCCTATCAAGCTCTGCCCGCGCGTCAACCAATGAATGCCATTAACAAAACTGTTCATGCTGCGGCCTGGTGTGCTCAGGATGGCGAAATTCTTCTGGCGCGCGAAGATGTGGGACGGCACAATGCATTGGATAAATTGATTGGGGCCATGGCGCGCGCTGGTGTCGGGCCTGATCAGGGCTTTGCGCTGATGTCATCGCGCTGTTCATTTGAACTGGTGCAGAAATCCGCCCGCGTTGGGATTGCAGCGCTGGCCACGATTTCAGCGCCCACAGCATTGGCCCTTAAATTGGCGCGACAAGCGGGCTTGCAGCTTGCCGCACTTTCCAAAGATGGAGTGATGATTTTCGATGGACACTAAAGATATGATCCGCATGGCCAATCAGATCGGCGGCTTTTTCAAGGCCTATGGGATTGAAGAAGGAAAGAAGGAAGTGGCCGCCCATATCAACAATTTCTGGGAGCCGCGAATGCGGGCGCAGTTTTTTGAATATCTTGGGAAGGGTGGCAAGGATTTGGAACCGATTGTGATTGAAGCCTCAAAACTGGTGCGCAATCCGGAAAATCACGATGCCAACCAAGGCCACCTGCCCAAACATGGCGAAGAGAGCTGAGGCTTATTTTTTCCGTTTTGCTTTGGGAAGTTTCCAGATGTGATCGACCAGTTCATCGATGCTGATGCCTTCTTCGGTGTAGGCTTCAGTCTCAACCGAGATGCCAGCTTCCTGCACGGTTGCGGGATTGCCAGACACCAGCGGGTGCCACCAGGCAAGCCCCCTGCCCTCATTTAATCTGCGATAGGCGCAAGACTCTGGCAGCCAGCCGAGGTCTGGAACATTCATTGGGGTGAGCGTCACGCAATCGGGCACGCGCTTGGCGCGGTTTTTATAATCCGTACACTGACAGGTTCCGAGATCGAGCAGTTTGCAGGCGGCTCTTGTGTAGTGAAACTTGCCCGTGTCTTCATCTTCCAACTTGTTGAGACAGCAGCGCCCACAGCCATCGCACAGACTTTCCCATTCCGGTCGGGTCATCTCGCCAAGGGATTTGGTTTTCCAGAATGCTTCGCTCATGGCCGTGGCGTAAACCATATTTGCGGGCAAGATCAAGCCCCGTCGCAATTTGTGCTGATTTGGCCTTTAACTTGCTTCACAACGCCCGGGGCGTTAAATCGCTTCACAACCGGAAAAAGATATTGAAAAACCTGCCCACCCGCAACCGTATTTACCGCGCTTTTTGGACTGGCGATGCTTATGTCAGCTCAACTGCCCATGAGATGTGGAGATCCTTGCGCACGGGCCATTCGGCCTATTCATCCTGGCTTTACCGGTGGTTTCACCTTTCGGGCCTGAAGCGCCTGGTCGTCAATGTTGCAGCGCTTGGCCTGAATTTTACGATTGCCATTGCCTTCTGCCTTCTGGCCTATGCCCTGCCGCATTTTTCTGGCGAAGGCGATATTTGGAACCGGGGTCGGCTCTATGCGATCACCTTCACGGACCAAGATGGAAATTTTATTGGGCGGCGCGGCATCAGCCAGAATGACTCCATTCCGCTGAATGAAATTCCGCCGGTTTTGATCAAGGCCGTTTTGGCCACGGAAGACGCGCGGTTTTACGATCACTTTGGTGTTGACGTGATTGGCACATTGCGGGCGCTGCGACACAATGCCCAAGGCGGGTCCAAGCAAGGCGGTTCTTCCATCACACAACAAGTGGTGAAAAATCTGTTGCTCACACCAGAGCGTACTTTGAAGCGCAAGATTGATGAAGCGTTTCTGTCGCTCTGGGTTGAGGAGCGGCTGAGCAAAAATGAAATTCTGAAACTTTATCTGGATCGGTCCTATCTCGGCGGTGGCAACACGGGGGTTGAAGCAGCATCGCAATTCTATTTTGGCAAATCAGTGCGCGATATTGACTTGTCGGAAGCGGCCGTTCTGGCCGGGCTGTTCAAAGCGCCGACGCAATATGCTCCTCATGCCAATCCAGACGCCTCGAAGGCGCGCACCAATGTGGTTTTATACCGGATGTTGGATGCGGGCTTTATCAGCCAGGGCGAGCTGCTCGAAGCCAAGCGCAAGCCCGCCGAAATCGCTCAACAGAATGCTCTGGCCAGCCCCAATTGGTTTCTGGATTGGGCCTATCAAAACACTTTGGATGTGATGGCCCGGCAAGGCTTGAAGAATGATTATGTGGTGGAGGTGAAAACCACGATCAACAGCAAATTGCAGGATGCCTCGCAGGCCATTCTCAATGATGTGGTGGATACGCAAGGGCCGGATGGTAAATTTGATCAGGCAGCTTCCATCACCATGGCGCCCGATGGTGCGGTGCGCGCCATTATCGGTGGGCGCGAATATGGCGATAGCCAGTTCAACCGCGCCATCACGGCCAAACGGCAAGTGGGATCTTCGTTCAAACCCTTTGTCTATCTGACGGCCCTTGAACATGGCTATACGCGCAAGACCATGATGGAGGACAGCACCGCCTGCGTGGTGGATTGGTGTGTTCACAATTACAATGGCGAGTCGTTCGGCAACGTGCCCCTGTGGCAAGCGCTGGCGCATTCGATCAATACGGTGGCAGTGAAATTGATGATCGACGTGGGCCGTAAAACAGTTGAAGCGACAGCGCACCGTGTCGGCCTCACAGGGATGATTGATCCCTACCCCACGATGGCGATCGGCACGAGTTCCTTGACACTGATTGACATGGCCACTGGCTATTCTACTTTTGCGGCGGGCGGCAAACTGGCGCATCCGTACGCGGTTCTCGAAATTCGCAAACCGACCGGTGAGTTGCTGTATAGCCGCGCGGCTAATGAAAAAGATGCGCCACAGGTTGATCCTTATGACAAGGTGGCCGAACTTAACTCCATGATGCATGATGTTGTGATGTCTGGCACGGCGACGCGCGCGCAGCTTGGCTATGCGCCGGTTGCAGGCAAGACGGGCACCAATGCCAATTATCGCGACGCATGGTTCTTCGGTTTCACGGCCCATAATGTGACCGGTGTTTGGGTCGGCAATGATGACAACACGCCGATGGAAAGCTCCAAAGCCAATGCCGTAACCGGTGGCCATGTTCCGGCACCGGCCTGGAAGCGGATTATGGATGTTGCGGAATTTGGACTGAAGCCCGAAGCCCTGCCGGGTGTTCCGCTGGACGCCACCTATACGCCGCCGCTCACGTCCTTGCCGGACCCTGTGTTGGCCAGCGGCGCTCCCGCTTTGCCGCCAAAAGATCAGGTTGCGGTTTTGGCTGATACAGAAGCTAGTGCTGCAGAACCCGCCAATGATGCCGAAACGCAAACACTGATCAATGGTATTGGTGATCTTCTGAAGACGGCTGGCGATGTGCCTGTCCCCACGCCGCCGAAACATTCCCAGCGCAGACGCATTGTTGCGGCAGCGCCCGCACCTGCGCACTATACCCGCCCTCCACCACCCAAAAATAAATCACTTTTCGATTTGTTGTTTGGGCCTCGTCATTGAATGACGCGATCCTTGCTCAACGCCGTGCAGCGCCTTGCTTTTCGTCTTGGCTTGACAGTGAATGAAAGCCAAAAGATGCTATGGTCTGCGGGGGTCGATTTCAAATCATGAAATTTCCATTGGGTCCAGCGAGCCTCCTGGTCGGTGCGGTGGTTGGCTATCTCACGGGCGTCAATGCTTTGGGCCGTGCCGGGCAAACTTCCGTTGATGGCAAATGGATGCAAGGAGTGGTCAACGCCAAGGACGCATCGGCGCTTTATGCCATTGGGCATTTTCGCCAAGAGGGGCGCTTGCCCCCCAGCCACACCGCACTTTATTTCACCCGTACTGTTGATGATGATGGCGGAGCGTTGCGCAGTGGCTGCACCTATGAACTGAACGGGCCGCAGCCTGCGGCGCGCTGGTGGTCGATCACAATAGAGCCCCCCGGTGGCGGGGTTAAAACCACATTCACCGCGCGTGATGCTGTGTTGAGTGGCGATGACCAATTCACATTGGCACTTTCACGTCGTGCGTCACCGGGCAATTGGTTGGCGGTGCCAGATATTGGAACACTGCAAGTCGCTCTGGTTTTAAATGAACCCTATCCTTTGACCAAGGCCAGCACGCTGGTTTTGCCCGGCATCAAACGCCTGGGGTGTGAATGATGGGGCGGGGGTTCTGGTTGATGACGGCGGCGGTTCTCGGTTTTGCTGTGCATCTCGCCACGGTGCTCTATCTGCCGGGCTTGACGTTTCAGCGGAGCTTAACGCGCGCGACAGCCGGCGCTGGCAGCAATCATTTCTTTGTGATGGCGCCTGAGGCGCAAGCCAGTTTGGTGCCGATGGCCAGCCCGCAGGATATTGTGGGGTTGTGCCTACTCAATCTCAGCAAAGGTCCAGTGGTGATTCTGGCACAGGTGCCGCATGGCTTATGGAACTTTGCGATCTATAGCGCATCGGGCCAACAGACTTATGGGATCAATGATGTGCAGGCAGGTGGTGGCAGCTTCACTGTCGATGTGTCAAAATCAAAAAGCCTGTTGCAGCAACTGTCTGGGAAAGCCGCCCCCGAAGACGCTGGCCAAATTGCCAATGTCGGCTGGCATGCTGAAATTGCTGAGGCCAATGGCATTGCATTGCTGTGGGTGCCAGTGCCAGATGCGTTGCAAAGGCCGCAACTGGAAAAGATCGTTGGGCTGACGCGTTGTCAGAAGAAATGAATTTTGCGTTATTCCAGTTCTTCGGCAGTCGCTTGATTATGGAGCGATAGAATGCGGCGGCGCTTTTGTGTTGCTTGCACCATCGCATCCGTCAGTCGTTCAAAGCGAACACCCGGAAAGATGATGACTTCAGCATTGGTTCCCGACGGAACCACCCTCGCCTGGCGTTGCGCACTTCGGCTCTGTAAGTAGATCACTTTATCCATTGGCATCCGACCCCGACTTCCAAACCAAAATTAAAAAGGTTTTGGTTAACAATCGGCTAAGATGTTGAATCATTCTTTGGGGCTGAGCATTAAATCTGCCAGACCGCTGCGCGTTTCAATTTCAACGACCCAGAAATCTTGATCAAAGCGCTTCTGGCGTTCAACGTAAGCGCTTACTTCAGCGGTGGAAACAGGTTTTGGAAAGGCCTTTTGAAACCATCTCTCGCCTGCTTCATTGCTGGCGGGGCCCGGCGGGGGGCAAAGCAGTTCGTATGTGCCATCGAGGTGGTTGATCACCACGTAGATGGCACCAGCCTCGTCCGCGCCGCTTTTGACAACGGCCCCGAATTTGCCTTCGCCCTGGCAGCGGCGCAGAAGGGCTTCCACCCAGAGGCGAGATTTGAGTCTGATCATGTTTCTATTTTGGGCGCGCCCAACTGTTTGCCCAAGCTGATCGCCCCGTTTTCAGCGTAACCAAGGCCCTCGTAAAATCCTAAGACACGTTCATTTCCCGCACGTACCAATAAATTTATTTTCCACACGCCATGTTTTTGAAGCCATTCTACTGCAGCGTCATGAATGGCGCGACCATACCCCCTGCCCTGATGGTTCGGCGCAATGGCGAGATAATAGAGCGCCCCTCGGTGGCCATCATGACCCACCATCACCGAAGCAATGGTCTGGCCCTGTTCTTCGCCGATGAGGATGGTGGAGGTTGCCCCTTCAAGCGCAAAACGAATGTCTTTTTCTGGATTGTTCCACGGGCGCGTCAAGGCGCAATCATTCCAAAGGGCGATGACAGCGGAAATGTCTGTCTCCCGCAGTGTGCGGATTTTCATTTCGCCGCGCTGGCTTCGGCCACTGCAATGGCGGAAATATTCATCACGCCACGTGCCG
>JAYWAB010000119.1:0-14400 GCA_043782835.1 Aestuariivirga sp.
TCTCCAAACTGCCGCGTGCTCATGCCAAGTTGTTCAGTGGCGATGATCGATTGATAAGGAATAGTGGCGGCGTAAGTGAAGCCCAGCAGCACCAGAGCAATGGCCACAGCCCGAATGCGTTTGTCGCGGGCAGCTGTGAGAATAGCTTGGAACATTTTCAGCCTCGGCTAAGGGACCTCATCTGCCCCTTTGGGGCACCTTCTCCAGAGGAGAAGGGACAATCGGAGATTCTGGCAGTCTCGCCCTTCTCCACATCGTGGAGAAGGTGCCCGAAGGGCGGATGAGGTCCCTTCGGCGCGCTCCGACGTTTACCCGTTATTTCGCAGCAAACATCTGCTCAACATAATCCCAGTTCACCAAGCTATCGACAAACGCCTCCAGATATTTCTGCCGGGCGTTGCGGTAGTCGATGTAATAGCTGTGTTCCCAAACATCGCAGCCGAGGATAGGCTGCGCGCCGCGCATCAATGGGTTTTCGCCGTTAGGTGTTTTGCTGATCGAAAGCTTGCCGTCCTTCTTGACAATCCAGCACCAACCCGAACCAAATTGCGTCAGGCCTGCCTGCACAAAATCGGCGCGCATCTTGTCATAACCGCCAAGATCTGCATCAATCGCTTTTTGCAAAGCAGCAGGAATCTTCTTGCCGCCGCCATTGGGCTTCATCCAGTTCCAGAAATGATTGTGGTTGTAATGCTGGCCCACGTTGTTGATCAGGCCCTGGGCCTTGTCGGCGTAAGCCACTTTGCAAATGTCTTCGATCGAGGCCGCCGCCAAGGGCGAATCCTTCAGCAGATTATTGCCATTGGTCACATAGGCCATGTGGTGCTTGTCATGGTGAAACTCTAAGGTCTCCTTCGACATGAAAGGGCCCAATGCGTCATAGGCATAGGGCAGGGCGGGCAGTTCGAGGGCCATGTTCTTCTCCATTGTTTGATGAAGACCAATCTAGGCCCTTGAACGACCACATGCAACAACAGCCGTGACGTAAATTCACATGCCGTGCAGCAGCTTGCGCACCACAATCATCACCACAAAACTTGCGATCCAATATCCCGCATCCACCAATTTCGCATATTGCGATTTGCCGGTGAAGCTGCTGCCGGAATAGGCTAACACAGCAAAGGCGATCAGAGCGCGGAGGCCTGCATTGCCGCCAGCGACATTCACAAACCAACTCATCAGCAAGAGGCCAATCGCTTGTGTCGCCATGGCCTCAGCTGGCATTTTACCGGCAGCGTCCATTTTAACGCCAGACCCCGCAGCCCATTTCTCACCAAAAAGTTTTGGCGAATACCAAAGCCAGCCAAGCAAGAATGATAAAACCGCACCGATAATCACTGAAAGCCAGCCGACTTGCGTATAATATTCCATGTTCCCCTCCTAAGTTGCCCCACAGCGCGTCGAGTCTATCACGTCAGGCGGGCAGTTCAAGCCAGTCCTAAACCCGCCCGCCTTCGCCCTTCACATGGGTTGTGATGGCCTCAAGAAATATCGCGCCAAACTGTTCCTGTTTGGCCGCACCCACGCCATGCACTTCGCCAAAATCCCATTTGGTCAGCGGCTTCTTGGTTGCCATGTCGATGAGCGAACGATCCGCAAAGATGACGTAAGCCGCAACGCCGCGCGCCTTGGCCAGCTTCATGCGCAAAGCTTTCAGCCGCACGAGCAAACCCTCGCCCTGCGCGTCCATGCCTTGTGTATATTGCGCATTGCGTTCCTTGCGCTGCTCGCGTTTGGGAATACGTTCAGCGCTTTGGTTGATATCAGCATAACCCAAACAGACATCGCAATTGCTGCAAGGTTCAGACGTCTCGCCAAAATACTGCAACAAAACCTGCCGCCGGCAAGTTGAAGACTGTGCAAAATTCACCAGGCTCGACAAGCGCCGCTGTTGCAGCTTGATAAATTTTTCGTCGCCACCTTCCTGATCAATGAATTTGCGCCGCATCATCACGTCCTGCATGCCAAAAATCATATGGGCATCCGCCACTTCGCCATCGCGCCCTGCGCGACCGATTTCCTGGTAATAGGCATCTAGCGTTCCGGGCAAGTCGGCATGAAAAACGAAACGCACATCGGGCTTGTCGATGCCCATGCCAAAGGCAATGGTGGCGCAAACCACGATGCCTTTTTCGGCCATGAAAATATTTTGGTTTTCGGCCCGCGCATCTGCACTCATGCCTGCATGATAGGGCAGGGCCTTGAAGCCTTCGTCCTTCAATAATGCGGCCCATTCCTCCGTCTTCTTGCGTGAGAGCGCATAGACAATGCCACTCTCGCCGCGATGTTCCTGCATAAAATCAAGCAGCTGTTTCTTGCTATTGGCTTTGCGCTCAACCGTCAGCTTGATATTGGGCCGGTCAAAGCCCGAAACAAAAACTTCCGCCCTGCCGCCAAATAACTTGGCCACCATGTCGCGCCGCGTCGTCTCATCCGCCGTGGCGGTGAAGGCCCCAATCGGCACGCCGGGGAAGGACGACTTCAAATTCTGCAAGGCATCATATTCAGGCCGGAACGAAGCGCCCCATTGTGAAATGCAATGCGCCTCATCCACCGCGATCATCGCCACATCCAATCGCTGCAACGCGCTGATCATCCGCTCGGTCATCAGGCGTTCGGGTGCCAGATAAAGAATACGCACAGCACCCGATGCAACGCGCTGCCAGATTTCCACATTCTCTTCACGCGAGGCGGCGGAATTGATGGTCTCAGCCGCAACGCCCGCAAGCTTCAATGTCACCACTTGGTCTTGCATCAATGCCACCAAGGGTGAGACAACAATCGTCAGAGCATTCTTGACAAGTGCAGGAATTTGAAAGCACAGCGACTTGCCAGCCCCTGTGGGCATCACCGCGAGAACATTGCGCCCCGCTAATAAGTGATCAACAATTGCCTCTTGCCCGGAGCGAAAGCTGTCATAGCCAAACACATCACGCAGAATTTTATGTTTGGGCATGAAGCGAATTTTGATTGTTATTTTTTTTAGATTCGTCATTCCGTGCAAGCCGGAGCGAAGCGTAGGCGCGACACGGAACCCAGCTTTCTTCCAGCGCGTTCTGCGGCCAAAGCTGGATTCCGTGTCGCAGCCCAAACCTGCCTTCGGCCGGCCTCGCTTCGCTCGGGGCTTTGCACGGAATGACGGGGTAGAAGAACGTGAATTGCAATTGGCAGGGCCTTTAAGATCAGCCTGAATCAGTCAGGCCGATGTGAGCACTTTGCATACTACGCTGCCCACAGCAACGGAATGCCCATCACTGCCATCCCGAACGTTGCGGCCATGAGAATCAAACATAACAGTGCCACGCCATAGACCGCCCATTTGCTCCCCAGCAGAGCCGCAAGGGGAACCGCCTGGGCCGTGTGAAGCCCCACAAAATGCGCCACGCGCAAATCGCCGCCGGTCGTGGACCAATGAAAAAAGCCAAGGCCCGTGGCATCATTCATATCGCCACCGATCCAATGGCTGGTGTGGCTGGAAAGATAGCCACCCGCAAGTGTGCCAAGCAATGCGCCGAGCATGAGACCCACCCCGGCGGCTAGGCGCATCAGATCTGATCCCCGCTGCTGCCACACGCGCCAGCCGATGAAGGCGCTCGTGGCCGTCAGCGTCAACGCGCCCAAACCCATCATCGCGTACATTATTGCAGCAAAAGCTGTCCCTGTGTTAAAGTGCGATGCTTCGGCGCGCGATGCACGGAAAATCATGTAACTCATCTCAAGTACGAGAGCAGCCACGAACATCCATGTTGCAGTCTTTACGCCCCGCCCCGATTTTGGGATGAGTGAAATCGCCCAGGCCAGCGTTAAAGCTTGCACGACAAGTGAAAGAAAAAACTTGGCTGGCTTTTCCCAAACGCTGACCCCGGCAATCAATCGTGCATCAGAGAATTGAAATGCAAAACAAACCATCATGCCCAGAAGCATCAGAACGCTCGCCCACCACAACAGCGGTGAGCTCCGCTTCGCTTCTCTGAAAAAATGAATGACTGCGAATTCTTCGCTCATCATGCGGTTCTCACTTTATGAAATGCGAAACGGATGATCTGAAATCCGAAATAGCCAATGGGGCCAAACATGAAGGTGAGCGGCAAAAGCACGAAGAGAAACAGCCGCGGGATTCCATCTTCGACAATACGTTTTGAAATCTGCGCGCCCACGAAAAGATCAAACGCCAGATAATGAACCCAACCCGCCAGCGCCGCCCAATGATGAGTGAACAGCTTTTGCACATTGGCCAAAGTGTCAAACCCACCTTCAGCTCTGGCCCAGAAGAAAATGATCAGCGCAGTATAGGTCAGCGACAGCAGGGTCGGGAAAACTTGGCCCGCGATAATATCGCGCCACTGCGGCCTGTTGAAAACAATCCCCGCCACGAGAACCAGCCAGCCCAAGAGGGCCACCAGGTTGGCGATTTGAAAAACCTGTTCAGCCGTCACTTTCTTCTCCATCTTTACGCTGTAAACATCAAAAGCAAATAAACCTGACAACGTCAAGATATATTTTGACATTGTAAAGATAAAGCTATGGGATTAAACACGAAGCGTGACCGAAACCGTGAAACCCTATCACCATGGCGACCTGCGCGAGCAACTCTTGTTGGCGGGCGAGCAGGCTTTGGCCGAAATGCCCGTCGAGCAAGTGACCTTGCGCGAAATTGCCAGGCGTGCGGGCGTGTCCCATGCGGCACCAAAACACCATTTCTCCTCCATGGGTGAGTTGTTGGGCGAAATCGCTGCGCGTGGCTTCGTGAAATTTGTTGACGCTCTTGATCAAGCATCAAAGAAAAACGCCGTGCAATCGCCCGAGGCTCGCTTGACGGCCATGGGCTGGGCCTATTTGCGTTTCGCCGAAGCCAACCCCGCCATCTATAGTTTGATGTTCGGCAAGATCGATCGCATGGCCATCACTCCTAACATGCTGCAATCCTCGATGGCGGCGTGGAGCCAATTGGAAAATGCTGTGGCCGATGTGATAGGCCAAGACCGTGCCGCGACAGGCGCGATGCACGTCTGGTCATCCGTACACGGATTATCGATGTTGAAGGCCGAACACCGCTTGCCGCCGCATCTCACCTTACACGCGGCCGAAGCAAACCTCTTGCGCATGATGGTCGCCGGGTTGATTGAGAGCTGATGGAAGTGACCACGCTCGCCCTTCTTGCCCTCACAGCGCTTGTCGCAGGCTTTGTTGATTCCATTGCCGGCGGCGGAGGTCTCTTGTGCTTGCCAGCGCTGTTGCTCACGGGGATGGATAGCGTCACAGCACTTGCCACCAACAAACTGCAAGGCACTTTTGGAACGGCTTCAGCAACATCCACCTTCTGGCAAAAGGGCCTGCTCAAACCACAAGAACATCTCGCCACCATTGTGATGGTTTTCGTCGGTGCCGCCCTTGGCGTGGGCGCAGTGGCTTATGCCCCCAAGCAAATCCTCGGCGCAGCCCTGCCTCCGCTGTTAATTTTAATTGCCCTTTACTTTGCCTTTGCGCCCAAACTTTCGGATATGGCCACAAAACCCAAACTGCCCACCGCCGTCTTCACTTATGCAATTGCACCCGCCATCGGATTTTACGACGGCATCTTCGGCCCCGGAACGGGCTCCTTCTTCATGCTGTCGCTGGTCACACTCTTCGGCCTTGGCCTGATTGAAGCCACAGGTCGCACCAAGCTGTTCAATTTCACCTCCAACATCGCAGCGCTTCTGATGTTTGCGGCAGGTGGAAAAATCCTGTGGCTGACGGGTCTGGTGATGGGCCTAGGCCAAATCATCGGCGCGCAAGTGGGTTCTCACATGGCCATCAAAAACGGTGCGAAAATCATCCGACCCTTGCTAGTGGTTGTGTGCCTTGCAATGGCTGCGAAGCTGTTGCTGGCGCGCTGACACGAATTTTCCCTCCCCACAAGGGGGAGGGGGAAGATGAATTTCTGTCGCGCTAAAGCGTCTTCTCCATGAACACACTCAGCGGGTCGGGCCGATAATCGCCAAACGGCGCGATGGTGCGATAGCCGAGCTTCTCATAAAGCTTCAGCGCTTCGGGCTGGTGAATGCCAGTCTCCAACCGGGCAAGCTCATAGCCCATATCTCGGGCGGTTTCGTGCAGCACATCCATCATCAACTGGCCAAGCTCCATGCCGCGCATGCTGGGGTCGACCCAAACACGTTTGATCTCGACATAATCGCCGAAGGTCCAGAACCCGCCGCAGCCCTTGGCCTCACCATTCACAAAAAGGCCGAAGAATTTCATCTCTGGCTGGCACAGCGTTTCCACATCAAGGTAATGGTTGCTCTCAGCAGCATAAAGTGCCGCGCCATAGTCTTCGCCTGCCTTTAACAAGACGCGAAATTCTGCCCGCCGAGGGTCAGCGCGCTTGATCGCGATCACGAAAACGCCTGCAGCCCTGTTTGTGCCCGCCCAAGGATCAGCGCATGAACGTCGGCCGTGCCTTCATAGGTGTTCACCGTTTCAAGGTTCACCATATGGCGGATCACGTGATATTCATCCGATATGCCATTGCCGCCGTGCATGTCGCGGGCTTGCCGCGCAATATCCAATGCCTTGCCGCAATTGTTGCGCTTCATCAGCGAGATGGCGGGCGGTGCCAGTGTGCCGCGCTCCAGTCCGCGCCCCAAGGCGATTGCACCTTGCAGGCCGAGTGTAATTTCAGTTTGCATGTCAGCCAGTTTTTTCTGAATAAGTTGCGTTCCCGCCAGTGGCTTGCCAAACATTTTGCGTTCCATCGTGTAATTTCGCGCCCTGTGCCAGCAATCTTCCGCCGCCCCCATCACGCCCCAGGCAATGCCAAAGCGTGCCTTGTTCAAACACGAAAACGGCCCGCCCAAGCCTTTGGCCTTGGGTAGCATTGCGCCCTCAGGAACTTCCACATGATCGAGAACAATTTCACCGGTGATCGAAGCGCGTAAGCTGACCTTGCCTTTGATTTCCGGCGTTGAAAAACCTTTAGCCCCACGTTCTACAACAAAGCCGCGAATTTCGCCTGCCTCATCCTTGGCCCAGACAATCGCAATATCAGCAATCGGCGAATTAGTGATCCATATTTTGGCACCGCTCAAAACATAACCGCCGGATATTTTCTTGGCCTTGGTGGTCATCGCACCGGGGTCAGACCCCGCATCAGGCTCCGTCAACCCAAAGCATCCGATCAATTCACCCGTGGCTAATTTTGGTAAATATTTTTTCTTCTGGTCTTCGCTGCCAAATTCTTCAATGGGGTGCATCACCAGTGAATTCTGCACGCTCATCGCCGAGCGATAACCTGAATCAACCCGTTCAATTTCCCGCGCCACTAAACCATAAGCTACATAACCAAGGCCAGAGCCGCCATAGGTTTCTGCCGTCATCATGCCCAGAAAACCCATGGCACCCAGCTCTGTCATGATCGCGCGGTCAAAGCGCTCTTCGCGAAATGCGGTTTTAACGCGCGGCTGCAACTTATCCAAAGCAAATGCCCGCGCCGAATCGCGGATCATTTTTTCTTCGTCCGAGAGTTGGCTCTCCAGATCGAGCGGGTCTTCCCAGTTGAAAGCAGCAAGCTTGTTCATTTTAGGATCCAATTTTCGACGTGTTAGGCCTGTCAGAGAGTGACATGATAGCAGGCGCGATATAGAGTTTTGACGATATACTTTGCAACTCGCGCAACACTCCCAATTGAACCAAAGTTCTAAGGTCTGATTGTGCGGTTGGAAAAGAAACTTTGCAAAGGTTTTGAACTTCGCTTGCCGTTGTCCATGTCTTGGTGAAGAGCCCGTCTATAATCATCAAGAGCCGTGCAGGCTTTTTAACCGAATTGATTTGTGCCCGAAGTGCTGTTTGTAGCTCAATAATTCGGTCAACTACAATAATTGCTTGGTTACAGCTTTCCTCGACAGCTTTTAGGAAGAATTTAATCCACTCAGTCCATTCCCCTTGCGTGGAAACTCTAAAAAGCTTTTCGATGTATTCCTCTTTGCGGCCTTCCAAATAGGGGCTCAAATGCAGCAGTGGTAGTTCCACAAGTTTGTTTTGCATTGCCGCAAGAGTGATGAGCATTCGGCCAATGCGCCCGTTTCCATCATCAAATGGATGAATGGCTTCGAATTGATAGTGCATGAGCGCTAAGTCAATGAGTCGCGTTTCTGGAACGATATTGGGTCTATTGATGAATGCAAACAACGCATCCATACAGTGTTCGGCTTGATCAGGCGGCGGTGGTACATATCGCGCTGTAAAAATATTGTCGCCATGTCGCCCAACTGCATTTTGTCGGTTTTTATATTGGCCCGGCCTTTTATTTGCGCCCCGCACTTGTGAAAGCCCACCCAACAAAATTGAATGAGCTTCTTTGATGAGCCACTGTGAAAGGTTGATCGTTCCGAACGATGTAATTTTTTGAATTGCATTTATATAGTTATAGGTTTCACGCGTATCGTCAGATTTGTTACTTTCCTTGTCTGCTTCTTGAAGGACAAGATCACCAAGCGTTGTTATGGTTCCTTCCATCGCGGATGAAGTAAGGGCTTCTCTCCGTAAGAGCGGACCAATCAACATAAACGGATTTTGTATTCTTCGTGATGCGCCACGCAATTCGCCAATTGCGTTGGATGCAGATGCAAGCGGTAGAGCAAATTCGGCTATCGAAAGTCCCGGAGGCAGAGCTGGGGGCAAGTAGGCTAGTTCACCATTTATAGTTGCAATAAGGTGATTTTGCTGAGAATGTGTGAAATCTTCACGCTTCATGAGCTTTCAATTCAATTTTACGCCAATAAATTTGAACTATATGGATATGAATTAAAAAAACAAGGAGAAAAGTTTAATTAGAGGCGGTGAATTAAAATATTCACCCTCTTACTTAATCAAAGCACTCAAAGCCTTGAACTCCGGCGTTCCCGCCTTGCCCGCCAATTCGAAAATCGCCATCTCAAGGCTCACCGCATGAACCCCTTGCGCCTGCATCCGCGCCAGCGCCAGATCAACCGATTGTTCGGTCCGCGATGAAACCGCATCGACCACGACAAACACTTCAAACCCGGCCTTGGCCAGATCTAAAGCCGATTGCAGCACACAGACATGCGCCTCAATGCCGCCGATGATCACATGCTTGAAGCCGCTCTCTTCCATTTTCTTGAAATGGCCTTTGAGATTTTCGCTGCGCCAGACCGAAAAAGCCAGCTTGTCAAAAATCATCGCACTCTTGTGTTCAAGTTCGCGCACCGTCGGCCCAAGGCCTTTGGGATATTGCTCGGAAACAATGATCGGCAGATCAAGCTTTTCTGCCGCCTGCAATAGAATAATGCAATTGTCAGCGACACGCTCGGCTTCATGCATCGCAGGCAAAAGCTTTTCCTGCATATCCACGATCAGCAAACAGGCTTTGGAAGCCTCAATCAACATCAACTTTTCCCCAGATCTTCAGGCCGAAGGCATAAACCTCGGCCACTTCTTTAAGCCTCTCAAAACGGCCCGATGCGCCACCGTGGCCCGCCGTCATAATTATCTTAAGCAGTAGCAGATTGTTGTCGGTCTTCAAGTCCCTCAATCGCGCCACCCATTTGGCCGGCTCCCAATAGGTCACACGCGGATCAGTCAGACCACCCACAGCGAGAATATTTGGATAGGCTTGCGCGCACACATTGTCAGTGGGTGAATAGCTGGCAATGGCTTCATAAGCCGCTTTGCTCACAATCGGGTTTCCCCATTCCGGCCATTCCGGCGGTGTGAGAGGCAGCGTATCATCCAACATTGTGGTGAGAACATCAACAAACGGCACTTCGGCAACAATGCCGCCAAAAATCTCCGGTGCCATATTGCTGATAGCGCCCATCAACATGCCGCCAGCGCTGCCACCTTGCGCCACGATTTTGCCCGCCGCTGTAAACTTCTCAGCGATCAGATAACGCGCCGCAGAAATGAAATCCTTGAACGTATTGGTCTTGTGCTCAAGCTTGCCCTGCTTATACCAGCGCCGGCCTTTTTCCTGCCCGCCGCGAATATGCGCAATGGCATAAACAAAGCCGCGATTGACCAGCGACAGCACATTGCTGTTAAAGCCCGCCGGCATCGACATGCCGTAAGACCCATAACCATAAAGCCAAAGCGGCGCAGAACCATCAAGCTTGGTGGATTGGTGATAGAGCAGAGTGACGGGGATCATCTCGCCATCATGCGAAGGCGCCAAAACCCGCCGGGCTTTGTAGTCTGCCGGGTTATGACCAGAAGGAATTTCCTGCGTCTTGCGCAACACGCGGGTCCGTGTGCGCATGTTATAGTCATAGACTTGTCCGGGCGTCGTGGGCGAAGAGTAACCAAAACGCAGCGTATCGGTATCAAACTCACGCATCTCGCCAAAGCCGAGGGAATAGGCCTCTTCATCAAAATCTATAGCGTGTTCTTCGCCCGAATGCATGTTGCGGATGATCATGCGCGGCAAAGCGTTCTCGCGCTCCAGCCGCACCATCCAATCTTTGAACACACCAAAGCCGACAATAAATATTCCGGGCCGATGTGGAATCAAATCTTTCCAATTTTCAAGGCCAGGCGCATCTAAGGGCGCTTCAACAATCTTATAGTCTTCAGCGCCGCCTGCGTTGGTTTTGATGATAAAGCGATCATGCCAATGCTCAAGATCATATTCAATCTTGGCTGCGCGCGAGACCACAAGCTTGGGTTTGCTTTTGGGCTTGGCCGCATCAATCAGCCAGACTTCCGAAGTGTCATGATCATGAATGTCGATGGTGATGAATTTTTCAGATGCTGTCTGGTCCACACCGGTGAACAGCCCCGTATCTTTTTCATTGTAAACCAGAACATCGTCGGCCTGTTTGGTGCCCAGCGTGTGGCGATAGGTTTTTAGCGGCCGGTGATTGCTGTCTTGCAGCGTGTAAAAGAAGCTCTTGCCATCCGCCGTCCACACCGCATCGCCCGAAGTGTTTTTCAGCCGATCCCGCTTGTCCTTGCCTGTCGCAAAATCGCGCACGCGCATTTCATAAAACTCAGAGCCATTGTTGTCATATGACCACGCCGCCATTTTGTGGTCTGGCTTCAACGCAATGTCTCCAAGTGAAAAATAATCCAATCCCTTGGCCAGCGCATTGCAATCAAACAACAGCTCGCCCTTGCCAGCATCTTTCAGCTTGCGCCAGTACAAGGGATATTGGCTGCCCTTTTTATAGCAGGAATAATAAAAATAATCGTCCTGCGGGGCAGGCACCGAACTGTCATCGGCTTTGATGCGGCCTTTGAGCTCAGCAAAGAGCCTCTTCTGCAACCCCGTCGTATCGGCCATCTCGGCTTTGAAGTAACTGTTCTCCGCTTCAAGGTAAGCGCGAATATCCTTGGGCAGGGCTTGCGGCTTATGCATCACCTCTTGCCAATTAGCGGCCTTCAACCATTTATAGTTGTCGCGCTTTTCATAGCCATGCCATGTTTCAACCGAGGTCACCTGTTTGGCCACAGGTGGGGGTCTATGTTTGACGGGTTTTTTCATTTGGGTGGGTATTTCAATACTTTGCTTTAGACGCGACGGCAAAGTCATTTGTGTTAATTTTGGCCATTTCCATGGGTCCTTCTGGAGCAGAATTTACCTTTCGTTTACCATGCTCGCAGCCATAGTTCATAAAAATGCAACTTAATGAATACAATTAATCGAATCTGAAGCCTTACAGCGCTTTGGTGCCAGTTGATGGGCGATCATTTATCGATAGCTGTTGATTTGGGCGACAGCCTAGGCAGTCACATAAGCGGGGGAGAACTTCCCCGCCGCAGCGTTGGCGCGGATTCATTTCGCCGACTGACTCTGCTGTTGAAAAAACCTGCCACAGCGGCAAGCCCAAATATTCCTGATCTACCAATTGCGGCTGTTGTCCCCCCTGTAATAATTGCGCTCGCCCAATCAGCGGTAACAGAAGAAAAAAAACAGCCTGAAGTTGAAGCTTCCGTTGCGCCACGGCCTTTGCTGTTGGCTGAAGAGCCGGAACCGCCTGAACCGGAAGCAGTAGCCGAAGTCCCAGCCATAAAAATTGCTGAGCTTGAAGTGACCGAAGAGTTGATATTGGCTGCAGAACCTGCGCCACTGCCACTGCCACTGCCACTGCCGATGCGAATCGAAATCGCAGCGGAACCAGTCCTAGTCGCAGCCGAAGTGGTCGTCCCGGCAGAGCCAGCAGTACCCGAGCCAGAAGTTCGCACCGAAATGGCACCAGCACAACCAGCGCCCGAAGAAAAGGTTGATCCCGCACCTTTAAACGCTGCTTCTCATCTTACGCCCACAAAGCGCCTGCAGCATAACCGTAAAATCCAAGACGATTTCACCCAGCTGCCAGACCAAGAACGTCTCTCGCGCGCCACCCCGGCGCTGGCCATGTCGCCAGAGCAAGAGGCCGAAAAAACCGAACTGGCCCGCTCCCTTCTCGATATGATGGCATCAAGCGCTGGCGGTGGCCAACCTCAGGAACGCGCCTTGGCTGCTGATACATTGCTACGCATGTTGCCGCAGCTGCCAGTGAAGATGCGCGCCACGCTGGCCCAACGCCTCGCCATGATGGAAGCGCCGCCGCCATTTCTCGTCTCAAGATTGATCGGAGAGCAAGACCTCTCCATCGCAGGCCCATTGCTTGAAGATTGCTCACATATTTCAGATGAAGACCTCTTCGCCGTAATCGCCAAGGCCGACTCGGCCACGTGTCGTCTGTTGGCGAGACGCCGTAAAATCTCGCAGCCCATCGCGGAAGCCCTTGCCCAGTCAAACGATGGATCTGTTCTGCTGACACTTGTCCGCAACCAAGGCGCCGCCATTCCCCAAGAAGGCTTTGCCGCCTTGGCCACAAGGGTTGAAGCCTTTCCAGACCTCTTGGCACCATTATGTACGCGCAGCGATCTGCCGGTGCATTTTGCTTTTGAACTGTTTTGGCTGGCACCGGCCCAGCTGCGCCGTTATCTCCTCTCGCGCTTTCTCACTGATTCAGAGATGCTCACCAAGATCTTGAAAATTACCATGGGCGCCGAAGCTGAATCAGCCGAGCCCGCCCCAATGTTGGACTTGGCCGCCGTCGGTCACGCCATGGAACAAGTGATGAGCGATGAACGCGAAATAGGTGTCCGCTCACTGGCCAGCGCCGGTAAAATAAATGTTGCAACGGTCGAACGCATCTTGTCTGACACTCAGGGCGAGCCGTTAATGGCCTTGCTCAAATCAATCGGCGTACCGCGCAGCGAGATCGAAAAAGCCTTGCCCGCCATGGCCCGAGGCAATGCCGCATTGATTGATCCGCTACGCGATCTTGATGAGGTGCAATCCGTTTTTGATCAGTTGTCATTCAACAAGGCCCGCATTCTTCTCACCTACTGGGATTGGGCTTCAACCCACAGCGGCCCTTACGCGCGCCCTCATTGATACCAAACGCCAATCGTAAATAAAGTCTAAATATTTTGTCGCTGACTCTTGCGGATCACGAATCGCGGATTCATAAACAGCAGAGGCGAATTGCAGGGGCGATTCGGGTTTGGGGCGGCAATGTCTAAGAAAACGGAATGCAGCGCTTTTCGCGCGCAGCTTGTCGTGCCAGAGCATCGACAGCTGTTTGATTATTGGATGTCATGCTGTGCGGGCCGCGCGATGCCAACACGGCAAGATATCAAGCCAAGCCAAATGGCCAGGCTGTTGCCGGGCATTAGCTTGGTCGATGTGGCTGAAGATTTAGCCCGCAGTACCATTCGCTTGGCCGGCACAAGACTGCGCGAAATTCATGATCGCGAAATCACCGGCCAGACGATTGAGAGCTTGGAATGGGGCGACAAGCGTGACTATTGGCTGGCCGCCTATCGCCACACAGTGGAGCGCTGCGAACCAACGCAAGGTGTGCTCAAGGGGCCACGCTTACACAAAGAACACATGGTGCAATATTGGCTGCGCTTGCCCCTGAGCCGTGAACAAGGCGGCAAGGCTGAAATGGTTTTGGGCTATGATTTCTTCGTGCCTGCCGCAGATCGCTATACCGCCCAGTTGCAGATCGCCTGAAACGCCTCGCCTTCTATTCATCTGACGCGAGCAAATATTCCTATTGCATTCATTCGCGAAGTATGAGACATATTTTCCTATAAAGGGAAAATAAATGCCTGAACATCGTGATGTCTCCGAAAGCCCCTTGTTGCGCCTGTTTCAACGCACCGACGCCAAAGGTCAAACCTATATAGACGCAAAACAATTTGCAGCAGGCGAGAAACTGCGCAGCGATTATGAACGCGCCCATCTGTCGGCCCGCGTGGTCAGCGCCTATGCAGAATCAGCGGGCTCCGGCAGCAGGCATTGGCAGATGAGTGACAACGCTGTTGAGAAAATGACGTTAGGCACGTTGGAAGCCCGAAAGCGCCTGCACGCCGCTTTTGCAGCGGTGGGGCCCGAGCTCTCTG
>JAYWAB010000120.1:0-17063 GCA_043782835.1 Aestuariivirga sp.
CCCCGAAGGCTCGGCGGAGGAGTTCTTGACGCTGGTGCGCCAGCAAGTTCTGGCGCGGTCTGAAGCCTCCAACAGCAATGCGTTGGAAACCGATTGCACGCCTTTGGTGACAGGCCTTCCCGCCGCGATTGACGACCTTGCCGATGCACTGACGGCTTTGCAAAAGCCGATGACCGCGCTGGCCAATCTGCTGCTCAAGAAACTGGATGATGAGGCAGCGGAATTGGAAACCGCAGATCGGGGCCGCATCGAAGCCATTGCACGGGGTTTGAAACGGCGCGGCGAATTGATGGTGGGCGGCTGGGTCTCAATGCTCAAGCAATTGCAGGGCGAAACCAACCCTCTGTTTGTCGATTGGTTCAGCATCGAACAATCCCATGGCCGCGAACATGACGTGGGCTTCCATTCGCATTGGATTGACCCCTCCGTCCCGCTGGCCAATGCGGTGCTCCGGCAGGCCGATGGCATCATCGTCACCTCTGCGACATTGAAAGATCGCCCGCCAGATGTGCCCGATGATTGGAGCAATGCCGAAATGCGCACCGGCGTCATCCATCTGCCCTATCCGGTGAAACGCGTCAGCTTTGAATCGCCCTTCGATTATCCCAACATCGCCCGGGTGATCGTGGTGACCGATGTAAACCGCGAAGACATGGACCAGATCGCGGCAGCCTACCGCGAGCTGTTCTTTGCCTCAGGCGGCGGCGCACTGGGTCTGTTCACGGCGATTGCGCGGTTGAAAGCTGTGCACAAACGCCTCTCGCCAGCGCTGGCCAAACGCGGCCTGCCACTGTTTGCCCAGCATGTGGACCCGATGGATACGGGCACGCTGGTCGACATGTTCCGCGCCGAGCGGGACGCCTGCCTGCTGGGCACAGACGCGGTGCGTGACGGCGTCGATGTGCCGGGGGATAGCCTGCGATTGATCGTGCTCGACCGTGTGCCCTGGGGCACGCCCACCATTCTGGAACGCGCCCGCGCCGAGGCCTTCGGCGGCAATGCCTATAAGGACATGGTGGTGCGCCTGCGTTTGCGTCAAGCCTTTGGGAGGTTGATCCGACAGGAAGGCGATCGTGGGGCGTTTGTGATCTTGGATCCAAGATTGGCCACACGATTCACGACAGCCTTCCCGCCCGGCATCAAGGTGGACAGGGTAGGGCTGGTCGATGCCATTGAGATGGTGAGGGGCAGTTCTGGGAAGTGAGTCCGCTTCAACCCTCCCCCTCGCAGGGGAGAGTGGCATGCTCAGCGTGATGGAGGGGTTCTACCCCACCCACTCGCCCTTGCGCATCAGCGGTTCGCGCTTGCCGTCCTTGAACACACCGTCCACATCCAGTGCACCTGAGCCGATCATCCAATCGACATGCACAAGTGACGTGTTCATGCCCTTGGCCAGCTTTTGTTCAGCGCTCATCGCGGCCGTGCCTGCCATATTCTGCGAATAGGCTTGGCCCACGGCGATGTGGGACGCGGCATTCTCATCATAGAGTGTTTCGTTGAACACAATGCCGGAAGCCGAGATCGGCGAGGAATGCGGCACCAGCGCCACTTCGCCAAGGCGCGCGGCACCATCATCGGTCTCGATCATCTTCTTGAACACTTCCGCACCCTTGGCCGCCGTGCCTTTGATAATGCGGCCCTTCTCAAACGTCACCTCGATGCCGTCGATGAATGTGCCTTGATAAGACAGCGGCTTGGTGGAGCGCACGATGCCATCCACGCGTTCGCGGTGCGGCATGGTGAAAACTTCTTCGGACGGGATATTGGGATTGCACATGATGCCATTCTTGGCCATCGAGGCACCACCCGCCCAAACGTGGTCATCAACCAGACCCAAAGTGAAATCCGTGCCCGGCCCCTTATAGGCCAGCGCGGAATAGCGCTTTTCATTCAGCGTCTTCACGCGCGCATGCAAAGCTGCATTATGCGCAGCCCAAGCAGCCACAGGATCAGCAAGATCAGCGCGGGTGCATTTGAATATCGCCGCCCACAAGGCCGCCAATGCTTCTTTCTCGCCCAGGTTCGGGAACACCGATTTGGCATGTGATGGCGTGGCCGCCGAAATGATGCACCAGTTGGTAGCGAAAGTGGTGATGAGTTCTACAACAGGCTTATAGGCCGTGGAGCGGGTGCGGTTGGCGCGGGAAACCTTGTCGATATCCTGCCCCGATAGCAGCGCAGGGTTTTCGCCGATGATCGCCAGCCGCGCGCAATTGCCATCGCGAAACGCTTCGGCCATGCCGTTGAACAGCCAACCGGGGGCGGCATCAAAGGCCTCTTTGTTCCCGTCGGTGTAGCGCATGAGCGATGTCTGCTCGTCATTGTACAAAGTGGTAACCAGCGAAGCGCCCGCCTTGTATGCGTGATGCGTAATGGCCCGCACCAGATCGACAGCCTCCAAAGGCGCCGTCATCAAGACCTGCTGGCCTTTGCGGAGGTTCAAACCGGACTTGATGGTAAGTTCGGCATATTTATCGAGGAGGGTTTCGTGCGCGGAACTCATTTCGCCAAATCCTCGGTCCGTGGCATCGAGATTATATTATACCCAGAGTCGACATAGTGGATTTCGCCCGTAACACCGCCTGAAAGCGGCGACAGCAGATACAACCCCGCCCCACCCACTTCTTCCAGCTTCACCGTGCGCCGCAGCGGCGCGTGTTTTTCCTGGAAGGCAAACATGGCGCGTGCATCGCCAATGCCGGCACCTGCCAAGGTGCGCATCGGGCCTGCCGAGATCGCATTCACGCGAATGCCCTGCGGGCCATAATCCGCCGCGAGATAACGCACTGAAGCCTCTAGCGCCGCCTTGGCGACACCCATCACGTTATAATTGGGCATGACGCGCATGGAGCCGCCATAGGTGAGCGTCAAAATCGCGCCACCACCCGGCATCAATTCCGCCGCACGTTTTGTCACCTCAACAAATGAGAAAGCCGAGATCACCATGGTGCGTGAGAAATTGGCGCGTGTGGTGTCAGCAAACTTGCCCTTCAATTCATTCTTGTCAGAAAAGCCGATCGAGTGAACCAGAAAATCAATCTTGCCCCACTTCTCTTTCAGCGCGGCAAACACGGCATCAACCGTTGCGATGTCTTCCACATCACAAGGCATGAGAAAGCTGGAACCCACTGAAGCTGCCAGCGGCTCAAGCCTTTTACCAAAAGCCTCGCCCTGATAGGTGAAGGCCAGTTCCGCGCCCTGCGCCGCCAGCTGTTGCGCGATGCCCCAGGCAATTGAATGGTCATTGGCAACGCCCATCACCAGGCCGCGTTTGCCCTTCATCAATCCAGTCATTTTTATTTATCCGTTATAGCGTTGCATGATGAGGGTGGCATTGGTGCCGCCAAAGCCGAAGCTATTCGACATCACCGTGTCCACCTTGGCATTGTCCACCCGCTTGCGCAAAATCGGAATGCCTTCAAACTCCGGGTCCAGCTCTTCGATATTGGCACTTTCAGCAAGGAAGCCATTCTTCATCATCAAAAGACAATAGATCGCTTCCTGCACGCCGGTGGCACCAAGTGAATGGCCGGTCAAAGATTTGGTCGATGAAATCGGTGGAATGTCTTTGCCAAAAACTTCGCGCACTGCTTCCATTTCCTTGGAGTCACCCACGGGCGTGGATGTACCATGCGGGTTGATATAGTCCACCTTGCCCTTCACGGTGGACATGGCCAGCTTCATGCAGCGCACAGCACCTTCGCCCGAAGGGGCCACCATGTCATAGCCATCCGACGTGGCGCCATAACCGACAACTTCGCCATAAATTTTCGCACCGCGCGCCTTGGCGTGCTCAAGCTCTTCGAGCACAACAGTGCCCGCACCACCCGCAATCACAAAGCCATCGCGGTTCTTGTCATAGGCGCGCGAAGCCTTGGTCGGCGTGGCGTTATATTTCGAAGACATGGCACCCATCGCGTCAAACAACACCGAAAGCGTCCAGTCCAATTCCTCGCCGCCACCCGCAAACATGATGTCCTGCTTGCCCCATTGAATGAGTTCGGTGGCATTGCCGATGCAATGGGCCGACGTGGCACAGGCCGACGAGATTGAATAGTTGTAACCGCGAATGCCAAAAGGCGTGGCCAAGGTGGCGGAGTTGGTCGAAGACATGGTGGCGGGAACCGCAAACGGTCCCACGCGCTTGGGGCCTTTTTCACGTGTGGTGTCGGCCGCCTGCACCAGAATGCGCGTCGATGGCCCGCCCGAACCCATGATCAAGCCCGTGCGGTCATTCTTCACATCTTTTTCTTCGAGGCCAGAGTCGGCAATCGCCTGCTGCATGGCCACATAGTTCCACGCCGCGCCATCGCCCATAAAGCGGCGCACGCGACGATCAACAGTTTCCAAATCATAGTTTGGCTGGCCATGAACCTGACAGCGAAAGCCCAGCTCAGCATATTTGGGGGCAGCCACGATGCCGCTCTTGGCCTCGCGCAACGAGGCGGTGACTTCCTGCGCATTGTTGCCAATCGAAGAAACAATGCCCATTCCAGTGATAACGACTCTTCTCATTTCAAATCCTCCCAATCTCAACGGTTCGCCCTTCCCCCTCCGGGAGATGGATAAAATTTTCGATTCTCAGGTTTGAAACAACCCAACCTTCATATCCGTCACCTGATAAATCACTTCGCCATCGGCTTTCATCACGCCATTGGCCACCGCCAGTTTGAGCTTGCGCAGGATGAGGCGCGTCACATCCACTTCATAGGTCACCGTCTTCACTTTTGGTGTCACCATGCCGGAGAATTTCACCTCGCCGACACCCAGCGCGCGACCACGGCCCGGTTCACCCAACCAGCCGAGGAAAAACCCGGTGAGTTGCCACAGCGCATCCAGTCCCAAACACCCAGGCATCACCGGGTCGCCATGAAAATGGCAGGGGAAGAACCAAAGGTCTGGCTTGATGTCGAATTCGGCAACCACTTTGCCCAATTGGGCACTGCCGCCCTTTTCTTCAATATGGGTAATGCGGTCAAACATCAGCATGGGCGGCAAAGGCAGCTGGGCATTGCCCGGCCCAAAGAGTTCGCCGCGCCCGCAGGCGATCAATTCATCATAGAGAAAGCTTGATTTTTGGTTGGTCATTTCGCCCTTCTTGTGTTGTTGCAGGCTTTTAACATGGCATTGCCCGCCTGCCAAACAAAGGCTGGCCTGTGGAAAGATTGATATGCCGGGGCATTTTGCGCTATAGGGAACCATGCGCCAAACCGACGCCATTGCAGAAAAACTCAACAAGGCAGGACTTCGTCCCACGGCCCAGCGTTTGGCCTTGGCCCGTGTGCTATTTGATGGCGGCGACAAACATGTGAGCGCTGAAAGCCTGTTTGAAGATGTGGCCAAATCAGGCTTAAGCGTTTCGCTGGCCACGGTTTACAACACTTTACATCAATTCAAGGCCGCTGGCCTTCTGCGCGAATTAGCCATCGAGGGCGATCGGTCCTACTATGATACCAACACCTCAAATCACTTCCACTTCTTCAATGAGGAAGACGGCGCGTTGATGGATATTGATCCCACAACACTCAAAATCATCGGCCTGCCCGCCCTGCCGAAGGGCAAGGTGATAGACCGGATTGATGTGATTGTAAGAGTGAAGAAGGCCTAATTCACCACTTCGCCGGGATATGCGCCCCAGATCATGTTCTGGTCGATATAGCCGTCATAGCCGGAGGCGATAATGTGGCACCATGTGCCGTCGCAGGTTTTGATTTCGCCCTGAACGCCAGAGGCCAAACGCGCCACAGCACCGGATTCCACCGACGCCGATGCCATGAGATTGATGAAACTGTTCTTGCGCGAAGGCGCTATCAAAGCCATGCGCTTGGCGGCCAGCATATTTTTAAGGATCCAGCCTTCGGTTCCTTCCGCATCGCGGATGCGCCGCCAGGTTTCAAACTCGGCGGTGATTTCAACAGGCAGGCCCTTGGATTGATAAACCCAAGCCACGGCATGATCAGATGATGGGCCTTTGCGCACATTCACTTTTTCCGTCTTCAGTGAAACAAAGCGTGGAATGGGAAGGCCCGAATGCCCAAGCTGTTGGGCTGGGTTGGTCGATCCCGTAATCGCCCCCGATTCAACTTGCGCAACAGTTGTTCCAGTATGATGGCGATATTTGAGCGCATAAAACCCACTGCCGACAGCCAAACCACAGGCGGCCAAAAGCATGGTTGATCTCAGGATGAATCCGAATTTGATCGTGTGAAACATGGCGCTCTCAAGGGCCTCAACACTGGCCTGACAAGGTTAAGATTGTGTCAATTCGCCCACAACGCTATCCAGCGCCCATGGGCAAATTCACTTATCGAATCACCAAACGCGAGTTCATGGCCAAGGGCTGGTCCAGCCTTTCCAAACTCGAAGTCGAAGCCACGGGCCAAGATGGCGCCATAACAACGCTCCTGCGCGAAGTGGCAGACCACGGCGATGGCGCTGCGGTTCTGCCCTATGATAAGGCGCGGGGCACGGTTTTGCTGGTGCGCCAATGGCGTGCAGGCGTGGCTTTCGGTGGCCATGAACCGTGGTTGATCGAGGCCTGCGCGGGCCTTTTGGACGCTGACAACCCGCAAGATTGCGTGCGCCGCGAAGCGCTGGAAGAACTGGGCACACAAATTCGCAACATTCGCCATGTCAGCGATTGCTTCACCAGCCCCGGCGCAGTGTCCGAACGCATCAGCTTGTTCACAGCAGATTATGCGTTGGCGGACCGTATTCACCCCGGCGGCGGGCTTGACGCGGAACACGAAGATATTGAAGTGATCGAAAGGCCTTTGGCCGAGGCGCTCAGCCAGATCAAATCGGGCGGCATTGTCGACGCCAAGACGATCATCCTGCTGCAACATTTAAAACTGGAAATGTGATCACGTTTTGCTGATCAAACCTTTCCGTTCTGTGAGTTGCGCTTTCTTTTCGTTCACGCGAAAAACACCAGATAGGAGTTAAACATGAATCTCACCCGCCGCCACGCCCTCAAACTTTTCGCCGCCGCCAGTGCTGCACCTCTCTTTGCCCACAGCGCTTTTGCCGGCGATTGGAAATCGGTGGAGGCCGCTGCCAAAGGTCAGGAAGTTTTCTTTAACGCTTGGGCAGGTGCCGACACGATCAACGCCTATATCGCTTGGGCCGGCGATGAAGTGATGAAGCGCTATGGCGTGAAACTCACCCATGTCAAAATCACGGACACAGGCGAGGCGGTCAAACGCGTGCGCGACGAAGTGGCCGCCGGAAAAAAAGATGGCAGCGTTGATTTGATCTGGATCAATGGTGAAAATTTCAAGACGATGAAAACCGAAAAGCTCCTCTTCGGCCCCTTTGCCACCTCGCTGCCAAGTTTTGATAATGTCGATACCAAAGGCAAACCCACCACATTGCAGGATTTCACTGAAAGCACGGATGGCTTGGAAAGTCCTTGGGGCATGGCGCAGCTCACGTTTTTTGCAGATGGTGCCAAAGTGCCAAAGCCGCCCCTGTCCATGGCTGAACTCATGTCCTTTGCCAAATCCAACCCCGGCCGCGTCACCTATCCCGCTCCGCCCGATTTTCATGGCACTACCTTTGTAAAACAAGCAATGATCGAAACCGCAACCGATAAATCCATCTTCGCCAAGCCAATAGATAAGCCCGGCTTTGACAACGTGTCTGCACCCCTCTTCGCCTTTCTAGACGGGCTGAAGCCCAGCCTCTGGCGCGAAGGCAAGCAATATCCCAAGTCGCAAGCCGAGATCACCCAGATGCTGGCTGATGGCGAATTGCTGGTGGGCTTCACCTTCAACCCCAATGAACCCGCCAATCTGGTGGCGTCCGGCAAGCTGCCCAAATCAACCACCGCCTGGCAATTTGCGCGCGGCACCATCGGCAACACCCACTTCGTGGCCATCCCGGTCAACGCCAAAGCCAAAGAGGGTGCCGAAGTCGTCGCCAATTTCCTGCTCTCGCCCGAAGCCCAGGCCCGTAAAGCCGATCTTAAAATCTGGGGTGATCCATCGGTCTTGGATATGACCAAACTAAAGGGCGATGATAGCAAGATGTTCGCCGCAACCACGGCCCCCGGCAGTGTGACAATCCCCGGACCAACACTTCTCGAACCCCATTCCTCCTTTGTGAAGCTGATCGAAGAGAGCTGGCTGGCAAAATACGGGCAGGGATGAGGTCGCTGCAGCCCCAAACTCAAACCTCCACAACGCGCCAAAATCCCTTTAAACCCCTGACTATGACCGAAAGATTCGATATTGCGGTGATTGGTTGTGGCGTGGTGGGTCTGGCCATTCTGCGCCGCCTATCCATCTCTGGCCTCAAATGCGTGGCGCTGGAAAAAGGCGCAGACATCCTCTCTGGCGCATCCAAGGGCAACAGCGCACTTCTTCACACAGGTTTCGACGCGCCACCCAAAAGCCTTGAATTGCAACTTATGCAAACAGGCTATGCCGAATATCTCGACATCCGCCATAAGCTTAATTTACCACTGCTCGAAACCTCCGCCATCGTTGTCGCGTGGAGTGACGAAGAACTGGCCAAGCTCGATGCGATTGAAGCAAAAGCCATCGCCAATGGCGTGAAAGATGTCAGGCGCGTTTCAAAAACCGAAATGCGCATCCGTGAGCCATACCTTGCCAAAGCCGCCTTGGGCGGGCTTCTGGTGCCGGGCGAGCATGTGATTGACCCATGGTCAGCGCCGCTGGCCTATGCGCATCAAGCGTTGGCCCATGGTGCCAAAATCATTCGCAACGCCGAAGTGATGGCCGCCAAACGCACCAATGACACATGGCACCTCTCGTCGGCCCAAGGCACCATCCAAGCGCATATCGTGATCAACGCCGCCGGGCTTTATGGCGATCATGTCGAAGCCTTGGCCCATGAAGCGCAATTCACCATCAAACCCCGCAAAGGCCAGTTTGTGGTCTTCGATAAGCCTGCATCAAAACTCTTGCGTGCCATTCTTCTGCCCGTGCCGACAGAGCGCACCAAGGGCGTGGTTCTGTTCCGCACCATCTTCGGCAACCTCGCCATCGGGCCAACAGCGGAGGAAACGGATGAGCGCGAAAACCCCAAGACGGACACGGCCACGCTGGAAAAGCTCAAGGCCCGTGCCACCCAAATGCTCCCCGCATTGGAAAGTGTGGATGTGACGGCGATCTACGCCGGCCTGCGCTCCGCCACTGAGTACAGTGATTACATCATCGAAGCCCATAAGAACGAAAACTGGATCACCGTGGCAGGCATTCGCTCCACCGGGCTGACAGCGGCCCTCGGCATCGCGCAGCACGTGGCAAAACTTTACGCCAAGCATTTTGGCAAGTTACCTAAGAAATTGCCACAGCCGATCTTGACACGTGTCCCCAATCTCGCTGAACATTTGATCCGTCCCTATATGAAAGGCGGCGAAATTCTGTGTCATTGCGAATGGGTGACGCGGAGCGAAATCGAAGCCGCAGCGCAAGACCCTTTGCCAGCTACAGAATTGGGCGGCCTCAAGCGCCGCACGCGAGCGATGCTGGGACGCTGCCAAGGCTTCTATTGTGCCGCCCATGTCACAGCCGCTTTCGAGAAAGCCAAACATGCAACACCATGATGTCATCATCATCGGCGGCGGCCCCGCAGGCCTTACCACGGCGCGGGAACTGTCCCAGCGTGGCGTGAAAGATGTGGTCGTGCTGGAGCGTGAGGCTGAAGCAGGCGGCATCCCGCGCCACTGTGGCCACAAGGGCTTTGCGCCCTATAAAAACTTTGGCATGATGACCGGACCAAACCTCGCGCGCCACTTGCGAGAACAAACCAAGGCGCTTGATATTCGAACCTCCACGACCGTTCTTGAATTCACGTTACGTGGCGCTCTGCGGGTACATTCAGCCAAAGGCATTACAGAAATGAGTGCCGATAAAGTCGTTCTGGCCACAGGAACGCGCGAATCCTCTCGCGCCGCCAGGCTCGTCGGTGGCAATAAAATCGCTGGCATCATGAACACGGGAGAATTGCAACAGCGCGTTTATCTACATGGCGAGCGCCCGTTCAAACGCCCCGTCATCATCGGTTCTGAATGGGTCAGCTATTCAACTTTGCTCACCTGCCGCCATTTGCAGATCACGCCCGTCATGATGATTGAAGAAGAAAGCGAAAATGCAGCGCCTTCGTATTTTAGCTGGGGTGCCAAGCTGCTGGGCACAAAGCCGGTGCGAAAAGCAAAACTCATCGCCATTCACGGCGCCAGATCAGTCGAAGCCGTAGGACTCGAAATCGACGGCACATCCAAACTGGTCGAATGCGATGCCGTTGTTCTCACCGGAAAACACCGCAGTGAAAATGCGCTCTATGCGAACGGCTATCTGGACCGAGAAGGCCACGCCCCGCATGTCACAGAAAAATTCAAAACGTCAAAACCAAATATCTTCGCCGTGGGCAATGTGCTCGACCATTTGGAAACAGCGGGCACGTGCATGAAACGCGCGCGGGAATTGGCGGCGGTGCTCACATCATGAAAATCCTTGCCATCGACCAAGGCACCACCAGCACCAAAGCTTTCACCTATGATGAAGATGGCGCGTTCAAACGCATCTACAGCGCCGATGTGAAACAACATTTTCCACAGGCGGGCTGGGTCGAACATGAGGCCGACGAACTTCTCTTTCACATTGAAAATGCCATCAAGAAAGCCGGAAAAATTGATGCCATCGGCATTGCCAATCAGGGCGAAACTTTGCTGGCGTGGAACAGCAAGACGGGCGAACCCATTTCTCGCGCTATCGTCTGGCAGGATGATCGCAGCAAAGAGTTCTGCGCGCGCATCAAGGCTGGTGGTGGTGAGGCCCTGACCAAAGCCAAAGCAGGCCTGCCGCTAGACCCATATTTCTCCGCATCAAAATTCCGCTGGCTGCTCGATAACAATGCCGAAGCCCGTGATCTGGCAGAGAAAGGCCATCTCCATCTGGGCACAACCGATGCTTTCTTTTTGGAGCGCCTGACCGGCGAATTCGTCACCGATGTCACCACCGCCTCGCGCACCTCGCTGCTGTCGCTGGACACACTGCAATGGGATAATGAACTCTGCGCGCTCTTCGGCGTGCCCCGCGAATGCCTGCCCGAAATCCGCGCCACCACCGGGCCCTTCGGCGCAAACATCACGGCCTCGATGGTCGATCAACAGGCCGCGCTTTTTGGCCATGGCTGTATGAAGCCGGGCGATGCCAAAATCACTTTCGGCACAGGCGCCTTTGCGCTGGCGCTCGTCGGCCCGCAACGCCCCAAGCAAGATCAATCCGGTTTGCTGCCCACCGTGGCTTGGAAGATCGCCAACGCCCCGGCAGATTTCGCTGTCGATGGCGGCGTCTACAATGCCGCCTCAGCCGTGAACTGGGCCAAGGGCCTCGGCCTGTTCAAAACTTATGAAGAGATCAACGGTTTTGAAAAACCCTCCGCCATTTCGCGCGGGCTGGCCTTTGTACCAGCACTCTCTGGGCTTGCTGCACCACATTGGGACAGAAACGCCTCAGGCCTTTGGTTGGGCCTAAGCCTCGATACGACCAAGCATGATATGATGCAGGCGCTTCTCGAAGGCGTCGCTTTACGCGCCACAGAAGTGATGACGGCGATTGCCAGACAAGGCGGCAAAGGCAAAAGCCTTTCGATTGATGGCGGCCTTTCCGCCAATTCTTATTTCTGTCAGTTCCTCGCCAATGCGATGGACCGCCAGGTAAGTGTCGCCAGCAGCACCGACCTGACGGCACTTGGCGTGGCCCGCATGGCCATGTTGGGCGCTGGCGCCAAATCCCTGCCAACCCTGCCCAGCCCCACCAAACAATTCCTGCCATTAGACCCACTGCCCGCTAATCTCATCGCACGTTTTGGCATTGCAATTTTACGCGCAAAAGGCTGGAAGGGATTTTGAGAGCTATGATCAGTAATTACGACCCACCACCCCACTCCACCCGTCATCCCGGCCTTCGCTGGAATGACGGATTTAGGGGTTGTCATATAATTTGATCAGACAAGAAAACTTCACGGAGAACAAAAATGACAATCACAGGCACATCAGAAAAATCAACCGGCCGCATTCGGTATGGCATGGTGGGCGGCGGTCAGGGGGCCTTCATCGGCGCAGTGCACCGCCTCGCCATGCGTATGGATGATCACTATGATCTGGTGGCAGGCGCTCTCTCGTCCACGCCAGAAAAAGCTGCAAGCTCTGGCCAAGAATTAGGCCTCGCCCCAGACCGCAGCTATGCGGACTACAAAGCCATGGCCAAGGCCGAAGCGAGCCGCGCTGGTGGCATTGAAATGGTGGCCATCGTCACCCCCAACCACATGCACTTTCCCGTGGCCAAGGCTTTCATAGAGGCGGGCATCCATGTGGTCTGCGACAAGCCGCTGGCATTGAATTTGAAAGAAGCCAAACAGCTTGAGGCGCTTCTCAAAAAACACCCCAAGGTAATCTTCGCGCTCACCCATAATTATTCCGGCTATCCGATGATCCGCCAGGCCCGCGCCATGGTGGCCAACGGTGATCTGGGTGAAATCCGCTTGGTGCAAGGCGAATATCCGCAAGACTGGCTGACGACTGACGTGGAAAAGACAGGACAGAAACAAGCCGCTTGGCGCACCGATCCGAAACGCTCCGGTGCGGGCGGTTGCGTGGGTGATATTGGCACCCACACCTATCAGCTGGCCACTTTTGTGAGCGACCTCAAACTCGATGAACTCAGCTGTGAACTCACCAGCTTTGTCAAAGGCCGCAAGCTTGATGACAACGTGCAGGCGATGCTGCGTTTCAAAGGCGGGGCGAGGGGCTCCATCTGGGCCAGTCAAGTGGCTGTCGGCCATGAGAATGGTTTGAAGCTGCGCGTTTACGGAACCAAAGGCGGCATCGAATGGGTGCAGGCCGATCCGAATTATCTGTGGTTCACGCCCTATGGTGGCAACCGCACGCTCATCACCAGAGGCGGCGCTGGCTCTGGCCCCGAAGCCGCCCGCGTCACCCGCATTCCCGCTGGCCATCCCGAAGGCTATCTCGAAGGCTTTGCGAATATTTACACCGAAGTCGCCCAAGCCATCAAAGCCGCACGTGCCGGAAAGAAAGCGCCAAAGGAAGTCACCTTCCCCGGCATCAAAGATGGCGTTCAAGGCATGGCCTTCATCGAAGCCTGTGTGAAAAGCTCAAGCAAAAACGGCAAATGGGTGAAAGTGTAGACTTCTCTCCCTCAAGCCCCTAAAGCCGCCACATTCGATCGGCCGCGCCGGAACCTTGTGCGTGCCATTCAATGAAAGGATCGGGCCATGGCATTTCCTCCGAACTACAATCAAGAACGCAAAAGCCGCGAGAACGCCAAGCACCGCAAGGCGATGGAAAAGCAGAACAAGCGCGACGAGAAATCGGCCCAGCGCAAGCAGGAGCTTGAAGTCAAACCAAGCGATGCCGAAGCATCTGCGCTGAAAAAGGATTTGTGATCATGGCCAAAAAAGAAAAAAAGCCTGAAGACGTTTTCATGCAATTTGACGTGATCTATGAAGACGGCACCAAAAGCTCGCGCCGCAAAGTGAATATCGTCGGTCTCGATAAAAGCGAAATCGATGCCTATGCCAAAACCGAGATCATGAATCAAGATCGCAAGATCGGCGAAATGTCCGGCAAGCCGCGCGGCAATATTAAAGAACTGGAACGCTCGGCTTAGATTTCCAAATGATTGTTGAATAGACCGTCATCCCGGCGAACGCCGGGACCCAGACTTTCAACCGCCTCACAGCTGTCAACTCTGGGTCCCGACTTTCGTCGGGATGACAGATAGGGGAGTGAGGCAGTCTAAAATATTCTGACTCCAATCTTCGCTCGCTTCTTTTCACTTCCAATCACGCTCGCGTAGAGTGGCTTGCGGCTTAGGCCCGGCATGCCTATCTCTGCTGACAGAAGGAGAAGCAAAATGAACCCCTACACCAAAACCAAAGAAGCGCTGGCCGCCTTGACGCCTGAGCAGTTTCAGGTGACGCAACATTCCGGCACCGAGCGCCCCTGGACTGGCGAATATGTGGATAACAAAGACGAAGGCATCTATGTCGACATTGTTTCCGGCGAACCGCTCTTTGCCTCATCCGACAAGTATGAATCCGGCTGCGGCTGGCCCAGCTTCACCAAGCCCATCGAGCCCGCCCATGTGAATGAGCTGCGCGACACCACGCACGGCATGACGCGCGTCGAAGTCCGATCCACCCACGGTGACAGCCATCTGGGCCACGTCTTCAACGACGGCCCACAAGACAAGGGCGGGCTGCGCTATTGCATCAATTCAGCAAGCTTGCGGTTTGTGCCGAGGGAAGAGATGGAAGCGGAAGGTTATGGGGCTTATTTGGATCAGGTCGAGAGTTTGAAGTGATGAGCCTTCCCATGACCAAAATCTCATGAATTTTGGTTTCAAATGGAAATTTTTCTTTTGATCTCGCCCACTTGTTGCTATAGAACAAAACGTAAACTATATATTAACGTTCAGCCCGTATTCTACTTATGAGATGTCGAATGAGCAGCCGTGAATTCACCTTTTTAGAGTTCTTCGCTGGTGGCGGCATGGCTCGCGCAGGTTTAGGTCGTGAATGGAACTGCGTATTTGCCAACGACTTTGATGGCAAGAAGGGTCTGACCTACCAAAATAATTGGGGAACCGGTGGCGAATTGCTGATCGGGGACATTCGGAAAGTTGACCCTAATTCTATGGGCGTCAGAGCTGACTTGGCCTGGGGTTCTTTTCCGTGCCAAGACTTATCTTTAGCTGGCGGCGGTGCCGGACTGAAAGGCGAGAGATCGGGTACTTTTTATCCGTTTTGGGATGTAATGCGGGGACTAATATCCGCAGGGCGTGCACCTAAATTAATTGCACTTGAAAACGTCTGTGGAACCTTGACCTCTCATGGTGGGGCGGATTTCACAGCTATTTGCAAGACTTTTTCTGACGCTGGATATCGTTATGGGGCCATGGTCATTGATGCATGTTTGTTCGTGCCGCATTCTCGACCGAGACTATTTGTGATTGGCGTACGAAAGGACATAAAAATTGCTGATCGACTTTTGGTATCGAAGCCTATTTTGCCATTTCACAGCAAAGGCCTTCAGAGGGCGGTTGGTCAAATTAGCGGCAAAGCCAAGGAAGATTTTGTTTGGTGGAATTTGCCAGTTCCCCCAAAGCGCGAAACCAAATTTTCTGACATCGTTGAAAAAATGCCGACGGGTGTAGAATGGAATTCCGATCAGCAGACCGCTAAACTGCTTTCCATGATGACGCCAACAAACTTTGCAAAAGTTGAGCTAGCAAGGACCAGAGGACAGCAAATCGTAGGTGCAATCTATAAGCGCACCCGCGTTGAAAATGGACAGCGAATCGTGCGTGCAGAAGTTCGCTTTGATGATATTGCTGGTTGCTTACGGACTCCAAATGGCGGCTCATCCCGGCAGACGATATTGATTGTCGATGGCAAAAAGGTGCGCTCACGTCTTGTCACCACGCGTGAAACCGCGCGACTGATGGGGCTTGAAGAGTGCTACAAATTGCCAAAAAACTATAATGAGGCTTATCATCTGACGGGCGATGGCGTAGTTGTTCCTGTTGTGAGATTCTTGGCAGAACACTTATTTGAACCAATTTTGCGTCAAAAAAAGCGTGCAAGTATTGCGAAGGTCACGTTGACCAGAAGGAAGGCTGCTTAGGTGGCCATTGATTTTGAGTTCCGCAAAAGAGCCGTGAGATCGCTGACCAACAAAATTGGCTGCTATGTTCTTGCTGATCTCGACAACGTTCCAATTTACGTTGGACAATCCAAGGACGGTATTCGCGCACGTGTTTCTCGTCATTTGACTTCGGCGCGATCGGATATCATAGCTAACCGCCAGATTGATGTTTGGGAAATTGCTTTTGTGTGGGCATACCCTGTAGCGGATAAATCAGAAATTGATTCATTGGAAACCAAACTATTCTATTTCTACGATCCCAAATCGCAGCTCATGAATGGTGCACTGCCTGCTCGACCCGATGATAAATCTCAACCACCGGAGCCGAGCCAACTCGTCCAAGTTATGAGCGATTTGGAGATAGCAGATAAGAAAAATCCAGAGCAAAGGCTCCCACGCCAGGCAGCGCATTATGCGCAGATAGTGGGTCATTTCTTGGCCGTAAAGAATTCAGTTCAAATAGCAAGAGCGATGTCAGCTCATTTTGTGAGATTGAAAAAGTACCACGCGTTGCTGTTGGGGAAAGCTGAAGATCAGGCTGGTGACGACGAAGAAAATTAAAGAATAAGGCCCCATTTCTGGGGCCCTTTAGATACATCGCGTCTAGCCCCCTCAAGCAAACTTCTGCTTCAGCTTGCCTTCCTTATAAAGCTTGGCCATTTCGGCCACTGGGATGACCTTCTTGATTTTGCTGGCATTGCCGGCCGTGCCGAATTCGTTGAAGCGCAAAGTGCACAGCTTGGTCATGGCTTCCATCGCGGGCTTCAAATACTTGCGTGGATCGAACTCAGACGTATCTTCAAACAACACTTTGCGGATAGCGCCCGTCATGGCCATGCGGTTATCCGTGTCGATGTTGATCTTGCGCACGCCGTGTTTGATGCCGCGCTGAATTTCAGACACAGGCACGCCCCAGGTGGGCTTCATCTTGCCGCCGAACTTGTTGATGATTTCCTGCAGGTCTTCCGGCACGGAAGAAGAGCCATGCATCACCAAATGCGTGTTAGGCAGCTTCTTGTGAATCTCTTCGATCACATTCATCGCCAACACCGCGCCATCGGGCTTGCGGGTGAATTTGTAAGCGCCGTGTGAGGTACCCATGGCGATGGCCAAAGCGTCCACATCGGTTTCCTTCACGAACTTCACGGCTTCATCGGGGTTGGTCAGCAGTTGGTCGTGGCTCAGCTTGCCTTCGGCACCATGGCCGTCTTCCTTGTCGCCCATCCCGGTTTCGAGCGAGCCCAAAACCCCAAGCTCACCTTCCACCGAAATGCCGCCCAAATGCGCCATGTCGGTGACGGTCTTGGTCACACCGACGTTATAATCCCAATCTGCGGCCGTTTTGCCGTCGGCCTTGAGCGAG
>JAYWAB010000121.1:0-2081 GCA_043782835.1 Aestuariivirga sp.
CTGTAGGGTGTACCGGTTCCTCCGGAAGTCCTCGCATCCTGAATATTGTCCTCAATGTGAGTTGCAAACTTGCCGCCGCGTTGGTCGCCGGAGAGGCAGGTCTCAAATTTGGCTTGGTCAAGCCCGGTGTCCTGGGCAACTATTGGAAGTTGCGCCAAATCCAGACGGTTGTTCGACGGCGCGATCTCGAACAGTCTGTCGGCGTAAGCCCAAAACGCTTGGTTGCCGCCAATCTCTGCGGCGCATTCTGCGGCTTGGGCTTCCTTGCGCGCTTTAGAGTGAAGCTCATCGATGGCAAAGTGGCGGAATACCCAGGCAACTTTCCCACCCTTTTCGTAATCATTCATGACCTGCTTCATGGTGGCGTGAAAACTTTTGCAGAAGGGACATTCGAAATCGGAGAATTCGATGATTTTGACGGGAGCATTCGCGTTCCCCCGAATATGATCGCCGCCAGCGACCGGTTTAACGCCCTTGGCCGCCTCACTCATTCTTAGCTCTTCGGATTGTCGCTGCTGCTCGTCCAGTTTTTGTGCTGCCTCGGAGAGCACCTCAGGGTGGTTTAGGAGGTAGCTATGGATGATCCCTTCGAATTCTTTAGCTTGTTCGGCGCTGAAGTGTGCAGTCGCCTTACTCTGGTCATCGGCCCAAGCGGGCGCGATCAACGCAAATGCGACTGCGACAGTTGCTATCAGTTGTCTAATAAAGATTCTTGTTACCATGTTTGTTCTCCTTGAACTCAAGTGACTTTGAAGACGGTCATCAGGCCCGCCATCTGATGATCAGTGATATGGCAGTGGAGCATCCAGTTGCCAGGATTGTCAGCAACGAAGGCGCATTCCACCGTGTCGGTCGGGGCCATCATAACTGTGTCCTGCCATTGCCGGTGGAGTACGGCATTGCCATTGCGGGTCAGCATCAACATACTGAAGCCATGAATATGCATGGTGTGGGCCCAGGCCGTGTCATTGCGCATGGACAGCAGGCAAGTCTCACCCCGCTTCAATCTGAAAAGTGGCTGCATGTCGGATTGCCCGTCACCCGCCATGGACATGCCATTGATGGCCCAAACCGGCCCGCCAAACATTCCAGGCATCGCCATACCCATCATGCCGCCGCCACCTTTCAGCCTGCCACCGCCCATCATGCCGCCTTGCAAGACAATCTCCTGCCTCGTGGCGTTGGCAAGATTGGGTTCGGGAAGCGGATTGGCAGGCAGAAAGAAGGCCATACTTGGCGGGCTAGGTCTTAGCCATTCGTCTGCATAAACAAGGTGGTTCAGCGTATAGCCGAGACCATCATAGAAGTCGTCAATGATCGCGTAAGTTTTGCCGGGATCGCCGGTCATATCGAGGAGTAGATCGGCGCGCATGGCCGGGCCGAGGACGATGCGGCCATCCTGAGCCGCATGCGGTTCACAAGGCTGACCATCGATGGCAATGATGATCGGCTGATGGCCTTCAAAACGCAGTGCCATGATGCGGGCGAGCGCCGCATTTGCCAGACGCAGGCGAATACGTTCTCCGGCGCGGACAGTGAGATCAATAGGCGGCGCACCGTTGATCGTGATCGTGTTGCCTACGCGGCCGGCCATAGCAGCATCCATCATGCTGCCGAACCCGGACGCTATCTCCCCAGCATCGGTGAGCCGCCAATCTTGCAACAGCCACGCGAGATCTCGGTCAACGGTTACAGGCTTTGCCTCTTCGACGATGAGCAGCTCCGCTAGACCATGGCCAATTTGTTCAAGGCTATTGGCGTGAGGATGATACCAAAAGGTGCCGGCATCTGGCGGCGTAAACTCATAAATGAAACTCTCACCCGGCTTGATTGGAGGTTGAGTCAGGCCCGGCACACCATCCATGGCATTTGGCACCCTGATGCCATGCCAATGAACGGTCGTATCCTGTTGCAGATGGTTTTCAACAACCGTGCGAAAGGCTTGGCCCTGCTTTGCGCGTAAAACCGGCGAGGGAAAATTGCCGTCATAGGACAAAACCTGTGTTTGCGCAGTATCATTGCGCCGCAAGACAGCGTTTGCTCGCTGTGGTGAAAGCAGCGTTTCTGCTTGCATCGCACGA
>JAYWAB010000122.1:0-3865 GCA_043782835.1 Aestuariivirga sp.
TGATCGCCTGTGCTACGGGAATTGAACGCGCTGTGGCCAGCGCACAATAATCCAGCCCAGGGCAGGCGATAATGTCACCCGCCAAGCCATAATTGGCGGCGGCCAAATCTGCTTTCACCAGCGTTTGCCAGAGGTCAAACACATCTTCCAACTTTACATGTGGCAAGACGATGTTCTGCGCATGTGAAACGCGCAACTCATCAAAGGAATAGCGCTCCGCCAGATCAGCCATCACACGCATCTGTTCGCCCGTGGCATCACCGGGAATGCCACCTTCGGGCTTCAGCGAAATATTAACAATGGCATAGCCGTCAACCGCATGAGCAGCAAGATTGTTGCGGGCCCAGCGGGTGAAATCTCCGTTCGAACGCTTCGCGTCTTCAAAATGCGGCGCAAACCGGGAAAGCTTTTCGAATTTCGGTGCCGCGAAATATTTGGCGATCCGTGCCAGCTCGGCCATTTCAACTTGCGTCTGCTGGGCCGGGTGCTTGGCATATTCGGCCTCAACTTCAGCTTTGAACTTCTCAGCCCCAATCTCGTGGACCAAAATTTTGATGCGGGCTTTATATTTGTTATCACGACGACCAAAGAGATTGTAAACCCGCATGATGGCTTCAAGATAGCCGATCAATTCTTTCTCAGGCAGAAAGTCACGCACCGTGACGGCAATCATCGGTGTGCGACCCTGGCCACCACCGACCATAACTTCCCAGCCAATCTCGCCGCTCGCATTCTTGTGCAGGCGCAAGCCGATATCATGAACTTTCACGGCGGCGCGATCATTCGGAGCACCTGTAATTGCGATCTTGAATTTGCGTGGCAGATAAGAAAACTCAGGATGAAGCGAAGACCATTGCCGGATCAACTCGCCCACCGGGCGCGGATCAGCCAGCTCATCGGCCGCTGCACCTGCCCAATGATCGGTTGTGACATTGCGAATGCAATTGCCCGAGGTTTGGATGGCGTGCATTTCTACATCGGCCAATGCCTGTAAAATATCCGCCGTGTCTTCCAGCTTGATCCAATTATATTGAATATTCTGCCGTGTGGTAAAGTGGCCGTAACCCTTATCCCACTTGTCGGCGATCATGGCGAGCTGCCGCATCTGCTTGCCCGATAACGTGCCGTAAGGAATAGCCACGCGCAGCATATAGGCGTGCAGCTGAAGATAGAGGCCGTTCATCAGACGCAGCGGGCGGAACTCATCTTCGGTCAGATCGCCCTTCAAGCGCCGCGCCGCCTGATCACGAAACTGCGCCGTGCGCTCGTTCACAAACTTGGCATCAAACTCATCATAACGATACATTTAAACCTCCACCGCTTGAAACGCGCCAGCAGTGCCTTCGGCCTGCTTGCCAAGATCTAAACGCACGGATGGGCCAAGTGTGCGAATACGCTCCCGGATATGGTCCGCACGAATTTTTCCGTCAACACGCGTGGCATCAAAGAGATAGGGCCCCGTCACCAACGTGGACGTCACATCCGCCGCAGCCCGTGCTTCCAGCGCCGCAGCTGCCTGTGGCTCCAACGCGAGAACTGCATCGTCAATCTTCTCGCTCCATGCGCCAGCCCGCGTGAGGAAAACTACATCGCCATCGCGCAGGCGATTGGCGGTCATGACTTGACCTTTTTCCACAGTGCTCATGACGAAACTTTCAAATTATTTTGACCCGCGGGCGAGGCGTGCATTTCAGAATGATGGCGCAGAACTTCGACAGCACCATCAATGCCATCTCCAACTGCACTGCCCAGTCGAACAACATTCAGGCCTTGCGCAACATGGGCTTGTAAAACGTCCGCCGAAGCATTGCGCAAACGCACGGCATCGCGCCGCGCCATTTCGAGAAGAGCAGGGCTGATGCCATTTTCAAATGAAATCACATCTGCTTCCATCAGACGGCGTTGCGCTTTCAGTGTCAGCAACTCAAGATCTTGCGGCGCAACGATCAACGTCATCCGACCTTTGGCCTCATGCGCATGATTGAACACCGCATCACCAACCGCCAATTCATAGGCCACTTCATCGTTGTCTTTGCGGGCTTCGGCTACATTACCAAAAAAGAAATCCGCCCAGAAAGCCCGGCGCTTGTTGCCCGGCGCGATCTTCTCGGCCACCACGTGGCGCAAGCCCGCCGCACGGCGCGCAACAGCGCCGAGGTTCAAAGGCAAGAGCCCATCAATCTTGGCGCGCAAATTCTGCGCCAAGACGGGTGCCGTGCCTTCCGTACCAATGGCCACAACAACAGGATCGCGGTCCACAATCGAGGGCACGATGAAAGTGGAAATCTCCGCTTCATCAACCGCGTTAACGAGAATGCCGCGCTTTTGTGCTTCGGCAAAAACCATTTCATTCAATTCCGGCACCGCCGAGAAAACGATTGCGGCACCGTCCAGCAATCCCGGATCAAAAGCCTTGGCCAACCACGTCACACGAGGCTCTGCCGCCAACTCCGCATGAAGTTCCGGCGCAATCACCTGAATGCGGGCAGGGGTTTTCAAAATGAGGCGCACTTTACGTAAAGCTTCTTCGCCGCCGCCAACGACAACAACCGTCTTGCCAGCCAAGTCAAAAAACAACGGGAAGTAGCGCATTTCAGTCTCCGTTCGCTTTGTCCTACCGAGGTTTACTTTACCAAAACGCCGATTTCTGTATGAAAATCAGCCGAAAATAGGTAACTTCAACACCAATGAGCAATTCGTTCGATATAAAGAACGCTCGTTCTAAATGAAGGACCATCCAATGTCAAGCCGCCCAGGGTCAAAAACCCCAACATCCACGTCGCAAGAAACCGGGGCGGAATTGGGCAAAACCATTCAACGCCTGCGTAAAGCCTATAACCTGTCTTTAGGTGAGCTTTCAGAACAATCCGGCGTGGCCAAATCCATCATTTCGCAAATCGAACGCAATGAAACCAACCCGACACTTTCAACCGTGGTGCGCCTGTCGCAGGCCTTGGACACCACAGTCGATGAAGTTTTGCGCGGCGAACAATCATCGCTGTTTCTGGAACACCAAAGCAAATCTTCTATTCCCGTTCTGGAAAGCCAAGATGGCCTCTGCCGTCTCGCAATTGTCGGGCCGCTGAGTTTGGTAGACGTTTTCCAATGGTATGATTTTCACGCCAAGCCCAAAGGCACTTTGGAATCCTCGCCCCACCCGCAAGGCACGATAGAACATCTCTATATTGTCTCGGGCGAACTTGAAGTCACCACCGGCGGTGAAACAAAGCTGGGCAAACCCGGCGAGGCTTTACGTTACCGGGCTGATGTGCCCCACCGCATTGTGAATGTCGGGGCAGGCCCGGCCCACGCTGTCATGGTTCTGGCTTTGCGGCAATTTGGTGCGCAACAATGAGCGTGGCGACGGACTTCAAAAAGCTGTTCACCGCTATTGGCCAGGATTATGATTGGCCACTGCACAACCCCGAGAATCTGTCCGGCGGTGGGCGCTTCTATCGTGATGTGCCTTATGCCACCCCTTGGGGCTTTCGGCCCTTGCTGTTGAATTTGTCTGTGCCTAAAAGCAAAGGCCCACATCCAACCATCGTTTTCATCCATGGTGGCGCTTGGGCCACGGGCCACCCTACGATCACCAATCATGTCTATCGCCAAATGGATTTCTTAAATCGTTTTCACCAGGCAGGCTTTGCGGTTGCGCGCATTTCCTATCGTTTCTCGCATGAAGCGAAATTCCCCACACAGCTGCATGATTGCAAAGCCGCCATCCGGTTTCTGCGCAAACACGCGGCGCTGCTCGGCATTGATCCCAAGCGCTTTGCTTCCTTTGGCGATTCCGCTGGCGGGCATCTTGCTACGCTGATTGGACTCACCGGCAACACTAAAAGGCTTGAAGGTAAAGTCGGCG
>JAYWAB010000123.1:0-30818 GCA_043782835.1 Aestuariivirga sp.
GGGTCGGCGATATCGACTGGTTAGTCGCTGGGAAAAGCGACTGTATCAGTCAAGATGTTCTAAAGAATGCTTGAATCGGAGAAAGGTTCCGTTCTGAAAATAATTTAATGCGCTCAGGGAACTATGCGGAGTTTACCGCGTTTAGGATGCTATGTTTGGAGCTGCTCAGCTTCTGAATACGGTTGAATTGCGCAAAGTGGGGACAAAATGAATATTTCGGCGATCATTGCACCAAACTTGCCTTATCTGCGTCGGTTCTCGCGGGCATTGACAGGAAACCAGGCCAGCGGGGATGCCTATGTCGTGGCTGTGCTGGAAGCTCTCATCGCTGACTCAACGCATTTTGTCCATGACATCAGCCCTCGCGCGGCGCTTTATCGTGCCTATTGCACGCTATGGGAGTCCATTTCGCTCAATATGCGGAAGGCCGACCCCGGGCAGGACTGGGAAGCCTCAGCGCAGCGCCAGCTGTCTCATCTGACGCCTAAAGCACGCGAGGCTTTTCTGTTAATGGCGGTTGAAGGCTTCACCACGGAGGAGGTCGGATTGATCCTGAGCACTTCGCCTGTGCAGACCGCAGCCCTGCTCAAGGAAGCGTCTGAAACCATCGTCAAACATGTGGCAACTGAAGTGTTGATCATTGAAGACGAGCCCATCATTGCAATGGATCTGGAGAGCATCTTGGACAGCCTTGGACACCGTGTCTTGGGCGTTGCCCGAACGGCGAAAGATGCCCTGCATCAGGCGATCACCCATCGCCCCAAGCTGATCCTGGCTGACATCCAACTGGCTGATGGAAGCTCCGGGCTTGATGCTGTGAACCAAATTCTATCGAGCTTTTCTGTGCCGGTCATTTTCATAACGGCATTTCCAGAACGGCTCCTCACGGGTGAAAAGCCAGAACCCGCGTTTTTGATCACGAAACCATTCCTTCCCGAAATGGTCAAGGCGGTGGTCAGTCAAGCGCTGTTCTTTGATAGTGAGCCACAGAAAATGGAACTGCGGAACAAGATCGCCCATTGAGCGTTCTCTCAACAGGCCGCGTAATTCCGCAAGGCCCAATACACAGTATTGGAGAATGCAATGAACTGGGATAAAATTGAGGGCAATTGGAAAGAGTTCCAAGGCAAAGCCCAACAACATTGGGGAAAACTGACCAATGACGACCTTACAGTAATCAAGGGCCGGCGCGATGAACTCGAAGGCCGCCTGCAGACACATTATGGCTATGCCAAAGAAAAAGTTCAGGCTGAAGTTGATCGTTGGATGGGCAAGATCTGAAACCGATATTTTGAATACAGGATTCAGGTTTGAAAGCTGCCAAGAAATCGCCCACATTCTTGTTCGTACCTGACAAATCGAGGATTGCCCCACGACCTCGATTTCATCTCTGCAGCACTACACGTGTGAAAGGACAGGTTCTCCCCGGATCTGTCCTTTTATTATTGTGGTTCTACAGGATGCAGAGGCAAAATGATTCTCCGTATGCCGCCCTGGTCTTCCATTGAAATGAGGAATTCATTTGGCGAAATGATTTGAATGTCATTTGAGTTGGTCGCAAGTTCAGCCGCGTTGCGCAGAAGTTTTATTTCATAGCGGGTTGATCCAAACCGCGTGCTCACTTCAAATTCCGCCCAATCATCAGGCACACAAGGTTTGATCCGTAATTTTGTGCCTTCACGTGTAAATCCCAAAATGGCTTCCAAGCCAGCGCGGTGCATCCACCCGGCTGATCCCGTATACCACGTCCAACCACCGCGCCCGACGTGAGGCGGAACTGAATAGACATCCGCAGCAATCACGTAGGGTTCGACCTTATATTTTTGAGCTGATGCTTCATCTTTTGAATGGTTGATCGGATTGAGCATCGCGAAGAGTTCCATAGCGCGCCCGGGCTGTTGCAACTCGGCATGAGCAAAGATCGACCAGATTGCGCCATGGGTGTATTGCCCGCCATTTTCACGAATCCCTGGGGGATAGGCTTTGACGTAGCCCGGCTGTTGTTCGGACTTGTCAAAGGGTGGTGTGAATAATTCCATTAACCCATCAGATGGGCGCATCAGTCGCTGATAGGATTGCTCCATGGCTTGCGTTGCCCGGTCGCGGCTGGCACCTCCAGAAATCACCGCCCAAGATTGTGCGATTGCATCAATCTGGCATTCATCGTTGAGCGCGGAACCCAGTGGAGCTGCGTTGTCATAAAAACCGCGACGATACCATTTTCCATCCCAACCATGTTCTTCAAGTGCCCGCTGAACAGATGTGGCGCGCTCTGCCCAAGTTGCAGCACGGTTTAGATCGCCGCGCGCTTTTGCAATTGGAATGAAAGATTGCAACGTCGAAAACAAAAACCAACCGAGCCACACACTTTCGCCAAAACCTGCCTCACCGACACGGTTCATGCCGTCGTTCCAATCACCCGTGCCAAACAGGGGCAAGCCATGTGCTCCCGCTGCGAGGCTGCGGTCCAAGCCACGTGCACAGTGTTCATAAAGCGTGGCGCTCTCATGGGATTGAGACGGCAGAAAGAATGCATCATGCTCTCCCGGCATTAAAGCCTGACCTTCAATGTAAGGGACTATTTCGTCTAGGAGTTTGAGTTCCTCAGTCAGTTTGATGTAACGTGCAACACAATTGGCCAACCAAATCGTATCGTCTGAAATGCGAGTTCGCACACCAGCCCCCGTGCTTGGCAGCCACCAGTGTTGAAAATCACCTTGCACAAACTGCCGCGCGGCGGCCTTTAAAATATGGGTGCGGGCGATTGTCGGTTGTGCATTGATCAGCGCCATTGAATCCTGCAATTGATCACGGAAACCAAAGGCACCACTGGCTTGATAGAAGCCGGTCCTAGCCCACATGCGGCAAGCGATGGTTTGATAGAGAAGCCATCCATTCATCATGAGGTCAAACGAACGATCGGGTGTTTTGACCTGCACATGGCCTAGTGTTTGAGTCCAAAAGGCTTTCACCTCGTTCAAAATGGAGTCTGTTGTTATTTGGCGATAGCGGGTGATCAATGATTGGGCGCTATGAAGATTTGCAGCTGCGCCTGTGGCTATATCTATTGCAACGGTCTCACCAGATCTGATGAAGATGACAGTCTGCAACACGCTACAGGGATCAAAGCCCGCACCTGTGCGGTTCGAAAGGACTTCACTGCCCAACAGCCCCAGCGGCGCAGCCAAACTCCCATAAGTGCCCACAAACTCACGACGGTCGCCCGTCCACCCGGTTTGTAGCCCGCCCATATCAACAAATCCCACTTGATCGTTGCCTGATAGACTCCACGGATTGCGCATGACCATGGCCCCAGTTGTGGCGTCAATATCGGTCACCAAAAATGGCGCCGTCGCCGCTCGCTGCAAGCCCATCACCCATTCAACATAATGCGTCACCGTCAGCTGTCGCGACTGTTTGGATAGATTGGTAATTTTTAATTGGGAGATCTTGACTGCATCAACAAGTGGCACAAATTGCAGCAATTCCATTTTCAGATCACGGACCTCGCGCTCGAATAGTGTATAGCCAAAGCCATGACGCGTTTGGTGCGTTCCCTCATCCGAATGCAACGGTGCAAAAGTTGGTGACATAAGATCGCCATCGGCTTCATCTTGAATATAAATTACTTCGCTGAGGGAATTCGAAACGGGGTCATTGCTCCAACTGGTCAATTTATTTTCGCGTGAATTTCCAAACCAAGTATTGCCACTGCCATCAGCGGCACTTTGAAAACCAAAGTTTGGGTTGGCAACGACGTTGATCCAAGGCGCTGGCGTCGAATTATGTCGCGCGAGTGTGATCACATATTCCCTGCCCTCATCCGAAAACCCACCAATGCCATTGTCGAACTCAAGTGAACGTGTTTGCGCCCTATCGATTTTGGCCAACCGCAAGGGTTTTAAAAGCTTTGCGATTGGCGTTTGCCTTCGAGCGTTATCAATATCCAACCGTGCCACCTGAAATGTGAAACTGCCGCGACGGGCATATAAAACGGCGCGCGCAATGGATGGAAGGACTTGTAAAGACTCTGGTGCCAGAAGATCGGCCCGCAGCATAAAGACTTGACCGAGACCATCACTGGGTTCTGCCAGTTTGATGAGATTGATTTTGCGAACCATCGCCTCGATTGCCAATTGCAAATCCTGCACATATGAGGACATGCGGTCGTTCAATATGACAAGATCAACAACCAGCCTTTTGGTTTTCCAATAGACGAATGCATTGAGAAGTTGGCGCACCATCTCGATATCTTCAATGTTATCAATCCTGACGAGAAGTATGGGGCGATCGCCGGAAATGCCCATGCGCCAAAGCAGGGATTGAGATCCCATATCGCGCTTCAGCGTTTCTGATGAGGGACGGAGTGCGGAATTTGCATAGATGATATGGCTGGCGAGGTTTTGATAGAGATGGGCATCTTCAACGCCAATGGAAAGATGGCGCAATTGAATTTGAGCCTGGGTCCATGCCAGCGTCAGGGCGCGCTCATAGGCGGCATCTTGACGGTACCGATCAACAAGATCCAACACACCCTGGCGCGTATCAGCGACAACCGTCCACAGCGTGCAGCTGACTTGCCTGCCTGCAGGGATGCGCAGGCGTTGGCGCATGACGAAGACCGGGTCAAGAACCGTGCCGACCGTGCCGGAGAGTTTCTCAAGTGCGGTCATGGCAAGAGGCCGCCTGCTATTTCTGCCAATACCGATAAACTTGGCGCGGTCAGTTTCGAACTCAAGTTCGCCCACCGGGTCCCCTTTGATCAACATGAATTGTGCAACCCAGATGTTAGGATCGCCCGGCGATCTTTTTCGCCGCGTCGCCACCAAAGTTTGAATATCCTCAACAAACTCTGTCGTCACAAACATCTTTGAAAAAGCAGGATGAGCTGTATCCGCCGCGCTCGGCGCCAGAACAAGTTCGACAAATGATGTCAATTCAATTTCTTTTGCCGTAGCACCCGTGTTCGTCACAGTCGTTCGCCGCGCCTCGGCATTGTCTTCTGGAGAGACCACACATTCCAAAAAAGTTGTGAAGTCGCCGTCTTGGCGGTGAAACTCGGCTTTGTCTTCACTAAAGTCGACAGTGTAACGATCTGGCGTTTCTGCTGTCGGCATAAGCCCTGCCGACCATAGTTTCCCCGACTTGCGTTCACGCAAATAGACGAATGATCCCCACTCGTCGAAAACGCTATCTTCGCGCCAACGCGTCACCGCAAGGCCATTCCAGCTGCTATATCCCGCGCCCGCTGCTGTGAGCATCACAGTATATTGTCCGTTTGACTGGAGGTGTGTCATTGGTGCCGCATCGGTGATCACATCTATGTGGCGTGTGGTTGGCGTGGCAAACGAAGCCGGACCTTGCGCCACGCTCAAGGCCTCGAGTCGCCTTTGCTGCAGCGGAATGTCGCGTGGTGCCCGCTCTTGCAAGAGCAGTTCTGTCGCCTTGATCATTGGTTCTTCATGAAATCGGCTGCGCATAACGCCGTCATCGACCGCATTAAGAAGGGCAATAATTGTCATGCCTTGGTGGTGCGCGAAATAGGCCTGCACGAATGCAACGGTCTCACCCTTGCGCAATCGAGATGGTGTGAAGTCCAATGCTTCATAAAAACCAAACTTGCCTCTCGCTCCTAGCGCAGCGAGACGCTTGAAATTTTCCACGGCGGCGCGGGGGGCAACCATGGCCGCAAGAGCTGTGGCATAGGGCGCAATCACCTGGTTCTCCCCGAGGCCGCGCTTTAACCCGAGGCCCGGCACACCAAAGTTGGAATATTGATAGGTGAACTCGATATCACGTGCGTTAAAAGCTGATTCGGAAATGCCCCATGGAATGCCAAGAGATTTGGCATAGGCGATCTGCCGACTCACCACCAAATGCATGGTCTGATCGAGCAGACCCGCGCTTGGAGCGCGCATCACTAGTGATGGCATGAGATATTCAAACATCGAGCCAGACCATGACACCAGTGCAGCACCGCCTTTTACGGCCGTGATGGTGCGCCCAAGTCGAAACCAATGCCTTGTGCGCAAATCACCCTTGGCAATGGCAATGAAACTGCCCAATCGGGCTTCTGAGGCCAACATGTCATAACAACTATCGTCACGCATCGCCTCCGGCACGCGATAGCCAATTGAAAATAAAAGGCGTTGCGGATCGAGAAGAAAACCGAACTCCATCATCATGGCCAACTCGCGAATGTCACTATTCACAGCGGCTATGTGTTTGATGAGTTCAGCAGGCATAATATCGGTTATTGAAACATCAGTGAGGTGACCCTCAACTGTATCCTGTAGAGTTTTTGTCCAGTCTAAAAAATTATCCCCTTCAGGGGTGTTAAACTCAGACTTCAACCTTTCGGCAGTGGCGACGAGTTTTGCACATTGCGCGGCCAATTCAATCAGCCGGACGGCGATTGACTCTGGCGCATCGTGGGCTTTGTTTTGTACCGCAACAAAGGCAGATAATTCGGCTTCATACTGTTTTCGAATCGTTTTCAGCGCGCTGCGATCATTAGGCAAATGGATAAGTTCTTCATGGATGATGTCCAGAACGTCGGTGATGCCGTGTAGAGCCGTGGCTGGATTGTAAGCTGACTTTGTCCAATGGGTGAGGCAATTCGAAAGCGTGATCAGGTGGCCCGCGAGGTTTCCGCTATCAACGGTCGATACATATTTTGGTTCAAGCGGAAGCTGCGTGACGGTGTCGTACCAATTGTAAAGATGACCCCGATATTTCTCTAAAGTTTTCACTGCATTTACTGTCAGTTCAATTCTCTTGAGAGCATCTTTCAAGCCGATCCAGCCAAACTCTCGCGCACTCGCGACTGAAAGAAGATAGAGCCCGATATTGGTTGGAGAGGTCCGATGCGCGACGACAGGCTTTGGTGTTTCCTGAAAATTGTCGGGTGGCAACATTGAGTCTGAAACGGTGACAAATGTTTCAAAATATTTCCAGGTTCGGCGCGCTACCAACCGCAAGTTCTGACGGTCTTCAGGTGACGCCAAGAGCTTGTCCTCTAACTTTGGCGAGACACTCATTTTGGCGGCTAAAAGTGGAGCCACCAACCACAATAGCGCAAATGGTGCAGTGACGATCCAAATGTCGCCTCCTCGAAGGAAGGCAAGCGTGAGAGTCGCCAAGCCAACAGCAACGCTGGCTGACATCTGGCTGTAGATCGTGCGTATTCCAGATTTGGAATTGGCTTGTGATTGCGCGGCCGTCGTCCATTCCAAAAGATCTTGACGACTGATGAAGAGCCGATAGAGCGTGCGCAAAATCGCATCTGTCATCTGGCTGGCTTGGTGCGCCAAAAACATCAGGTTGGCGCCAGCAATTGCAAGTCCATGGATGAAATCACCAGCAACTGACCGCAGCCGACTTTCCAAAGTTACAACCAACTGTCGTGGCCATGCATTCGAGACAGCCGGCAGAAGCGTTGGAATAAATCCTAGCACGGATATAAAAAGCGTCCAGAGAGCCGCCGCTTCCAAAGGCAGGAATATCCAACCCGCAAACAAGCCTAAAATTGTTGCAGTTGGTGACAAAGAGCGGCGCAAATTATCTGACATCTTCCACCGACCGAGCGGTGGAATGTTGACAGCGGGCGGGTAATGCCGCACGATCCAAGGCAAGAGCTGCCAATCACCACGCACCCAGCGGTGCTGGCGCGCCGATGCAACGCTGTATTGCTCAGGAAACTCCTCAACAACCTCAATATCCGTCACCAGAGCAGACCTCGCGAAGATCCCTTCAAACAGATCGTGGCTCAGCATGGTATTTTCTAGAACTCGCCCAGCCAACGCTGCTTCAAAAGCGTCAAGATCATAAATGCCTTTGCCGGCAAATGACCCTTCGCCAAGCAGGTCTTGATAGACATCGGAAACGGCAAAGACGTAAGGATCAATGCCGCGTGTTGACGAAAAAATTTGCTGGAAGAGTGAACCATAATGACCAACAGGCAAGGATGGAGTGACGCGTGGTTGCATCACGCCATAGCCCTGGGTCACGCGCTGGGTCACCGGATCAAAATGGGGTTGGTTGAGGGGGTGGGCAATTTTGCCAACCAGCCGTCGCGCGGCATCGCGCGGAAGGCGCGTATCAGAATCCAAGGTTAGCACATATTTTATCGCCTCCGGCAATCGCCCGCCAATCACCATGAAGCTCGTATCAATTGCGCCCCGCAACAGGCCATTAAGTTCATGCAACTTTCCCCGTTTGCGCTCCCATCCCATCCACTTTTCCTGTTGGGTGTTCCACAGGCGGCATCGATGGAGAATGAGAAAGCGATCGGTTCCATGGCGCAAGTTCAATCGGGCGATCCCATCAATTGCGGTGCGCAGGAGTTCTTCATCCCTCGGCATTTTCTCGGACAGGGCATCTGTCCAATCGGTGACCAGCGCAAAGTAGATTTCTCCATCGCCGTTGGACAGAAAATGAATTTCCAGCCGATCAATAAGTTCTTCAATGTCTTCATGCGTTGTCAGCAGTGTGGGCACGACGACAAGTGTCCGCAGGTGAACAGGCACGCCGTCACGCAGCGCAAGCCCCGGGAGAATCGATGCGTCCATGACACGTGTAATCGCAAAATTAGTGAGCGCCAGTGCCACGTCGGAAATGGGAATGATAGCAAGCAACAACAGGATCGTCGCTGTTGGTGTTGTAATTTGAAACGCGCCGAGTGAAAAATATATCAGTAAGAGTATTGCAGTTGTAACTGCAAATAAGGTACCGAGGTATCCGCTCAACCCGGCACTTCGCCACGCCACTCTAACGCGACGCATGAAAGTTGGGCGAAAGTGCAGCGACGTTTCAAAAGAATGCCGTCCGGCACCTATGAGATGATAACCGGGATCAGAGACCGCATGTTGATTGGTGTCGCCCGATGCGGCTGCAACCTTGATTGCCAATTGCGCAATATTAATTTCGCTGTGCTTGGTTCCGCGCGCCAACTCTTCCACTGCGGAGCGATAGAGTGTCCGGCTCGGAAAATCCATTTCCGCATAGCAAGCCGTTGTGCGCAAAAGCGCATCGACATGGCTCACGCCGTCAAACCAAAGTTCCCAATTGATGTCTGAAATAAGCCGAAGGCTGGTGATGATGTTTCTCACCATCACATTGAATGATCCTTGACGCAGAAGTTCTTCACTGACGGCTGTGTCGAGTGAATAGCCCAAAGCATCAGTTTTGGCCTTCAGCCAATCCAGCACACGGATCGCCAATCCGTCATGATCACGCAGACGTTGGATAAGCTGAACGGCAAAGGGCCGGGTCACACTTGGTTCTTTGATCTGCTGAAAAATATACTCGACGCTTTTACCTTTACCAATCGTTTTGAGAACTTCATCGGCAACGGCATCCGCCGACTCTCGGGCTGAGCGCGAGTCCACAATGCGTTGTGAAATACGCCGCAAGTTCTCGATGAGGATGAGTCGGAGACTGATGGCAACCGCCCACAGTTCGCCGATTGTCAGTGTTTGCACCTGTTGATATTCGTTCACAAAATCCGTCAAGGACAATGGATCAAACCTGCTGTCTGTGTGGGCGACATAGGCCCAGACGAGCCCGAAAATTCTCGGGTGACCGGCGAGTGGACCCGCTTCCAGTTTTGGAAGTTGCCGATAAAAGCCGACCGGAAGATCAGCGTGTGTCTGGCGAATTTGTTCATCAACAAGATGATAGTTGTCAATCAACCACTCCGCTGCTGGTGTCACTGTCTTACCGGTTGCAACGGCACTGCTTATTTCAGTCTGGGCTATATTCAGTGCGAAACTATTGTCCCGCAGGCGCTGTATCACAGAATAGACTGATGGAGGATCGGCCGTGACAAGCTGGGTTTCCGCGAGACTTCGCGCATGTTGGCGAAGCCGTTCTGGTCCAAAGATTTCCGCACTGATTGGCTGCAGATCATTCCATAATTTTGAATGAACGTTTCCAAGTCTTGCTGAAAGAAGTGGTAACTTCATTTGCCCTCCATGCTGAACTGACGCCTATCTCTGTTGAAGTTGATGTTCTGATTTGAAGAATTTTCGCGCATGGGCCAGGATTTGCGCATCGGTGGGGTGATCAATTGCTGAAACGCCCTTGATCTTCTCTTTCAGTTTTGGATCATGGCGTGAAATATGCTTCATCAATTCAGTTTTGGCATTGCCTGGGCCTAGTATGAGAACTGCGCCCGCCGTTGCGACTGCAGCGCTCACTTCGCGCAGAAAAACGTGATCCAAAGTTTCATGGCCACTGCCAATGGTATTTGCCTTGTGATGGATATGCAGCACTGCGTTATGAGGGTGTAGTGTCTTATGGTCTTCCCCATTCGCATTGAAATGAAATACGCGCGCGAGATGGTGGTCAATCCAGATCACGGCGTGAAAGTGTGGAGAGTTCATTGGGCTGCCCTCGGCGCAAAAGTGCGCTGAAAGAAACGTCCCGGGTCACTAAAGGTTCCATCACATAAAATTAAATTTTGCTTGGCACGAAATTCGGCAAATCAGGAATATTCCGGGACTGGTTATGAGAATTCGATGATCACTTTGAGGGCTTTGGTTTTGGACGCGTTGCCAAATGCTTCATAGGCATCAAGAACTTTTTCAAACTTGAAGTGATGTGTAATCAAACGCTTAGGGTCTATCTTTTGGGCACTTATGGTGTTGAACAACATCGGGATGGTCGAAGTATCAACTAACCGCGTTGCAATCGAAATATTGCGGTCCCACAAAAGCTCAAGGTGCAAATCAACTTTTTTGCCATGCACGCCAATATTGGCGATGGTGCCGCCGGGCCCAATGATTTTTTGACATAGTTCAAATGTTGCTGGAACACCAACCGCCTCAATGGCGGTATCCACGCCGCGATTGTTGGTCAATTTCATCACAGCTTCCATGGCTTTACCGTCGGTGCTGTTGATAGTTTTGGTAGCACCAAATTTTCTGGCGACTGCGAGTCGGTTATCGTCAAGATCAATCATGATGATCTCGGCCGGAGAATAGAACTGCGCTGTCAGCAATGCAGCAAGACCGATTGGGCCCGAGCCGATGATCGCCACGACACTTCCCGGCTGAACCTTTCCATTGAGAACGCCACATTCAAATCCAGTGGGCAAAATATCGCTTAACATCACGAGCGCTTCTTCATCTGCACCTTTTGGGATCGGATAGAGACTGTTGTCGGCATGGGGAATGCGCACGAACTCAGCTTGGGTGCCGTCGATCGTATTGCCCAAGATCCAACCGCCCGTCGTGCAGTGCGAGTACATTTGTTTACGGCAATAAAAACACTTTCCACACGCACTCACGCAGGAAATGAGAACATGATCGCCCGGTTTAAAAGTTGTGACTGCGGCACCGATTGTTTCAACTATGCCCACGCCTTCATGGCCCAAGATGGAGCCTGGTTTACAGGAGGGGACGTCGCCCTTCAGGATATGAAGGTCAGTTCCACATATCGTCGTCTTCGACATTCTGACGATCGCATCCGTGGGGTCGCGAATTTCAGGGGTAGGACGTTCCTGAACGGCTTTTTCCAAAGGACCAAGATAGATAAGTGCTTTCACTTTGTGCATCCCAATCAAAACTTGGATGTAAAACGCGGTTAAGCGCCTTTGGTTCCGGTCGCGTGAATTAGAATGGGAACCTTTGACATAGAGATGCGTTCTATTGGCGATGCGTTGAAGATCGGCAAGCAGGGGCGGGCGCATTGGAGATTGCATGACCCACAGGCCATGCGGCTCATGACCCTCAACATCAGGAGAATATTATGTCGAAGATTTATGTCGCCGCATTCTATAGTACCGCGTTATTGATTGGGCTTTTTACCGCAGATGCCAATGCCGGCGCTCTCGTGAATGTGAAGCTTACTGATACAGGCGTGGTCACCGATCTCAGCAAATCCATGGGCCTTGGGATGGCGATGAACGCCGATATGAGCAAAGCCACCATGAGCATCAAGATCAATCCAGTTTCGGTTTTGCATGGAAAAGTGAAATTCTATGTCACAAACGCTTCGAGCAGTGTCATCCACGAAATGATTTTGTCACCCGTGAGCGATACAAAAAAGACTTTGCCCTATATCGACAAGGACAACAAAGTGGATGAAGAATCTTCCATCCATCTGGGTGAAGTTTCAGAACTTGATCCGGGAAAATCCGGCTCTCTCATTGTCGATGTAAAACCAGGCAAATATATACTCTATTGCAATTTGCCGGGCCACTATATGGCAGGCATGTGGACAATGTTGGAAGTGCGATAATAAGCTTAGGCCTAGGAGTCGTGACAAGCTGAAGGGCAAAGGCATAAGAATGTATAAAACTGAAAAATTCAATAGTGCCTATCTTGCACAAGTCTCGTCACCACTGAATGAAGATTATCATTTTAATTCGTTACCTGATTAAAGTTGACTAGCCTTGAAAATCATATGCATTTTGAACACCAAATCTGGCGGTGGAACGACTGTTGGTTCAACGGATATTGTAGAACTCTTTGCCCAACATGGTCGCACTATCGACCTACGCACACCGGAGGATGGTTTCTCTCTTAGCGATCTTGCCAAACAAGCGGCTCAACAAAGCTATGATATAATTGTTGCTGGTGGCGGCGATGGCACGATCAGCGCTGTCGCTTCCACCTTGGTCGGACATCCGTCAATCCGCTTGGGTATCTTGCCCCTTGGCACGCTCAATCATTTTGCGCGTGATGTGGGAATTCCTTTTGACATACCCAAAGCTGTTGAAATTATTTGCGCGGGTTATAGCGAAGCAAAAGATGTGGGTGCCGTCAACGAATTGCATTTTTTGAACAACGCCAGTGTGGGGCTTTACCCCGCAATTGTTAAAATGCGCGAAAGTCTGGAAAGCACTGGGTATTCAAAAAAATGGGCCGCACTGGTTTCATCGTTCAGGGCAATAAGCAGTTTTCGACGATTTGAACTCGACATTCAACCGCCAAAAAGCTTGGCACTTAAAATCAAAACAGTTTTGCTGTTTGTTGGGAATAATGCCTATGATACGGTTGGAACAAGCTTGGGAAAGCGTGATGCCGTTGATCAGAGGATGCTTTGGGTCAACACTTCCACATCATCTTCAAGAATGGGGCTTTTCTTCAACGCGCTTGCGATGGTGTTTGGGTTTGAGAAGCCTGCGAACACATTGACGCTCGAAGTTGCCGCCCTTAAAGTTTCCAGCAAAAAACACTTGCTTAAAGTTGCAATTGACGGCGAGATAACACACCTCAAACCACCATTGAATTTTCGCATCATCCCAAAAGCACTCAACGTTCTTGTTCCTATGCCAGATAGCCAAACATAAATGGCAATGAATCGGAAACTTTTTTCAGCAATTTTCGTGATACTCAGCGGATCGCTTTTCATTCTCCTTGTCGCTGTTCTCAATGGTTCAACAGAGCAATTTGATCAGGCCTTGCGCAGCTGGGCTCTGGCGCAGAATACACTCACATCTGTTACAATTTGGGTGGATGTCTCGTTTCTCGGGTCTATCGCCGTGATCAGCGGAGCGACAGCGCTCTCGCTTTTGGTTTTTGCCTTTGTTCGAAATTGGCGGGCGTTTCGGGGGCTCGCAATCGCAATGATCGGCGCTACGGTCTTGGATACTTCGCTCAAGTGGCTCGTTCATCGCCCAAGGCCAGACGAAGTTTATGCACATACCTTGCCATCAAGTTTCAGTTTCCCGAGCGGGCATGCATTGTTCAGCTTTACATTTTGTTTTGCGCTGGCCACCTTGATCGCGCGCCAGCAGAAGAGGCTTGAAAGAAAGGTGATCTGGATCGTTGCAATGATCACGACGGCTTTGATTGGAGCATCACGAATTTTTCTTGGTGTTCATTATGGATCGGATGTTCTGGGTGGCTATCTGATTGGAGCGATATGGCTTATTTTTCTGGTAACTTTAGACAGCTTAAGTGCAGCCTAATGGGAGCAGAATTCATCTTTGAATGTTGAACTTTCCTATTCGAATTATGAATCCGAAAACACGTTCATTCCAAAATTTGATACGGAACTTTATGTGACCTTGGCGGTTAAGTGTCTGTGACTGAATCATATCAAGGTGTAGGCCATGGCAAAAGTTTTATTGACGATTATGGGTTGTGCGGTTGTTGCGATTATGGGCGGATTGGCATTTATCTATTCTGGCATCTATGATGTTTCCGCGACGACGCCCGATAGTGCTTTGGTGGCCTGGGTGGTACACAAAGTTTCGGACACGTCGGTGGGCGCCAGATTGGGAGCAAACCATCCGCCCAGTGGACTCGACCAACCGACAAAGATTGCCGCAGGCGGGCAATTGTTCGCAGAGAGTTGCACGGTATGCCACGGCGGACCAGGCCTCGTTCCGACCGCCATCGCGAAAGGTCTGAACCCCACGCCACCTGATCTGTTCCGTGCGGATCGTAAACCTGATCCCGCAGAAAATTTTCAGTTCATCAAATACGGAATTAAGATGACGGCCATGCCAGGCTTCGCGCCTTCCTATTCTGACGAACAAATTTGGTCATTGGTGGCGTTCTTGAACGGACTGCCGGGTATTTCCGCTAAAGATTATGCGGCAAAGACGGTTGTGCCGGCTGGTGGTTGATCAGCAATTGTTTTCCATATGCCGTGAAGCAGAGCGGGTGTTGCCTCAGCCCTAAAGCGTGATTTTGCGGATCAGCGGAAAATACAACCAATAGGGCAGAAGGTTGATGAGTTTCATCAACCACACAAAGCGCCGGGGGAATGCGATTTCAAATTTGCCTTGGGCAAGGCCGCGCAAAGCCGCCGCCGCTGCGGCTTCTGGCTTCATTAAAAAAGGCATGGGAAAATTGTTCTGGCTGGTCAGCGGGGTTTCGACAAAGCCTGGATTGATCACGCTGACTTTGACACCGTGTTGTGCCAGTTCGGTGTTCAGAGATTCCGCCAGATTGATCAGTGCCGCTTTGGTGGGGCCGTAAGCGGCGGATTTCGGCAGGCCGCCATAACCCGCCACAGAGGCGATCACTGCGATGTGGCCGGAGCGCCTTGCGATCATGCGCGGCAGAAGCGCTGCGAGACAGTTGATGACACCCATGTAGTTGACGTTCATCATCTCGTGATAATCTTTGACGTCAAAGTGCAGGGGATCCACCGGGCGGTAGGTGCCCGCACCGAGGACCGCAAGGTCAATTGCCCCCATGTGCTCCTCAATCTCGGCCACGCGCGCGTGAACGGCAGTTTCGTCGGTTACATCGAGGGGAAAATCAAAGGCCAGGTCGCCTTTGGTGGTTGTGCTGGGCCTGCGGGCCGAAGTTGCCACAGAGCTTCCCATGTCCACAAGCTGCTGCGCCATCGCTTGGCCAATGCCGCTTGAAGCCCCGGTGATCCAGACGTTAGGCCAGCGCGGGCTTGGCATTAAATACCAATCATAGGCTGCATCAAACGCGCCGCCCATGAGCGGAAGGCGGTGGGCGCGTCATTGGCGACAAGGCAAATGCAAGGCTCTGATCCTTCGGCCACGGGCTTATGCGAAATGCTTTCATCCAGATCGGCAATATCGCCGCGCTGAAAGCGGCCCAGCTCATCATGATAAGCGCCAGACAGGATCAGCGTCAGCTCGGTTCCGCCGTGGCCATGGTCTGGCACAGCCTTGCCGGGCTGGATGCGCAGCAGACCGAAAAAGCCTGGCTCACCCTTTGGTTTGGCCAGTTTGGCCACTTCAATGCCGGGGGCAGAGCGTTGCCATTTGATCTCGTCCAGATTCTTCAGCCCGGTCCATTGCGTGAGACTGCGCGGCAAGCCGCCGCTTTGCGGCTTTGCTTGGGCTTGCGGGAAGCGGTGCAACGTTGCGGTGTCAAGCTGTGCCATGACCTTGGATTTCAGGTCCGCCGAAATTTCCACTTCACTTTCCTGCGCCAAAACATGGCCTGCCAGTGCATCGGCTTTGCGCAGCTCCGTGCGGCACTGGGCGCAAAGTTCAATATGGGCCTCGGCGACGGCCGAAAGGCTCTGCGCTAGGGTTCCGGCCGCGAAAGACATTAGCGTTGCATCATCGAGGTGGTGGCTGATTGTCACAGATTATTCTCCAATGCTTTGCGCATATGGCCATAGGCCAGACGCATCCGAGATTTGACGGTGCCTAAAGGCAATTTTAATCGCCCAGCGATTTCGGCCTGGGTTAATTCTTCACGGAAAACCAGATCAATGATCTCGCGTTGTTCGGGGCCAAGCTCTGCCATTGACCGAGCGAGGGCTGCCGCCTCACTTTTTTTAATGGATATATCTTCGGCATTGTCTTCGTCGGAAATATCGTCCCACTCCAGAAGTTCAGTGGTCAGGTGCGGGCGCAGCTTGCGCAAACGGTCAATGCGGAGGTTGCGCAGGATCGTGAAGGTCCAACCCAGCACATTGCCTCTTGCTGGGTCATAGAGGCCTGCCTTGGTCCAGATATTCACCATCACATCCTGCAAGAGATCATCGCCTTCCGCGTGGTTATGGCCCAGCCGTGACAGCCGGGCGCGAATTCTTGGGGCCAAGAGGTCAAAGAACAGGCTGAAGGCCGCAGTATCCCGGTTCTGGGCCACGCGGCGCATCAAGTCCTGCAACTGATCTTCTTCCATGCTGCTCCCCGCGCGCTTGATCTGCGGCGTCATCACTGGTGCATATGGCAAAAGGCTTGGCATGTTTATGTCTAACACTCAATACGCCGAAGGCACGGGTCTGGATCACCACAAAAATGTTTTTGCTTGTAATCTGCGGCGAGTTTTTTAACGTAGGGCTTGCAAAGGGAATTTTTGTGCAAAAACTTAAGATAGCAGTGGTCGGTTCGGGTATTTCTGGCCTCTCAGCGGCTTGGCTCTTGTCAAAGCGCCATGATGTGACGTTGTTTGAGGCGGAGGCCAAAGCTGGTGGTCATGCCAATACGTTGAAAATGGGGCAAGGCAAGAACAAGACGTCGGTTGACGTTGGCTTTATCGTTTACAATGAAGCAACCTATCCTAATTTTGTCGCACTGCTCGATCTTCTCGGCGTTGAAACGGCACCCTCTGAAATGGGATTTTCGGTTTCGATGAATGGCGGGAAGGTTGAATATGCCGGCAATAGCTTAACGAATCTGATCGGCAGCCCGCGCAATCTGGTTTCTCCCGCGCATTGGCGGATGATCTCAGATCTCATCCGCTTTTACCGCAATGCCAAAGCGCTGGCGGCGGGGATCGATGATGAGTTGAGCCTTGGGCAATTTCTGGCGCGGCATCATTTCAATGAGGCCTTTATCACGCGGCACCTGGTGCCGATGTCTGCGGCCATCTGGTCTTGCCCGCCCCATGAGATCATGCATTATCCGGCTCGGGCCTTCATATCGTTTTTTGAAAATCATCAGCTTTTGGCGTTGGGACAGCGCAAAGCCTGGCGCACCGTCAAGAATGGATCGCAACATTATGTTGAGCGATTGATCGAAGCGATTGGCAAAACGGTTTGTGGCGACCCGGTGCAACGGATCACCCGTACCAACCGGGGCGTTGAGATCACGAATGCGTCTGGCGCTGTTGAGGTTTTTGATCACGTGGTGATTGCGGCCCATGCCGATCAGGCTCTGGGTATGTTGGCCCAACCGACACAGAATGAAGCGGACCTTCTTTCCGCTTTCACATATTCGGACAACCAGGTTTTTGTTCACCGCGATCCAAAATTGATGCCAAAGGCCAAGCGCTTGTGGTCCAGCTGGAATTATTCTGGCGATGCGGCAACGGATACGTGTTCGGTTACCTATTGGATGAACAAGTTGCAGCCCTTGGCGACACAGGAGAATTATTTTGTATCACTCAATCCGATACAAAGACCAGATCAGCAATTGATTGAATCTGAATTTATGTGCACCCATCCGATTTTTACCGCACAGACGCGCGCAGCCCAGCAGCAACTCTGGGACTTGCAGAGTGAGCGTGGCATTTGGTTTTGCGGGGCCTATTTTGGTGCGGGCTTTCATGAAGATGGCTTGCAGGCCGGGCTTGCCGTGGCTGAAGAACTTGGCGGCGTTGCACGGCCATGGAACGTGGCTGATGCCTCGGGCCGCATTCACGTGCGTGGGCGCGCGTTTTCCAGCGAACAGTTTTTGCAGGCCGCCGAGTGACAGCTCTTGCCTCATGCCTCTATCAGGGCGCCATTGTGCATCGCCGCTACCGCCCTTTGCGGCACGCGCTGTCTTACCATGTGAACAATGTTTTTCTGGATGTGGACCAGTTAGGCGCGATCAGCAAAGCCTCTTGGCTGTTTGGCTATAATCAGCGCAAGTTGTTTGGGATCAATGACCGTTCGCATGGCGCAGGCACTTCGCAATCCTTAGCCGCGCAGGCTTGGAGTTTGATGCGAGGCTTGCCACAGGGGGGCGATATCACCCGTATTTTCATGTTTTGCTATCCCAATGTGCTGGGGTTTGTTTTCAATCCGCTTACGATTTATTTTGGTTTTGACGCGCAGAATAAAATTTGTGCGGCGATCTATGAAGTCAATAATTTCCATGGTGAGCGGCATTCCTATGTTTTGGAAACTGCGGCTGGCGCCTCGCATGAAGCGGGCAAGGCGTTTTATGTTTCGCCCTTCAATGCGGTTGAAGGCACCTATCATTTCCATTTACTGATGGAGGATGAGCGGCTTCGGATCAATATCGCTTTGCTGGAGGGCAAGGCCATGAAGCTTTGTGCGCGCTTTGAGGGCCAGCGCCAAGCGTTGAGCGACAGCGCGTTGCTGCGCGGGCTTTTTTCTTTGGCGGTGCAACCCATCAAAGTCGTGGCTGCCATCTTGTGGGAATCGACAAAACTGCATGTGAAGGGCTTGCGCATTCTGGCGCGGCCTGCGCATCCCCGATGGTCAGCCACTCTTTCTGCAACGCTTCCCTTAACTCCGATTAAAAAGGTGAATTAAATGGACTCTGTTTTTGGATTCTTGGTCAGTTATGTGATCTGCTTGGTGTTGTTTGTCGGGCTGGATATGATTTGGCTCTTGGGACCGGGGCGGCCGTTTTACGTGAGTGAGATGGGCGATCTGCTGCGCACCACGCCGCTGCTTCCTGCTGCCATCGTGTTTTATCTGCTCTATGCAGCGGGCATGATGCTGTTTGTGCTTTTGCCCGCCAGCAAATCCGATTTCCCCGCCTTGGCTTTGTTTTTAGGCCTGGCCTTTGGCCTTGTGGCTTACGGCACCTATGATCTCACAGGGCTTGCCGTGGTCAAGGGCTTTACCACAAAGATCGCGCTCATCGACATGGCCTGGGGCAGCGTGTTGACCGGGATTGTGGCATGGGTGAGTTTGAGGGTGAGCCAGCTGGTGGTTTGACGGGGTGCGTTGCGGACACGTTTGGGCTAAGTGGAAATTGGAATTCCCAATTGCCTTTGCCATGTCCGCTTTGCAACCCATAGCCGATGAGGTGTTCGACGATTGAATGTGACGTGATGGGCCAGAAGCGGAAATCAATTCCCTGCCTTATAAGGCCCCTTCACTTCACCCCAACCCCATTTGGGCATCGGCTCTTGCTCGACAGGATGGGATTCATCTTGGGATGTTTGAACTGCAATTCGCGTTCCCCATTCTACGTAAGCCATAAGTGCCGAACGAAATTCAGGGTCGCTTGGCAAACCGATTTCGTTTGCAGTATCAACCAGCAAATTCACCCATTGGCGTCGATGCGCCTCAGTCAAATGCCGCGCAAAATGTTTGGAAATCATATGAGCGTGTCCGCCACGCTGGCTTGAATACTCTTCGGGCCCACCAAAAACCTCGCCCAGAAATTGCGCAACATAATGCGGGTGCTTTACGTCCATATTCGCGAATATGGGTGCCAGCAATGGATCAGCTTTGACTTTCACGTAAAATTTGGCGGTCAGCTTTTCAAGCGTCGCAGTTTGACCAAGCCAATTATAAAGAGTGGGAACCGTATCGGGCATGTAACCTCCTGGTCGATTTTACGACGATAATTGCTGCGCCATACTACGATGTCGTAGGCGCAAAACTGTGGGCCACGGGGAGTTCGATCTGCCCCCATGGTCCAATCGTCTGTCAGCCACTCAAAGCAGGCAATATGCCAATCTGCGTCAAAAGTTGCCACATCTCCATTTCAACCCAGTGCTCGACAATCTTGCCGTCTTTGAATTGATAGATATTTATTTCAGACCATGTGATCTGCTTGTTCGTGGGTTTTTCGCCCATCATCGAGCCGACATGTGTTGCGGTTGTGGAACCACGCTCAACGACTTTGTCACCGGACCCGATTAAGTCTTTCTCTGTGAAGGTCGCATCAGGAAATGCCCCATTCAGCATATGGCCCAACTGTCTCATTCCCTCGAGACCATCCGGCAAACCACTGCGGAAATTATGCTTGAAATCTTGGTGGAATAGATGATCAATGCCATCTACTTTATGCTCATTTTTGAAGATGCGGGTAAAGTCGCGCACGACTTTCATATTCTGTGTTTCTGACATGATTACCACCTCAGACCATTGCGTCTAAATAAGCGCCAAACTCATCTACATGCCGCTGCCAGCCTGCATCCAACATTCCGACGAACTTTTCGGCGCCAGCGCCTAAGCGTTCGAGATTGCGATGCTCAAGCTTGACAACGGTGCCGCCATCTGTGGCTTTATCAAACGTGATTTCCAACTCGCTGATCAGGCTTGGATCATATTGAAAGTTGGCATTGATTTGCCAAGCAAGCGTGAAACGCTTTTTGGGATCCCAAACCAGAACTTTGCCCCATTGAATTTCTTTGCCATCTGCGTCGCGCTCAAACCAACGGCCTTCGACTTTAGGTTCAATGACAATGGCTTGATGCGGGTGTTTGCCCAAGGTTGTGCCCTTGGCCCACCAGAGTGCGATTTGCTTTGTGAAAACATCGAAGGCGTTTTCAGGTGTGGTTTTTACAGTTACAGTTTTAACGATTGGCTTGATTGTCATTTTTCAGTTTCCTTTTCTGGTTGGTTTTCAATAAAGTCTTTGAAGGCATCGAGGGCATTGCTCCAATGGCTGTCGAGCCATTCGCGCATCGCGCCGATGCCACGCGGATCGAGTTTATAAATCCGCCGCGTTCCTTGTGATGTTTCCGTCACAAGCTGGGCCTCTTTCAGAACCCGAAGATGCTGAGAGACCGCTGACCGCGTGACCGGAAACTGGCTGGCAAGTTCGCCAACAGCTGATGGACGTATAGACAAGCTCTCAAAGATCGCCCGGCGGGTTGGATCGCCGAGGGCCGCAAAAGCTTGAATTGCATTTGATTGGTAAGTCATGACTAATGGTTAGTATAAACTAACGTTAGTGTCAAATGATTTCTGTAAAGTTTTCAGCTCTGATTGTTCAACGGCACTTTTAATGTGATGGCTCGACGAGGTAGAATCAAAAAAGCAACGGCTATTTCATCGCTAGTAACCCGAGGCAAATACCGCTCAGGGTCAGACTCGGAAGTGACATGCTTTGTCGGCGGGTGCTACTCTCCATCCAAAAGCAGACATCCAGCCATGCCTCATCCCCCCTCGATTGCCCACTTTGCTTTTTCTTGAACTGTGCTAGATCACCGCCATTCAAAATGAAAGAGTGCGATGGCTTCTTATAATCTGTTCCTGCTGCCCGGTGATGGCATTGGCCCTGAGGTGATGGCGGAGGTTGAAAAGCTTCTAGTCTGGTTTTCAAAACAAGGCATTGCGAGGTTTGAAACAGATCGCGGTCTGGTCGGCGGCTGTGCCTATGACGCCCATGGCAAAGCCATTTCTGAGGCGGATATGGCCAAGGCGCAGGCGGCGGATGCGGTTTTGTTCGGTGCCGTGGGCGGGCCGAAATGGGATAAGGTGCCTTATGATATGCGGCCTGAGGCGGGCCTCTTGCGCCTGCGCAAAGATCTGGGCCTTTTCGCAAACTTGCGCCCCGCCATTTGCTATCCGGCGCTGGCCGATGCCTCGTCCTTGAAGCGCGATGTGGTTGAGGGGCTGGATATTCTCATCGTGCGCGAGTTGACGGGTGGGGTTTATTTCGGCGAGCCGAAAACCATCACCGATCTGGGCAATGGCCAGAAGCGCGGCATTGATACCCAGATTTATGATACGTTTGAAATTGAGCGCATCGCGCGCGTGGCTTTTGAACTCGCCAAGACGCGCAAGAACAAAGTGTCTTCTGCTGAAAAACGCAATGTGATGAAGACCGGCGTGTTGTGGCATGAAATTGTCACGCGCATTCACGCCGCAGAATATCCGCAGGCAGAGCTTGAACATGTGCTGGCGGATAATTGCGCCATGCAGCTGGTGCGCTGGCCCAAGCAATATGATGTGATCGTGACGGATAATCTGTTCGGCGATGTTCTCTCGGATGTGGCGGCGATGTTGACAGGCTCGCTCGGCATGTTGCCCTCGGCCTCGCTTGGTGCGCCCGATGTGAAGACCAAGCGGCGCAAGGCCTTGTATGAACCGGTGCATGGGTCTGCGCCTGATATTGCGGGAACGGGTGCGGCCAACCCCATCGCGATGATCGCCAGCTTCGGCATGTGCTTGCGCTATTCCTTCGGCATGGGCGAATGGGCCGATAAGTTGGATCAGGCGATTTCCGCCGTTCTGGCCAAGGGCCTGCGCACCAAGGATATTGCAGGCGACAAGCCTGCCAATGCGAGCACAACACAAATGGGCGAAGCGATTTTGCAGGCGCTTGAGACGCTGGCATGAACGAACGCGGGCGCTTCAAAGCCAAAGCCCGCGCACGTGGTTTCGTCTTCGCCTTTCGCGGCCTCACCCATGTCGTTAAAACCCAGCACAATATGTGGATCCATCTGGCGATCACTTTGGCGGTGATTGTTGCGGCGGTTTTGCTGCGGGTGAACAAGGTTGATTGGTTGTGGCTCATAATATCGGTTACCTTGGTGTTTTTTGCCGAGGTCATCAATTCGGCGTTTGAATTTTTATGTGACGTGGTGAGACCGGAGCATCATGACGCGGTGGCCAAGGCCAAAGACATTGCCGCTGGGGCGGTGTTGCTGGTGGCGCTGGGGGCGGCAATAATCGGTGCGATTGTATTTTGGCCTTATATTTTTCAACACTAGGCAATTGCGGACGCAGGGGTGGAGTTTCACGTTTCTAGCGCAAGCAGCGTACGCTGTCAAGTATTTATTCCTAGCTCATTGATGAAGTTTTGAGCAGATGAATCCAGCCTCGGGAGCTGGCTGGTGCCACTTGTCACGGCCCCATTGCCAGCTCGTCACACACTTGTCATACTCAAACCAGATACCGCCTTATCCGGCATTAGCACTCGGTGAATGACGGTACTCATCAAGGAGAGGACAAACATGACAAAACTGACTTCCACGCAGGAATTGGTCGGCGCAGCCTCGCTGTCGCGCCGCCGCCTGCTCAAATCCGCAGTCGCCATCGGCGCTATGGGTTTTGCTGCACCTTTGACGGTGAAAAACGCTTTCTCATCTTCGGGTGAATTGAACTTTGAAGGTTGGGCTGGCTATGATGATTTGAAGAAAGCCGTAATGCCCGCCTTTGAAAAGGCCTCTGGCATTAAGGTGAACTTCAAAGAAGTCGACAGCCAGGACACCATGCGGGCTGATGCCAAAACGGCAATTGCGTCGGGTGCAGTTGACGTGATGGAGCCAACGATTGATCGTTTGCCAGCTTGGGTATCGGATGGTTTCGTTCAACCTTGGGACTTGAAGAAGGTTGCCGCAGATAATTATCTCGACAGTGTTCCCGGTGCAAAAGCCGGCAGTGCTGGCGATATTGATGGCAAGCGTTATTTCCTGCCGTCGGTTTGGGGCACGGAAGCTTTGACCTTCAACACGAAGACTGTTGATGGTGCCTATGGCAAACTCAGCTTGGCTCGCTTGTTTGATGAAGACATGGTTGGCAAAGTAACAGTTCGTGGCCATTCTTCAATCGCTGCAATGGGCCGCGTGCTGGATGCCACTGGCAAACTGCCAATGCCATGGATTGATGGCTACAAGAACGAAGAAAACATGAAGAAGCTGTGGGATATTGCGCTTGCAGAATGCATCAAGCACAAAAAGAACATTGCTCAGTTCTGGTCTGGTGAAAACGAAGCGCAAGCCGCGTTCAAAACCAACGGCGCTGAAATTGGACTCACATGGGATTCAACCGGTTATAATTTGCGCAACGACGGCTATAGCTATCTCGCACCAAAGGAAGGTGCCTTTGCGTGGAGCCAAGGCTTCTTGCTTCTGAATGGCGCAAAGAACGTTGATCAAGCCCATGAATTTGCCAAGTGGGTCTCAACGGCTGATGGCGCTGCGGCTTGGGCTTCTGCTTTCTCGTCAAACCCTGTTTCCAAGGGCGCAATTGACAAGATGAACCCAGACGTTTCGAAGTTTTATGCCACTTCGTTCCCAGGCGACGCGTTGGCCAAGCTTTATTGGTGGCCATCACAAGCAGCTTGGTTCCTCAAGCTGCGCGGCGAATATGCTGACAAGTGGAAAGCCGCTTAAGTCTTAGCTGACGATTTTAAACTCCGGGCGGCTTGAAGGTTGCCCGGATTTTCTATAAAAAAACAAAAATAAAAAGGGGCGTGGGACATGACCGCAAGCGTTGAGTTGCGCGGCGTATCGATGGATTTCGATAAATACCGGGCGGTTGACAATGTCTCGGTCAAGATCGATCCCGGCGAGTTCTTCTCCTTCCTCGGGCCATCGGGCTGCGGCAAGACCACAATTTTGCGGATGGTGTCTGGGTTTATTGAGCCCACACAAGGCGACGTTTTAATCGGCGACCAAAACATGAAGGGCATTGGGCCCAACAAACGCCCGACGGCGATGATTTTCCAAAACCTCGCTCTTTTCCCCCTGATGACGGTTTGGGAAAATATTGCATTTGGACTTGAAATGCGTGGTGTTGCGAAGGCAGCGCGGCGCAAGCGTGCAGAAGAATTATTGGAATTGGTTGAGCTTCCCGGCGTGGCGGATCGCTATGCCTCACAGCTTTCGGGCGGCCAGCGCCAACGCGTGGCCATTGCGCGTGCGCTTGCTGTTGAGCCCAAGGTGATGTTGCTTGATGAGCCTTTGTCGGCGCTGGATTTGAAACTGCGCCAACATATGCGCGCCGAGCTGCGGGCCATTCAAAAGCGCACCAAGGTGACTTTTATTTATATCACACACGACCAGGGCGAGGCTTTAGCCATGTCTGACCGTGTGGCGGTGATGAGCCGCGGTGAAATTCAACAGATTGATGTTCCTCAAAATATCTACAACACACCAGCCAATGGATTTGTTGCGAGCTTCGTGGGCGAGAATAACAAATTTGTTGGGCAATTGACTTCCGCTGCCAATGGGATGGGCAAATACAAAACAGACATAGGCGAATTTTCGGTCACACTTGGCCAGGGCGTAACGCGCACATCCAAGACTCGCCTTTATGTTCGGCCAGAGCACGTGAATTTTGTGGCAAAGCCTAAGCCAGACGCAAATTTAATTCCCGTTACTGTCAGTGATGTTTCATTTGAGGGCAATTTTGCGGTTGTGCATTTGCGTGACAAAACAGGCAGGCACCTGAGTGCTGAGTTGCGTAACGATCCAGCAAGCCCACCACCTGCTGTCGGCAGCAACACTCATCTGATTTTTAACACGGCAAATGCCAAAGTGTTGCTCGATAGTGAGGCCACAGCCTATGCGGAGAAGGAATAGGCCATGGCAGCACTTCTGCGCCGCTATGGAACGGGGCTGACAGGACTGGTGATTTTTCTCACGGGGTTTTGGCTTTTGGTATTGGTGATCCTGCCCTACTTCGATCTATTTGAAAGTTCATTCAGACCTTATTTGCCTGCCGCTGATGTGGGCGGGCCTCTCGATGTTTATTCATGGAATAACTATCTTTCGATCATTCGCGATCCTTCAGATTATTCGGCGAATTTTCTCGGCTTGCATTTTGCATTTCCGATGACGATCCATCTCTGGGTTTTCATCCTCAGCATATTCTTCAGCGCGGCGACAACGCTCCTGTCGCTCGTGTTATGTTATCCACTGGCTTACTATCTGGCCAAAGTGATCAGCCCCAAACGTTTGACAGCTTATATGTTGCTTCTTGTTGTGCCGATGTGGGTGAGCGAATTGTTGCGGGCTTTTGCGTGGTTCATTCTGCTTGCCTTCAAAGGGCCGCTTACCATTGTGTTGCAGAATCTTGGCATCATCACTGATCCCATCCATTGGACATGGGGGCTTGGTGGGTTCAGCGGTGTGGTGGTCACGCTGATCTATGTCTACATTCTCTTTATGCTGTTCCCGATCTATAATTCGATGACCTCCCTTGATACCAACCAGCTTGAAGCAGCGCGTGATTTGGGCGCCAAATGGTGGCAGACGCACTGGCGCGTGGTGATCCCGCATTGTAAACCCGGCATTGCGTCTGGCTGTGTGACAGTGTTCATGTTGGCCGTAGGTTCATTGCTGGTGCCATCGCTGCTCAGTTCACCTTCATCGCGGTGGTTCACCGAAGTGATTTACGCGCGCATGTTTGACGAGAATGATTGGAATGGCGGTGCAGCTTACGCATTCCTCTTGCTGTTCGTGTGTACAATTTTTGTGAGTTTGACGATGCGGCTGTTTAAAGTCGGCCTTGCCGATATTGCGAAATAGGGGCTGGGAATGAACCAAAATCGCATCAGCCATTTTTTCTTTCGCCTCTACAGTGTTTTATTTTTGGCATATCTCATTGTGCCGCTGGTGGTGATGGGGGGTGCTGCTTTTAACGATTCAAAGTTCCCCTCCGTCTTGCCATGGAAGGGGTTCACCTTGCGGTGGTTTGTTGAACTTTTCAACGATACCGAAATGATGTGGGCGATTGGGAATACTCTCTTGGTGGCAGCCGCTGTTGTGTTGATGGCCGTGCCCATTGGCACAGCGGGTGCAATTTTGTTGAACAGCTTGAAGGGCCGCAGCCGGACATTGCTTTATGCGGTGATGATTGCTCCTGTGTTGACACCCGGCGCTGTGATTGGCATTTCAACTTTACTGTTCTGGTATAAGTTTCACGTGCCTGCCGGGTTGCATCTGTCGGCCTTGGGGCAAACCAGTTTCATTGCGGCTTATGTGATGTTGATGGTGCTCGCCCGGCTGCAAAGTTTTGATGGCGCGCTTGAAGAAGCAGCTCTTGATCTGGGGGCCAGCCATGGTCAGATGCTTCGGCGGGTTTTGCTGCCGCATCTTTATCCGGCAATTTTTGCAGGCGCGGTTTTGGCGTTCTTCCAATCTGTTGAGAATTACAACACCACGCAATTCACGCGCGGTGCGCAGACAACGCTGACAGTTTATTTCGGCTCGAAGGGACGCTCAGGCATTACACCAACAATCAACGCGTTGGCTGTGATTTTGATTGTGGTTACGTTGATTGGGGCCATTCTGTATGAAGTGAAGCGCCGGAGAGATGCCGCAAGAATGGCCGTGGAATAGTGACTCTCTCACGCGCAGGCTTTGGCTAACTTCAGCATATATTTCTCACACGCCACAAGTTGGGAAATCTCCACAAACTCATCAGGCTTATGGGCCTGTTCGATATTGCCTGGCCCGCAGATGACGGTGGGGATTCCGATTTGCTGGAAGAGGCCGGCTTCAGTGCAATAGGAGACGGCATGGGTGGAATTTGCACCGGCGGCATAAAGCGCCATTTGTTCGGCCACTGATTGCGGCTCTGGCATCAGGCCGGGCACTTCGTTGATGGATTGCGTTGATATTCCCACATCTTGAGAAACGGCCTTCATCTCTGGCTCAAGTTCAAGGCGCAGCGCTTCCATGCGGCCCGGCACAAAGTTTGCGTCTGCCCCGGGCAAGAGGCGCGTTTCCCATTGAAAATCACAACGGCGCGGGATGATATTTTTTGCCGTGCCGCCGCTGATCACACCCACATGGATGGTGGAATAGGGTGGGTCAAAGCGGCCCGATGGATCACCAGCCGCGATCAGCTCTTGGCGGAGCGCGCTGATCTCACTGATCACGTTGCCCGCCACCATGATCGCATTCACCCCTTGATGGGTGAGGCTTGAATGGGCCTCATGGCCTTTGACCTCGGTTGAAAAAGTAATAGCGCTTTTGTGGCCGTTGACCACTTTCATGTCCGTAGGCTCGCCCACAAAAACGGCGCAAGGCTTTTTCAAGTGGTCGCGCATATGGGCCACCAAAGGGCGTACACCCTTGCAGCCCACTTCTTCATCGCAAGACAGAGCGAGATGGATCGGTGTTTTTAATTTCATGGATTTAAAGCGCGGCACCAGTGCCAGCGCCACCGCGATGAAGCCTTTCATGTCGCAGGTGCCGCGGCCATAAAGCCTGCCGCCGCGTTGGGTCAGCGTGAAGGGATCGCTGGCCCATGTCTGGCCATCGACGGGCACGACATCGGTGTGGCCGGAAAGAACAATGCCGCCTTCAACGTCTGGGCCAATGGTGGCGTAGAGATTGGTTTTTTGGCCGTGCTCATAATCCACGCGAAGATGGCGCACGCTGTGTTGGTCAAGATAGGATTCAACAAAGGCGATTAACGGCAGGTTGCTGTGGCGCGAGGTTGTGTCGAATGCCACCAGCTTGGCCAGCATCTCTGTGGCGGTGAAGACCTGCATCAATTCACGCTGTGTTTATCAAAGGGGCTGTCGAGGGAGAAGGCAGGGATGGCGATGTCAAAATGTTCGCCCTTTTCGGTCATCATGCCATAGGTGCCGACCATCAGGCCCGAGGGCGTGGGCAGCGGGCAGCCCGATGAATAGGTGAAACTGTCATTGGGCCTGAGCACCGGTTGTTCACCGATGACACCGGGGCCGCGCACGTCCTGGCGGTGGCCTGTCGCGTCGGTGATGATCCAATGGCGCGTCAGCAGCTTCACAGTTTCGAAGCCTTTGTTGGCGATGGTGATGGTATAGGACCAGACGAATTTATCTTCGGCAGGCATGGATTGACCTTCCAGGAATTGCGGCTGGGCGGTGACTTCGATTTGACGTGAAATGGCGCTGTACATCCTGCCTTTATAGCGTGCCCAGCGAAAAGAAAAACCCCGCTGTTGCCAGCGGGGTTTGATTGTTTGTTTTAGGACAGCGCTTAGGCCATCCACCAACGTTCCCAGCAATAGCCGCCGTCATCATCAAAGTCTGAGTTAAAGGCGGCGTGGCCAATCTTGTGCGACATGGCACCAACGAAGTTATTGTACATGAGAACAACTTGGCCACCGTCATCATGCACCAGCTGTTGGGCTTCGGCATATTGGGCGCCGCGCTTCTTGTCGTCGGTTTCGGCTCGCGCTGCCAGCAGCAGCTCATTGAAGCGCGGGTTCTTCCAATGCGTGTCATTCCAGGCTGCATCAGCGGCCAATGAGACGGAGAGGAACATGTCGGCCACGGGGCGGCCACCCCAATAGCACAGGCACCAAGGCTTCTTGAGCCAGACGTTATCCCAATAGCTGTCATTGGGTTCGCGGATCACGTTGATCTCAATGCCCGCTTTCTTGGCTTGTTCGGCCATCAGCAAAGCTGCGTCCACGCCGCCAGCGAAGGCTGCGTCAGAAGCGGAAAGATCAACCTTCAAGCCATCCATCCCCGCCTTTTTGAGGAGTGATTTGGCCTTGTCTGGATCATAAGAATAAACCGGCGCTGGGTTGATGGCATATTTCATCGAGGCCGAGATCGGGTTGTCATTGCCCGGTGTGCCATAGCCGAAGAGAATCTTGTCGACCAGTTCCTGGCGATTGATGGCGTATTTCAGGGCTTGGCGAACATCCACGTTGTCGAAGGGTTTCTGGTCAACCTGCATCGGCGCTGTGTAATGGGCAAAGCCGGACACGTTATAAAGTTCTGTGTCTGGTGCGCCCTTCAGCATATCGATGGTCTTGAGATCGGCGCGGTTGATGTAATGCACTTCGCCGGAGAGATAAGCATTGGTGCGGGCCGCAACGTCGACGATCGAGAGCATTTCAACTGAGTCAAAGTAGGTGTCTTTGAAATAGTTTTTGTTGCGTTCGGCCTGGATTTTCACACCGGGCTCAAAGTTGGTGATCGCATAGGGGCCAGCGCCGATGCCCTTGGCCCAATCAATTTTGCCATCCTTGGATGGATAGATGCCCAAGTGATAATCAGTGAGCAGGAAGGGGAAGTCGGCATTGCCGCCCTTCAGTTCGAAAATCACCTGGTCTGGACCATCGGCCTTGACGCTGGTGACAGATGACAGAACCGACTTGGCGGGGGACTTTGAGTCTGCGCCGATGTGATAGTTGATGGTGTTGACCACATCATCAGCCGTCAATGAGCGGCCATCATGAAAGGTGATGCCCTTGCGGATTTTGAAAATCCACTTTTGAGCGCCATTGGAGGGTTCAAAGCTTTCAGCCACATGCGGAACGGCGGTATTCTTTGAATCGACCTGGGTCAACGGGGCGGAAAAGAGCGATTTTCCGAAATGGAAGGTAAAGCCGTTGGACCAAGTTGCTGGATCAAGCGAATCTGTCGTTTGACCGTGGCCGCAACCAAATTTAAAAGCGCCGCCCTTTTTGGGCGCAGCGCGAGCCGCCGTGGCAAACATCGCCTGCGAGGCCGCCAGGGTGACGCCTGCGGCCATGGTGAATTGCATAAAGTCGCGGCGCGAAAGTTTGCCTTGGCCAACGGCGCGCGAAGCCAAAGCCAGCTTATGTTCAAATTCCGTCATATCGTTTTCTCCTTTGATGCTTCCGATTGGTCAGGAACCTGATCTTCATGCGGCGAACCCTGTCCCGCACTCCTGATTGTTTGACCTTCCCCGGTTCGATCCAGCTTTTCGCCGAATTCTTGAGGTACATGCTTGCACGGGTTTGCCGGATGGTCAAATTTTATTTCCGTGATTTGAGGGTCTTGCAAGTTTTTGAAATTCGTCACA
>JAYWAB010000124.1:0-8517 GCA_043782835.1 Aestuariivirga sp.
CGCACCTAAGGCTTCGGCGCGGGCCTTGATGTTTTTTGTTCCGTGTCCGCCTGATGTCGAGGTCACATCATAGCCTTTGCCATTGTCGGATACGGCGACGATCACGCCGGGTCGGCTTTGCGAAAGTTCCAACCGGCATTCCACGCGGATGAGGGTTGCTTGGGCATGGGTTACAATATTCACGATCGACTCCTGGAAAATCCGCAAGACGTGAAGCGCATTGGGCGCATCCATCCATGGAAGCGACGGCACATCATCCACATTCCAATCGAACGCTATGCCGGACTTACGTAAATCCGGTTCCAAACGATAGCGCAAGCTGGCCAAAAGCGTTGCGACATTGCCATCCACGGGATCAAGCGAATCTACGGCGATTTTCAAATCAGCCAAAGCACCTTTGAGAGCGAATACAGCAGTTGAGCCTTCTTTGCCCTGCCGTTCTGCTGAAGCCAGTGCTGCGACAAGCCCTGAGCCGATGCCATCATGAATCTCGCGCATGATACGCTCACGCTCCAGCGTGACCGCATTTGAAACTTCGAGATTACGCCTCGCATTTTCGCTGGCGAGCAAACGCGCCTTGGTTTTTTCGATGCGTTCCCCCAGAGCAAAATTCCGTTCTTCGGTGGCCGACATCTTCATTTGCAAACTGCGGCGTTCTCGGATTGTCCAAAGCACGAAGACCAAAATTGCTGCGGCAATCAATACAAGTCCCGCAATGAATGTGGTCGTGAACATATTATGATTCAAAAAGACAAGGCATCATCGGCCTTGGTGCGGCATATCGATAATGCCGAGACTGGAAGCTTCAAACACTGCTTCGGAACGTGAATTCACTTCAAGCTTTTGATAAATGTTCTTCACATGGGTGGCAACAGTGCTCCGCGATATTTTCAACAGGTCACCAATTTCGACAAAGGAAAAGCCGCGTGCCAGGAGGTTCAAAACCTCGGCTTCGCGCTTGGACAGAAGTTCCGCCAGTTCTTTGCCCGCGGCTTGTGGTTGAAACTCTTTGAGCAACTGCCTGGCAATCGAAGGACTGATCGGCGAACCGCCGCGCCTGATTTCGCGGATGCCTTCGGCACATTGTTCAAACCTGTCATCTTTCAGCAGGAAGCCACGCGCGCCTGCCTTTATGCTTTCCAAAACTTTTTCTTGTTCGGCAAAAATGGTGATCACAATCACGTCTGATTTGGGATGCATTTGAGCCGAAAGCCTGATCAGCGAAATCCCCGAACCATCGGGCAGGCCTAGATCGCAGAGCAGGACATCATAGCCACCAGCTTCAACCAATCGCCGACCATCTGCAACATTACGAGCGACGGACGTCACCACCAGGCCCGGATCGACAGCGAGTGCCGCGTTCACACGATCAAGTGCTGCCTGGTCATCCTCGACGACAGCTATGCGGACGATGTCCTGATCAAATTGAGACATAATAGAGAAGATAGCTGCAAACCAATCCGTGTCAATTCCTCTTGCGCCAACGCAGTGTTTGAAACGCTGGAGTTCCACGGATGCAACAAACTCCAACAATTCTGCCAAATCGCTATTAAGTACAATCGCCTCAGCCGAACCTTACTCGCAAATCTTGTAAGTGCCGGTTTTGCCGTGGGTGCCTAGATCAAAATGAAAATGCTCGCGGTGGGCGGCATTTGAACCAGGGCCAAGGACGGTGGTAAAGCGGGTACAGGCCGAAGCACGGATGGCTTTCAAGGTTTCAAAAGCGGCGGATGTGGGGTCAAGCGCATCATGCACCAGAAAAACCTGGCCATCGGCAAATTTCAAACGCTCTATGTCGACGGCATTGCCAAAGCCATGTTCACTGATTTTTGCCGAACTGTCGCCATTGCGGCCGCGGCATTGATAGCCGGGTCCGGTATAAAATGCCGACAGCACAGAACCTTCTTTTGCGGTGGCGGTTGGACCACCGAGTTCTTGCAGCCAAGACACTAATTGTTTGGCAAAAACGCAGTTGAGAACCGGACGGTCCGGCAGTTGTACAACAACGCCATTGATCAAAACAGATTTGAGCTGTACGGGCTGAACCACAACACAAGTTTGCAGACCAGTTGGCTGAGCGACGGGTTCAAAATCAGCGCCTGAGGTTTTAAGTTCGGCAAGACACGCGGGATCGTTTGACCGGCGTATCAAGTCGGGAGCTGGCGGTAATATGGGAATGACGACGACTGGCGGAGGTATGGCTGTAAGTGGTGCCTCCAACTTCAAACTTGGTAAGACTGGTGGTGCGCCCTTCAGATAGGGGATTTCTGGTTTCAAAGTTGGTTTGGGCCCGGGCTCAGAAATGACGGGGACCGGATCTGATTTCACCGGGGTCAGAGGTTTTTTGATTGTCTTTTTAATCGTAAGTGCATTGGGCGCAGGGCGTTTGAGATGCTTACACTTTATATTCTTGAAACTGGCGCAGAGCTGTCGATCGATTTTGCGCAGGAACGTTGCCGCACCATTTGAATTGGCCAGCGCGTCCGTCGAAAGCCCGCAATCTGCAAAAATAAAAAGCAATACAAGTAATAATTTCATAATTGCTTTGTTTCACAGCACCAAGGTCATCAGGGCGTTTTGATTGCTGGGGCGAGCGGCGTTATTGGAACCACTGGCGCGTTCGGAACAGCGTTTTGAGCCACAGGTGGCGTAACTGGTGTTGCGTCCTGATTGGTCGAAGTTGGTGTAGCCGTCGTTGTCCAACCAGATTGATAAGCAAAATAGCCACCGACAGTTAGAACAAGCAAAGTAAAAAGTGTGAAAATCAAAGACGTGTTGGAATAACCAGGCACTGGTTCATCATTTTTATCCAAAATCGGGATCACCAAAGAGGGCACATCATATTCAACTTCAGAGCGCAGATTGAAGGTTTGTTTGGTCTCGGGGGAAATGGCCATTTTAAAAATTCCTTTTTGAACTGTTCGCTTCGATGAAAGCGCAGGGATGGGATGTGCAGCATTCAACAACCAACCAATCTCACTTCAATAACGCGGATACGCTCCGAAAGGTTCCGACGGAAAGATCTTGAGTTTCAGGTGTTTGAAAGTAGCTGCTTTCTGATAAGGCTTTTAAACCAGCCGATACATTTGAACTCAAAGTGGTATCAATCATTCCAAAAATCGGTGAAAACAGAATGAGCGCCATTGCAAGTATGAAGGGCTTGGCCAGCTTGAATGAATTATGACTGTGGGTGTTTTGCATGGTCATAGAACGGCTATGGGCTAGATTAGTTCCAACCCAGCCAAAGGTGCGATGTCCAGTTCAATCGTGCAGGTCAGGCCAAGCGCTTCAAAACTATTTTCGACACGCGCACCTGCGAGGCTTTTTTCAATTAATACAACACCAAGGCCCGGCGGACGATGTGATGATGGCTTCGGCCCGCCCCTTTCTCTCCAACACAATAAAAGTTTTGGCGCTGAGCCTGAACTATTTTCCACAGACCAGTTGAGTTCTACTTTTCCGGCCCGCGATGTCCACGCCCCATGCTCCAGAGCGTTTGCAGCAAGCTCGTTGAAAATCAAGCCGAATGGCGTGGCGTAATGTGGTGCGAGATAAACCTCAGGCCCTGTCACATGCAGTTTGACATTATCAAGCTTATCATAAGCCGCAAGTTGATGACGCGCTAGAGCGCCTAGTTCAACGCCGCGCCAATCATTGGCCGTTAAAATATCTTGCGCGGCGGCCAAGCTATGCAGCCTGCTTGAAAACACCTTGGCAAAATCCCTTGGCTCAGGCGATGTTTTCAAGGTTGAATGGAGAATGCTTTGTAAAATGGCAAAGGAGTTTTTGACGCGGTGGGACAATTCACGCATCATCGCCTTATTTCGCGTCTCCCACTCTTTACGGCGGCTGATATCCTGCAGCGCCACTGATACACCTTTGACTGTGCCGTCGGTAAATTTGATGGGCGCTGCTGATATGGAAACGTCGATTAAAGTGCCGTCTTTGCGTAATCGTTTGGTATCTTCGGGGCCCAGCCTCTCTCCCATCTTCACACGGGAGAAAAAATCCAATTGTTCGGTATTGCTTTCAATGCCGGTCAGCATTGCAATATTTTGGCCAACCGCCTCAGCTTCAGTGTATCCGAAGAGGTGCTGGGCCGCAGGATTCCACGCGGTGATCTGACCATTGGGCTTGGTCAATAAAAGCGCGTCCTGCGAAATAAGGGCCGCAATTGCCAGGCTTTCGTTTGCCAATTGCAAAGCGGCTTTCATTTCTTCCAGTTCTGTCAGAGGTGAGCGTTCGATTTTAAGAGTTCCTTCTGCCTTGAAATGCAGCAATCGGAAGATATTGCTTCAAGAGGCTAAACGAAGATCGAAGTGGTTCGTTCCTCATTTCATGATCAGATCGGGAGAGTCTTGTGTGTGATCGCAACTGATGTCCCCTTTGGCGTGCTTGCCACCAGCACATTTGCATCAAGCTGCTGGGCCAGCGCTTTGACAAGAATGGTTCCCAAGCCCTTGGATTTTTCCGCGACAGTGTCTGGCATACCGCTGCCGTTGTCCGAGACTTTAAGGGTCCATTCCGAGGGCTTCACGTCATAGGACACCGTAATTTCACATCCCGACATCGTTGTTGGAAAGGCGTGCTTGAGGGCGTTAATCACAAGTTCCGTGACAATCAGGCCCAAGCTCACGGCCTTATCGGAAAGTACCGGGCTGTGATCGGCCTTGACACTTAACGTGATGGGCTGCGTCTCTCGGATCATTGAGCCTGACAAAGTATTGCAAAGCTTAACCATATAGTCGCCCACATCTACCTGCTCGCCATTGCCAGTGGCTTTGAGTTGTTGTTGCAAGGCGGCGACAGACATCACGCGGCGATGGGCGTCTTCGAGATGTTCGCGCGTTTCCACCGATTCAACAGAGCGGGCTTTGAGAAGGAGGATGCTGGCAATAATCTGCAAACTATTGGCCACCCGGTGGCTCATCTCGGCAAGCAGCGTATCTTTTTGGTCGCTCAATGTTTTGAGAAGGCGTTCCGCATCGCGCCTCACTGTCACATCTTCGATTGCTAAAAGAAGTGTACTATTCGTATCACCCTCGTAAAAAACTTTGCGCGCGTTGAGCAACATTGATCGCTGCCCAAGCTTTGAGAAGACTTGCTCTACTTCGAAATTATCCATCGTGCCATGCTCCGGCACGATACGTTCCAACAACAGGCGCAAGGCGGGACTGTTCCAATCGCCTGAGCCTAAATCATAGATTCTGCGCCCAAGTGTTTCCGTTTCAGTGGTTTCGAACGTCGAATAGAACGAACGACTTGCCGCAACAACATTCAGTTGTCCATCCAGCACGAGAAGCGGATCTCGAACTGTATTTACCATGGCGTGGGCTAAGGCATGACCTTCTGTGCTATCTTTCATTGTCATCCTGGTTTGAGCTTGTTGGACAAGCCCGCAGCAGGCTGGGCCTGTTTCAGGCAAATAGCAAAGAATAAACTGGGTTTTTGCGGTGGAACCATTTGGGTTGTATGGCGTTAGTGATCAAATCCGCATTATTGAGAGGACATGATCATGACTGAACACCAAAAAGCGGCGCCGCACAGCGCCTATCAAGTTCTGGCCGATGCCGTTTTGCTGGTCGGCAATTTCGCGAAATTAAGCGCGACGATGGCTTCAAACAAACTTCACACCACAAGTGAAATAGCGAGCAATTATGTCCATAGCAAAGTTGAAATGCCCCATTTGGGTGAGCAGTTTGCGGGGGTGGTCAAAAGTGTTGAGGAAGTTTCTGACTATGCCAGTCACACAGATTTGAAGCACATCGTGGATGACGTGGGTGCGTTTGCGCGCAAACATCCGGTGACCTCGCTTCTAACTGCTGTGGCAGTCGGCGCAATTTTTTCACGCTTGATGCGGGTGGAAGCGCCTGCACCTGCCCCCGTCAAAATTATCCGCACAAAAGCCAAAACGTCCAAGGGCGTTGCCAGGCCGCGCCGCAAGGCCAATGGTGCAGCCCAGGCCCACGCCAAAGCTTGATATGAGAAATCCATCTCTATTGGAATTGCTGAAACAGCTGATCCAGGAAGCTACGGCTTGGTCAAACGCGGAAATTGCGTTGACACGCCTTGATGCGAAGTCCCTTGTGCGGAATTATGTTGTGGCGGCCGGGTTCATGTTTTTCGGATTTGCAGTTCTCATCGCAGCGATCTTTACTTTGGCACAATCGATCATTGGCGGTTTGGCGGCTTATGTTTATGGACACACAGTGGCTGGGCTGGTTGTTTCACTGGTACTTTTTGGGCTGACGGCTGCGTGCTTTTCAGCAGCGCTATTTTTTATCACTCGTAAAAAGCGCGTGAAAGGTGTCATTTTTCAACGCCTGCTCAATGTAAAGCTGGATTGAATGTCTCTTATTGCGCCTCGACTTGTCCGGCCGGTTCACCTTTGTCTGTCGTGCGTGAAGACAGGAATTCGCCAAGACCGCTAAGCCCATCAACGTGGTTACAAAATATCTTTAAAATAATCAGGGCGGGAACAGCAATTGCGGCACCGACAATTCCCCACAACCACGACCAGAAGGCCAGGAAGAGCAGGATGGCTACGGCGTTCATCTCAAAACGGCGCCCCATTATTTGTGGCCTGATAATTTCGGACTCCACAAGCGCTAAGCCGGCATAGGCCAGAGGAATAATCAATGCTTCAGCAAGTGTATTGAAAGAAACGATGGCCATGAATCCGGTGAGTGTAACACCTGCCACAGTTCCCACATAAGGCACGAAGTTGAAGATGAATATCAGCAGGCCCCATAGATAGGGCGAGGGCATTCCAAGGGCGTGAAAAGCTATTGCGATGACCAATCCTAACACCGCATTGATGATACTTAACGTGAGCACATAGGTGGAAACTTCGCTTTCAATATCATAAACAATATGAAGCGCCTTTTTTCGTGCCGTCATATTCGGTAAGATACGAACCAGCTTTTGATAAAAGAGATCCCCCGACGCGAGCAGAAAGACAGCAATCACCAAGGTGGATGCCAGGGTGATTGCAAACTGGATGGGATAGCCCGTCATCGCAAGGATAATGCTGGTGGAATAGTTCTGCCGCACCACAACTTCCTGCACTGCCGACCCTTCGACGTGTTTTGCTGCACTTTGGAGTTGATCGGACATGGTCGAAAATTTCTGGATGATGCTGCCCAGAAACGAAAATTTTTCGGCAAATTTTTGTTGCAGTTGCGGGGCCTGGTTGATCCAATCACTCACGGGTGCACTGAGAAGATAAATGGCTAGCGAACCGCCAAGCACCAAGACCAGAATAAAAACCGTGGCGGCCAACCAAGGTGGCACCCAGTATTTTTCCAATACCCGCACAGCTGGCCGCAAGGTGAGCGCAATCAACAAGGCTAATATAACAGGAAGAATGAAATCTCGGGCAAAATACAAGGCGGTGATGATTGCGATAAACAGCAAGGCTTGCAATGCCACGCGGGATTGCTTGGCACTGCGCTCAATTTTATCTCGGTGTTGCTCCAATGCCGACATTGTCAGACACCTTGGCGTTAGATTTTACCCAGCAGCCAGAGAATAACCACGATGGTTAAAATCAAACCCACACCGCCCGATGGAACGTAACCCCAATTACGGCTGTGGTTCCAACTCGGCAGAGCACCGAGCAAAAACAAAACAAGTAAAACGATAATAACTGTGCTGATCATTTTCGGGTTCCTCCACGCTTGGATCACTTCGTCCAAGACAAGTGAAACGCAGAGCGTCCGATAAAGTTCCATTGAACTCAGGCGCGCTTTATTCTCACGCTCAGAATGTCATTTTCAATCTGCAGCAGCTCCGCCAAACGATGGCGCGCGCGGTTGACGCGACTCTTGATCGTACCAACAGCACAACCGCATATTTCTGCCGCTTCTTCATAGGAGAAACCGGACGCGCCAACCAGCACGATGGCTTCGCGCTGATCTTCAGGCAGTTTTGCCAGAGCGAGCGTGAGATCAGCCATATCAAGATGGCCTTCCTGTTCGGCCAGCACTGCAACTTTGCTTGAATATTGCCCGTCCATATCTTCGACTTCGCGCTTGCGTTTGCGCAGCTGCGTGTAAAACTCATTGCGCAAAATCGTATAAAGCCAGGCCTTCATATTGGTTCCAGCGGTATAGCTCTCGTGATATTTCCAGGCCTTCATCAGTGTTTCCTGGACAAGATCATCGGCGCGGTCACTGCGCGAGGTGAGCGATAAACCAAAGGCCCGCAAGCTGGGGATTGCCGCCAGCAAGTCATCACGGAACTGGTTTGAAATGCCCATTCGGCTTTAGGCCTTCTCTTTCGGTGGAGGTGCGGCTTCAAGCTGTTTGAGAAGATCAAGGAACCGATCTGGCACAGGCTGTTGTGACACTGCATCATAAAAGCTGCGCAAGCGTTCGCCGATCAGGTCGGAGACCTCAGGTTTTGCCAATGATTGCCGCATCTTGTCCTTCTGGGTCACCAGCTTCGTGGCCTTTGTTTGCTTCGTTTTGTCTACGATGGGTCTTCCTAAGGGTCGGCGATATCGACTGGTTAGTC
>JAYWAB010000125.1:0-11378 GCA_043782835.1 Aestuariivirga sp.
TAGGCAGGCAGCGCAATATGGGCCGACATCACCGTCATCACCCCTTTCCGGATAAGCCCACGATAAAGCTTGCCGAAGTTCTCCTCCCACTTTGCCATGGAGAGCGGATTGATCGTCGTCACCAGATGCTGGTCGCGGCTGTCAAAACCTTCGCCGGGCCAATGCTTGGCCGTGGCGGCAATGCCGTTGCGTTGTAAAACGTCAACATGCGCTTTGGATTGCGCCGCAATGCGCTTCAAGTTCGAACCATAAGACCGCGTACCAACAATGGCACTTTCTGTCTCGTGATTAATATCAATGACCGGCGTGAAAGACCAATTGAAGCCAAGCGCCTTGGCCTCTTCGCATACTGCCTGCAAGACTTGCGCCGACAAAGCGGTGTCATTGGCTGCCGCAAGACCAAGCTGATTGGGGAACTGCAACATTGCGGAGCTGCCGTGGCCGCCGCCTTCAATATCGCCAGTGATGAAAGGCGGAATTTCGGACATTTCCAAAAACTGCCGCGTCGCCTTCCAAGCAGGTTCAAGCTCTGGCCCCATGAAACGATGCAGACCAGCAGGCTTCATCGCAGCAAGACGTGCGATATTGGTTAAGTCGTCGCCAATTGAAATATGCACAAAAAGCTGGCGCAGCTTGTCTTCGGTGGAAAGCGCATTGCGGGTTGTCTCAACCCAGGCCACATCCTCGGCCGAAAGATTAAAAGGGGCTTTGCGGAGAGATTTCAGAAGGGTCATGGCAGGTCCTGATTTTTCGCCCCCTTAGCAGCCATTGCCTTCGCGTCGCAATCAAACTATTCACGGACCCATGTCTGCGCCGCATCTTTCCGCCCAAGTGACGATCAATCTCTCCGCCCTCAAGGCCAATTATCTGGCCCTGAAAGCGGCGGGCCACGACGCGGAAATGGGAGCGGCCATCAAGGGCGATGCTTATGGTCTGGGCCTTGAACCTTGCGCCAAGGCACTCTGGGCCGCCGGCTGTCGCTCTTTCTTTGTGGCAAGGCCGCGCGAAGGCGCAGAGCTGCGCGCCGTTTTATCTGATGCCACGATCTATGTTTTGGATGGGCTCTATGACGACGAAGCGCCCTATTATTTGCACCACAAGCTGGTCCCCGCTTTGATCAATTTAGATGAAGCCCGCGCCTGGGCGCGCGAAGGGCAGGGTGAACCCTGCTCAATCCATGTCGACAGCGGCATCAACCGCGTGAGTTTCTCAATGGCCGAATTGGAAGCGCTTGTGGCCGAAAAACTGCTGCTGAATATCACGCTTCTGATGAGCCATCTGGCCTCTTCCGAAGAACCAGAGAATCCATTGAACGAAACCCAACGCCAGATGTTTGACAAAGCGCGCAAACTTCTGCCCGGGATTCGCACCAGCATGGCAAACTCATCTGGCGTCTATCTCGGCAAAAGTTTCAGCCAAGATTTAGCCCGGGCCGGAATTGGTCTCTATGGTGGCAACCCCAAGCCCGGAAAACCAAACCCCATGCAGCCTGTGGCCACACTAGAAGCACGAGTCTTGCAAGTGCGTGATACCCCAACAGGCGCGTCCGTTGGTTATAATGCAACCTGGACGGCAGCGCGTGACAGCAAAATCGCCTTGATCGGCGCGGGCTACCGCGACGGCATTCCCCGGCGCATGAGTTCAAACCTCGCGCCAAAGCCAGCACAAGTGTTCATCAATGGCGCCAGGCATCCCATTGTGGGCCGCGTCTCAATGGATATGACAGCGGTGGACGTGACAGGCACGCAAGTAAAACGCGGCGACTGGGCCGAATTCTTCGGCAATAATATTTCTCTGGATGAAGCGGCGACTTCCGCCGGAACCATCTCATGGGAGCTTCTCACCCATTTGGGCAGCCGCTATGCTCGCCATTATGTTGAGTGAGAATCGGCTTTGAATTTTTTAGGTGCCATCGGACGATTTGTCATTCTGGTCTTCGCTGAGATCGGGCGTGCGGCGCTTTTCGCCAGGGACGCGCTGTGGGTGGGCCTCAGCCCGCGCTATTATTGGGACCAGATTGGCGAACAGCTTTTTCGCGTTGGCTATACGTCTCTGCCCGTGGTGGCGATGACGGCGTTCTTCACCGGCGGCGCTTTAGCCTTGCAAATCTTCACAGGCTCATCGTCCACCACGGCGGCAACCTTGGTGCCTTCCATCGTGGCGATCGGCATCACGCGCGAACTGGGCCCCGTGCTGGCTGGGCTGATGGTCTCGGGCCGCGTCGGCGCTTCAATTGCAGCTGAGCTCGGCACCATGCGGGTGACCGAACAAACCGACGCACTCGTCACCCTTTCCACCAATCCGCTCAAATATCTCGTTGGCCCGCGCATTCTGGCAGCGGTGATCTCGCTGCCCTTGCTCGTCGCCATTGGCGACACGATTGGTATCATGGGTGGATACTATGTCGGCACCCGCGCCTTGGGCTTTAACGGTTTTGCCTACGTGAAAACCACGGCGGACACGCTGCATTTTGATGATGTGCGCTCGGGCCTGATCAAGGCGGCGGTCTTCGGTTTCATCATCGCATTGATGGGCTGTTATCATGGCTTTAATTCCAAAGGCGGCGCGCAAGGTGTGGGTCGCGCCACCACCAATGCCGTTGTGTCGTCTGCCATTCTCATACTGACGGCGAATTTTATGCTGACCTCCTTGTTCTTTGGAAGACAGTGATGGCCGAGCCCTTCATCAAGCTGCAAAATCTGCACAAAGCTTTTGGTTCAAAGCACGTTTTGAATGGCCTCAGCCTCAGCGTCGAAAAAGGCCGCTCATTGGTGGTGATCGGCGGCTCAGGCACAGGCAAAAGCGTGATGCTGAAATGCATCTTGGGCATCTTGCAGCCAGATTCTGGCACCATCGAAGTGGCGGGCCAAAACGCTGTGGGCCTGAACGGTGAAGCGCGCGATCAATACCTCCGCCGCTTTGGCATGTTATTCCAAGGATCGGCTCTCTTTGACTCTCTCACGGTTTGGGAAAACGTCGCCTTCGGCCTCATTCAGGGCCGTGGCGTGGCCCGCGAAAAGGCCAGAGAGATTGCGATGGAGAAACTGGGCCTCGTCGGCCTAAGTGCCGATGTCGGCAAGTTGATGCCGGCCGAACTTTCGGGTGGCATGCAAAAGCGCGTCGGCCTCGCCCGTGCTATTGCGGCAGACCCTGAGATCATCTTCTTCGACGAACCCACAACCGGCCTCGACCCGATCATGGCCGACGTGATCAACAACTTGATTGTGGACTGCGTGCAGCGCCTCGGCGCCACCACCATTTCCATCACCCATGACATGGCCAGCGCACGCAAAATCGGCGATGACATTGCCATGATCTACAAGGGCGAGATCATCTGGCAAGGCTCCGCCAAGATGGTGGACCGTTCTGGCAGCGCCTACGTCGACCAATTCATCTACGGCCGCGCCGATGGTCCGATCCAGATGGATGTGTTGAAAACTTAATCAGCCCAGCCGCTTGCCAAACCACACGCGCCCCAAAATCGTCTTGTCACCCGTGGCCCGTTCCTTGATCGCGGCCGCGATATGGAGCAGGATGAGCAGAAACAAAACCAAAGCCATCCACACATGAATGACCCGCGTGGGATATTGCCCAAAATCTGCGGGCAGAGAGTTGCCGGGCGTCTCATAGAGATGCGCGATCAGAAATCCAGTATACCAGCCGCTGAGTGCCGTTACAAAAATCACCAGATAAAGCAACCAGTGAATAGGCGTGCGCAACGTTCCAATGCCTTCTTGCTGGCTGGCCGTCGGCCCGGGATGGCTGGTCAAAGAACGCACGATCAGGCGGATCACCATTAGTACAATTACAGCGGTGCCGATGCCCATATGGCCACTGAGTGGCCCAAGCTTGCCGGGATCAGTGTTTGGAATATTGCGGATGACAAAAAAACCAAAACCCAGATTGAGCGCAATCATCAGGCCAATGAGCCAATGGAGGACAACGAGAACGGGATGATAGCGGGTGACATTCATGGCATGGCCTCCAAGTTCACTTTTATGTAGAGCGCAACGCAGGACCAATCAAGCTTGATGCAATGACGATGATAAAAGCAAATCCTCCGCCGCGTAGTCAAACGGGTCATGAATATAGTTCGCAAACCCGGTGAACCGGGTTTTCCAATCGCTAACGCCTTTGAACGTTAACAGCCACTGCGCCGTTTCGCGAACCGCTTCCACGTAAGATTGCCCACCATCCCAGCCCAAGGACTTGGCGGCGCTGCAATTGAGCGTGTAGGGCAAAGGAACCGACCACGGCGATGCGCCCACACCACCAACGGGTTTTCCTTCAAATGGATAAAGTGAAATCGGCAACTGCATTGTGACCTCAAGAGCAGACGCAATATCACGCACCGTGAGCGCCTGCGGGTCAGCGACGTTCAAAATGCGGTGCGCTGGTTTTTGCATGCAAAGCTCAGCCAAGCATCCAACCCCTTCAGCGCTGCTCGTATGGAAAATGCTCTCTCCAGAATAAGCAATCGGGATGTGTTGGCGGCCATCAAGAGCGCGCTTGATCAGCCACCATTCGCGCGGATGCTTTGCGAATTTTCCATGGATGGCGCAGGGCCGCAGAATGGTGATAGGCAGGGTTGAAGTGCGAAAAACATGTTCCATCGCCACTTTGCGGGTCGAATAAGTTTGCGGACCGGCAGCCACAGTTGGCGTCCCTTCCGTCATCGGCGCATCAAACTGCGGAAAGCCAGTCTGCGCCGCCTCGTCAAGCGAGCGCCCCTGTGCATCGGCATAGACGCTGCAAGACGAAACGACCACAGCCGATCCGAAATGGCTAGCTGCTGACAATAGGTCCACTGCGTCCGCTTCGTCATAAGCCGTCGGATCGAAAACGGCATCAATGGCGTGGCCGAGCTTTCTGATGATTCCGCTTCGCGTCTGGCGCGCCGCCACAACAACCTCGACACCTTGCGGCAAATATTCTGGGCGGCCTCGGGTGACGGCCATAACCTTCCAGCCTGCGTTCAGCGCAGTTTTGGCCACCTCACTCCCGAGTTGACCAGTCGCACCAAAAACAAGAACGTTTGCCATGATCCGAAGTTAAGGTGAATCGCCTCATATGGATAGTGGTTTGACCCTTGGCTCCTTCCGCCCTATCTCACTCCCATGCGCTTTCCGCCTTCCTTCCTTGATGACATTCGCAACCGGGTGACGATTTCTTCGGTCATCGGGCGGAAAGTCGCTTGGGATCGGCGCAAGTCCAATCCCGGCAAAGGCGATTTCTGGGCCTGCTGCCCGTTTCATGGCGAGAAGTCGCCGAGCTTTCATGCCGATGACCGCAAGGGGCGCTATTACTGCTTCGGCTGCAAACAATCGGGCGACATTTTTACCTACCTTGTCGAAAAAGAAGGCGTGCCCTTCCCCGAGGCCGTGGCGCAACTGGCGGGGGAGGCTGGGCTGCCGATGCCCGCCTTTTCTGAAGCTGATGCGACACGTGAGAAACAGCGCACAAGCCTTTATGAAGTCATGGAAATATCGGCCAAGTTCTTTCAGGCTGAATTGCAATCTTCGCGCGGCGCAAAGGCGCGGGGTTACCTCTCTGACCGTGGCCTGAACGCCGCCATCCAAACGCAATTTGCTTTAGGCTATGCGCCAGATGACCGTTCCGCCTTGCGCGCCCATTTGGCCGACAAGGGCGTGGGCGTGGAAGAGATGACCGAGGCCGGAATGCTGATTGCGGGGCCGGATATTCCCGTGGCCTATGACCGCTTCCGCGACCGCGTGATGTTCCCCATTCGAGATGCCCGGGGCCGCGTCATCGCTTTTGGTGGTCGGGCGCTTAAATCCGATGTGCCAGCGAAATATCTCAATTCGCCTGAAACGCCTTTGTTCCACAAGGGTGACATCCTCTATAACTTCGACAAGGCCCGCGCTGCCGCCCATGACAAGGGCGAACTGATCGCTGTCGAGGGCTATGTCGACGTCATCGCCATGGCCCGGGCGGGGCTGACTCATGCGGTCGCACCTCTGGGAACCGCGCTCACCGAAAATCAATTATCCCTCCTGTGGAAAACCGTGCCCGAGCCGACGCTGTGTTTTGACGGTGACAGCGCTGGCCTCAAAGCCGCCTATCGGGCTTTGGACTTGGCTTTGCCTCTGCTCAAAGCCGGGCACTCGTTGAAATTTGCCTTCCTGCCGGGCGGGCAAGACCCGGACGATCTTTTGAAGGCTGAAGGCCCGGAAGCTGTGCGCCAAGTGGTGGCTGCGGCGGAGCCCCTCGTGCAGGTTTTATGGCGACGTGGGCTGGACGAAAACGACCGCGCCACGCCCGAAAGGCGCGCCGCCTTCGAGAGGGATTTAAAAAGCCTTATCAATACGATAGAAGACGATGTTGTGAAAAAGCATTATCTTGCCGATGTGCAGGGCAGGCTGGCCGAATTATTTGGCCGCGGCGCGCCACAACGAGGGGCAAATTTCACGCCCAGAGGCCAACGTTTGAAGTTCGGCCAAAAGCCGTGGGAAGCCCAGAATCCTGTCTCGGCGGGCCTGCGCAACCTGGCTTCTCAGCCCGCCCAAGGGGCAGCAGCCGAACGCCGGGCCGGGATGATTGTGCTGGGCATTCTCAATCACCCGGAGCTGCTCCACACGTTTTGGGCCGAATTTGCCGGGGCAGAATTGATTCTCTCGGAGCTTGACTCTGTCCGTACACTGATTCTAGATAGCGCTTCTTCTGAGGAAAGCCTTGAAACCGCTGCCCTCAGAACCCATCTCTTGAGCAGAGGTTTTGGGCCCATCTTGGCCCGCCTCGACCGCCAGGCGAAAAATTTGAATGAGTGGCACTTAAGTCCCACGGCTGCACCAGATGATGCCGGGACAGGCCTCCGCCAAATGCTCGCTTTGCACCACAAAGCCATCACACTCGATCGCGAGTTGAAGGCTGCGGAAGCAGCTTTTGCCAGCGATATGAATGAGGAGAACCAAAGCGTCGTCCGGACGCTGCGTGACCAGTTGATGTCGCTCGAAGGCCGCGAAGCCATGATTGAAGGTTTCGGCGCGGCCTCGGGGCGCAAAATCAGTGAGGTGAATTAGCCTCATTCAGGGTTAAGCGGTGTTTAAGTGCGGGTGCCTAGGTTCCAGACCGAATCAGTTTAAGGGGTGTCTTTCGCCCCATGTAAGGAACCAACATGGCCCGTCCGCCTGTAAAACCCGTTGCCCCAGCCGTTGCCACCGCCAAGCCCGGCAAGGATGTGGTGCCGCCCGCTGAAGAACCGGAGGCAACCGAACAACCCGGTGGCGATGACGTGGTCGATGGCCCAATCATTGATCTCAATGATGCCGCCGTCAAGCGCCTGCTCAAAACCGCCAAGGCACGTGGCTATGTGACTTTGGATGAGCTGAACGCGGTTCTGCCGTCAGAAGAAGTAACCTCCGACCAGATCGAAGACGTTTACGCCATGTTTGCCGAGATGGGCATCACCGTGGTGGAAAGCGAAGAGGAGACTGAGACCGCCGTTGCCAAAGTCGATGAGATCGAAAGCACCGAAACGGCTTTGATGAAGGTGGAGGCACCTAAGCCTCCATCTGACCGTACGGATGATCCGGTGCGCATGTATCTGCGCGAAATGGGCGCTGTCGAGCTGCTCAGCCGCGAAGGCGAAATCGCCATTGCCAAGCGCATTGAAGCGGGCCGCGAAGCCATGATCTCGGGCCTCTGCGAAAGCCCGCTCACGTTCCAAGCCATCATCATCTGGCGCGATGAATTGAACGAAGGCAAAATTCTGCTGCGTGACATCATCGATCTGGAAGCCACTTATGCTGGCCCCGATGCCAAGCAGAACCAGACAGTGGCCACACCGGCCCCTTATGTTCCGCCCAAGGAAGAAGTCAGGAAACAAGCCGAGGCCAAGCGCGCCGAAGCCGCCAGCCGCGCCGAGAAAAAAGTCCAACCGATGCGCCGGCCACAGGCCGACGATGATTATTCCGATGTGCTCAGCCCGGAAGATTTCGACAAGCCCAATGTTGAAGACGAAGAAGATGATGAGGGCGATGACCTCGGCGTTTCCCTCTCGGCGATGGAAGCCGAACTGAAGCCAAAAGTTCTCGAAGTTTTTGACGAGATCGCACGTCTTTATAAATCACTGCGCAAGTTGCAAGATCAAGAAGTGCAGGAAGGCGAGGGGCTTTCGCCTTCGCAGGAACGCCGTTACCGCAAGCTGCGCGAAGACATCATCACCAATGTGAAATCATTGGCTTTGAATAATGCGCGTATCGAAGCGCTGGTTGAACAGCTCTATGATATTGCCAAGCGCCTCAATGTTCTCGAAGGCCGCTTGATGCGCATGGCCGAAACCTACAAAGTTCCACGCGATGAATTCCTCAAAGAATATCACAGCAATGAGCTCGATCCAGATTGGGTGAAGCGCGTCGGCCGGCTGACCAAACACGGCTGGAAAAAATGGGCCAGCGACGAGAAGGATTCCATCAAAGTCATCCGCGACGAAATCTTCGATCTGGCTTCGGCCACCGGCCTGCAGATTCAGGAATATCGCAAGATCGTTGGCATGGTTCAGAAGGGTGAGCGCGAGGCGCGCATCGCCAAGAAGGAAATGGTTGAGGCCAACTTGCGTCTTGTCATTTCCATCGCCAAGAAATACACCAACCGCGGCCTGCAATTCCTCGATCTCATTCAGGAAGGCAACATCGGCCTGATGAAGGCCGTCGATAAATTCGAATATCGCCGCGGCTATAAGTTCTCGACCTATGCCACCTGGTGGATCAGGCAGGCGATCACGCGTTCTATCGCTGATCAGGCACGCACCATCCGCATTCCCGTGCACATGATTGAAACGATCAACAAGATCGTGCGCACTTCACGGCAGATGATGCATGAAATCGGCCGCGAACCGACGCCGGAAGAACTGGCCGAGAAATTGTCGATGCCTTTAGAGAAGGTTCGCAAGGTGATGAAGATCGCCAAGGAGCCAGTGTCGCTCGAAACGCCGGTGGGCGATGAAGAAGATTCACATCTGGGCGACTTCATCGAAGACAAGGGTGCCATTCTGCCCATCGATGCGGCCATTCAAGCCAACCTGCGCGAGACCACAACGCGCGTATTGGCCTCGCTCACGCCGCGTGAAGAGCGTGTTCTGAGAATGCGCTTCGGCATCGGCATGAACACCGACCATACGTTGGAAGAGGTGGGCCAGCAGTTCTCAGTGACACGTGAGCGCATCCGGCAGATTGAGGCCAAGGCGCTGCGGAAGCTGAAGCATCCGAGCAGGAGCAGGAAGCTGAGGAGTTTCTTGGATAATTGATTAAGCTATAGATAGACGGGCATTCATTAGAGTGCCCGTCTACCAAAATTACTTGCTTTGCATTTGCGCAGACATCCTGCTTACCATTTCCGTTAGTAGCAAAAGTGCTTCGTATGCTGAACCAGACCTACCCATTAACATGGGCCGACCTTGGTGCTGGTAAAGTTGCCTGCGAGCCGCTAGCAGCATGTCCTCGTCATTGAATAGCTTTGGATATTCCAACTTCCAGTGACCGTTCTTCTTTGATACGAATTGGGAAAGGGCGACCAGTATCGGAAAGAGAATGCCGTCCGACACTTCCTTTATCTCGCCATCTTCACGCACAGCTTGCTTAAGTTTCTCGATTAACCGCTTGCCATTCCAGTCTGCGTGACATTTCCAATGATCGTATGCCTTCCAAGCTTGCCCCGCCATATCGACAAAATATTCGTATCGGGCTTTCTGGTCTGGATCAGAGCTTTGGTTGTCGTGTACAGCAATAAAATCTTGCAGGCAATAAGCTGCATTCTTATAGGCTTTCATTCTCGACTCAATTGAACGCCGATTGTTGGGCATGAGCTCTTCTGGCATTAGAGCCCATAACACCTGCAGCAAAGTTCGCGTATCGACGAACTCTTCTTCTACATCAGTTTCCGAGGTCGCAAGTTTTCGTTCGGGGAATACTTTTTTGAAACTTAAACCTAGATCTTGAAAATATCCGTGCTTACCGGCTTTGGAAATGTCTTGAATTTTTGTAGCAGTATTGCGTGCAACCGCGATGTCAGTTCTCATTGCGATATCCGGTTCGACAGAGATTTCGCATCTTATCGAAAATGCTTCAGGAGCCCGCGAGTTTCTTTCACATTCTTCAAAGTATAGTCGAATTTCTCCTTGGCTCTGAGCCCCGTTATTGATCGAAGGCTCAGACAACAACATCGTCTTCTTTGCATCATCAACTTCGATAGATGAGGCTCCAATAAGAAATCCTGAGTTCAGTTGCGAAAAGCGATCTGGTTGTCCTCTGATGGTGTTTCCAATCGCTTTATGCACCAGATTTCTTTTTTTGCCCGGATGGCCGGGAATATATGAACGCAAGTTGCCATCGGTGGAAAGTTTCAAAATTTCCTCTGCGGGCAAGACAGCCACATAAGTAGCTGCCCCGTTCTCATCTTCATGCTTTGTTGAAACGTCGCGAATTTTGACGTATTGCAAGCGCACTTTGGTGCCAATAGTGCCAGTCTTCATAGTCTGTTCTCCTAGACCTCATCGTCTCGTAGTGCGGCACACCTGCGCCGACCACCGATGAAGGTGAATCAAAAATCGCACACTTTAAGGTAGAGTTCAAGCGCAGATTTTTACTGTCGAAGCTTTCCTAGAAATTATCGGGTAACTATTTGTGATTTTTTGTAATCTTACTTCCCCACCCGTTCCGCATAGCGATCCACCAGTGCTCTGATCATTTTCTGATAAGGCACGTGCTGCTTTTTTGCTTCGCGTTTGAAGAAGTCGATGCTGCGGCGTGAGAGGCTCAGCGTCACTTTCACATTGTCATCCTTCAGCACCAGTTCAGACGGGGCGGGGAGAAAGTCTTTCACGAGTTTGAGCTTGCCCATTTCGCCCGTGGTATATTCAACGGCTTTTTTCATAGAGTTCCTTGCCTTTCCGCCAATATCCAGCACCAAAAATGCGGATACGGTTTTGGCGCCATGTGAAGCGCACTGTTAATATTCCTTCTTCAACCGCGCCGATGCAGAAATAGCGACTTTCAGTCGAACTGTGTTCCAGGTCTTCGGCGATGATACGGCGCGGGTCGAGAAATGCCTTTTGCGCCAAATTGAAGTCGATGCCATGTTTGAGAAGGTTAGAGCGGTCTTTCTCCTCATCCCACTCAAAGCTTGAAACATCCCTTACCATATGTATATAATACCATATAAATATATGGCTGTCATTGATCATTTCAAGACCTGTGACTTGTCTTTTCAATTTGCTGTATCATATGTGAAGCAGTCAAATAAACAGGAGCCACGCCATGTCCAAACTTCCCACCTATTTCATCTCCCACGGCGGCGGGCCTTGGCCTTGGTTGCCGGATATGCGCGCGATGATGAAAACGCTGGAGACCTCGCTGGCCAAT
>JAYWAB010000126.1:0-2968 GCA_043782835.1 Aestuariivirga sp.
ATCAAGCCACAGCCAACCTGTCCGCTGCATCAGAAAGCCAGCAAACACCACGCCCGCCGCCACCAAAGCATCGCCCGCCATGTGGAGATATGCGCCGCGCATGTTGATGTCGTCCTGCCGCTCACGCATAAACAATAGTGCCGTTGCTCCATTGGTGAAAATCCCAACTGCCGCCACCACCATCACCCAAAATCCGGGCACGGCCACGGGTTGATAAAACCTTTGAACGGCTTCCCAACCGATGGCGCCGACAGCTACCATTAACAAAACCGAATTGAACAGAGCCGCCAGAATGGTGGAGCTTTTGAACCCAAACGTGAAACGCGCCGTGGGTGCTCGCAAAGCCATCCGTGCGGCAAGCCAAGCTGCCAGTAAACCCAAAACGTCAAACAGATTGTGCCCCGCGTCGGCCAGAAGCGCGACGGAGTTGATCAGCAAACCATAGACCACTTCGCCAATGACAAACCCGCCATTGAGCAGAATGCCAATGGCAAAACTCAAGCCGAAGTTCACGGGCCCATGGTGGTGGCCATGATCGTCATGGTGATCATGGCCGTGGTCATCATGGCCATGTGCATGGGCTTTGATCTTTTGTACGATTTCAAAGTTTGGCGTTTCGGTCATTCTTGCTTATCGCATGTCACGCAAGGCCAAGGCAATCCTTTGCATCCAGAGAGAAAGGATGACTAGACCGCAATTGAAATCAAGCCTTGCCCCGTGGTCGCATGGGTGTTAGGTGCAGCCGTCAACCTGCACGATAAATCTGTAAAGAGGCTGCTATGGCTGGCACATTCCCTGAATACCTTACTTTTGACGATGTCCTGATGAAGCCCGGCGCGTCGACTGTATTGCCCACAGAAGTGTCCACGGCGTCGCGCCTGACCCGCAGCTTAAACCTTTCAATCCCTGTGATTTCCGCTGCCATGGATACGGTGACAGAGGCCCCCATGGCCATCGCCATGGCCCAGGCGGGCGGCATTGGCGTCATCCACAAGAATCTCACGCCTGAACAACAGGCCGAACAAGTGGCCCGGGTCAAACGATTTGAAAGTGGCATGGTGGTGAACCCCATCACCATTGCGCCCGAAGCCACGCTGGGTGATTTGATGCAGCTCAAAGCCCGCCACAAGGTTTCGGGCATTCCCGTCGTCGATCAATTCGGCAAACTCTGCGGCATCATCACCAACCGCGATGTGCGCTTTGCCACCGATATGAACGGCAAAGTGGCAGAGCTGATGACGCGCAATCTCGTCACCGTGCGCGAAGGCGTTGAGCACGCCGAAGCCCAGCGCCTCTTGCACAAGCACCGCATTGAAAAGCTCATCGTCGTCGATGATGATTTTAAGTGTCTTGGGCTGATCACAGTAAACGATATGCAAAAAGCGGCAGACCATCCGCTCGCCGCAAAAGACCAACAAGCGCGCCTGCTCGTTGCCGCCGCCACAGGCACAGGCGACAATGGTTTTGCCCGCGCTGAACAGCTGATCGCAGCCGGTGTAGATGTTCTCGTGGTTGATACAGCCCACGGCCATTCCATCCATGTCGCCAATCAAGTGACACGCATTAAAAAACTGTCGAACCGCGTGCAATTGATCGCTGGCAATGTCGCCACGGCTGAAGCGGTAAAGGCTTTGATTGATGCAGGCGCAGATGCTGTCAAAGTGGGGATCGGCCCTGGCTCTATTTGCACCACGCGTGTCGTCGCAGGCGTGGGCGTGCCGCAATTCTCGGCCATCGTCGAATGCGCCGAGGAAGGCGCCAAACACGGCGTTCCCGTCATTGCCGATGGCGGCATCAAACTCTCGGGCGATATGGCCAAAGCCTTGGCCGCAGGCGCTTCTGTGGTGATGATGGGCTCCTTGCTGGCCGGAACCGACGAAGCGCCGGGCGAGGTCTATCTCTACAATGGCCGCAGCTATAAATCCTATCGCGGCATGGGCAGCGTCGGTGCCATGGCCCGGGGCAGTGCCGATCGCTATTTCCAACAAGACGTCGGCAACACCTTAAAGCTGGTGCCCGAAGGTATCGAAGGCCAGGTGCCCCACAAGGGCGCCGTGAGCGCAGTATTGCATCAAATGGTGGGCGGCTTGCGCGCGGCGATGGGCTATGTCGGCGCGGCAACAATTCCTGAATTGCAATCCAAAGTCCAATTCGTCCGTATCACCAGTGCGGGTCTGCGCGAAAGTCATGCCCATGACGTGATGATCACGCGGGAAGCGCCGAACTATCAAAGGACAAACAGCTGATGTCAGCGACACAATGGCTTCTGGCCCCGATCTTTCTGCATCTTATTTTAGTTTTATATGTTGGGGTCAGTAACATCCGCGGCCGCATCGCATCTGTCATGGGTCGTGAAACCAAGCTTTCGGAAATCGCATTAGACGCGAGCAAATGGCCGCCGCACTTACGCAAGCTCGGCAATAACTTCGACAATCAATTCGATGTACCCACCACGTGGTATGCGCTCTGCGGCCTGATTGTTGCAACAGGAAAGCCAGATCTGCTATTGGCAGCTCTCTCCTGGGTCTTTGTCATCACCCGTTTCATTCACAGCTATATTCACACGGGGTCCAACAACGTGCGCTACCGCATGTATGCTTTCCTCTCAGGCTTTGGCACATTGGCTGTGATGTGGGCTTGGTTTGCTTTGCGCCTCTTTGTGTTGGGCTGAACATGAAGCTCGCTGGCCGCGTTGCAGCGGCAATTGAAATCATCATGGAAATCACCACACGCAACCGCCCCGCTTCGGAAGCGTTGCGTGATTGGGGCAAAGCCCATCGTTTCGCCGGTTCAACAGACAGGCACGCGATTGGCACATTGGTCTTCGATACGCTCCGCCGCAAGAACGCCGCTGCAGCAAAGATGAATGATGACGCGCCCCGCGCCTTGATTTTGGGCACATTAGCGGTGGTGTGGAAGCTCGATGTCAAAGACATCGCGGCCCTTGCTGAAGAATCCTTCGGCCCTG
>JAYWAB010000127.1:0-2612 GCA_043782835.1 Aestuariivirga sp.
CGCCCGGCATCATGACATCGACCACCAGCGCATCGAAGGCCAGGCCGTCCATCAACTGCCGCGCCGCAGTGGCCGAAGCAGCCGCCGTGACGCGGTAGCCTTCCCGTGACAGAAAATTCTGCAGCAAGCCGCGCAGCCGCGCATCATCATCAATCACCATGATGTGGGGCTGTTCAACCACCTGCCCCCACAGTCTTGCCTGCTGCAAGTTCGAGCGCCAAAGCCTGGTTGGCCGGATCAATCAGATGCAAAAGCATGGCGAAGAAATTCTCGCCCTTGAGGCCAGACTGTTCCACCGCCCGTTGAAAACGGGCAATCTGCGGCGCCATCAAGCGGTTGCGCAAGGCTTCGCCCGAAGCCGTGAGGTATAGCAGCCGCTGGCGCCGGTCTTCCGCGCCCTCTTTCTGGAACACCAGGCCTTCGCTGATCAGTTCTTTCAGAACCCGCGCCAGGCTCTGCTTGGTGATCTGCAGGATGTCGAGCAGCCCCGCCACGGTAAGCCCCGGGTTGCGGCCAACAAAATGCAACACGCGGTGGTGTGCCCGGCCAAAGCCCAGCCCTTCCAGGAGATGGTCCGGATCCGCCACGAAATCGCGATAGGCAAAGAACATCAACTCCACCAAAGTCACCGCTTCGGATGTCTTTTCCGCATTTATGTCAGCCATATTGACATATTTTCCAATCATGCTATTGCTTCAAAAACGCTATCTATCCGATTTTCCAGCAAAGCAAAAATTTTGGGAGCAAGCCATGTCTATCATTCCATTTGACCAGCGTGAGGGTTCCATCTGGTTTGATGGAAAGATGGTGCCGTGGAAAGACGCGAAAATCCACGTCTTGACCCACGGCCTGCATTACGCCTCCTCGGTCTTTGAGGGCGAGCGCGCCTATGCCGGCAAGATCTTCAAGTCGAAGGAACATACCCAGCGCTTCCGCAACTCCGCCAACATCATGGATTTCGATCTTCCGTACACGGATGAAGAGATTCTCGCCGCCAAGGACGCCGTGGTCAAAGCCAATGGCGGCGGTGACCAATATGTCCGCCCCGTCGCCTGGCGCGGCTCGGAAATGATGGCGGTGGCCGCCCAGCACAACACCATTCATGTGGCCATTGCCACCTGGGCCTGGCCTTCGATGTTTGATCCCGAAACCAAGATGAAGGGCATCAGACTCGATATTGCTGATTATCGCCGGCCCGATCCGCTGTGCGCACCAGTGCACGCCAAGGCGGCGGGGCTGTACATGATCTGCACGATCTCCAAGCACAAGGCCGAGAACAAGGGCTATGCCGATGCCATGATGCTGGACTGGCAAGGCCGCGTGGCCGAATGCACCGGTGCCAATATTTTCTTCGTGAAAGACGGCGAAATCCACACCCCGATTGCCGATTGTTTCCTGAACGGCCTAACCAGGCAATCGGTGATCGCCATCGCCAGGGCCCAGGGCATGACCGTGAACGAACGCCGCATCATGCCCGATGAACTCACCAGCATGAACGAATGCTTCATCGTAGGATCTGCAGCCGAGGTGACGCCGGTGGCAGAAGTGGGCCCCTATAAATTTACCCCCGCCAACATGAGCCGGACGTTGATGGATGCGTATGCGGCTGAAGTGCGGAAATAATAATTTCCTGATTTAGGATTTTAAACTTAACAGCGTACGGTGGCTCTGCTAGGGCTCGCCACACTCCAGCATTGGGTATTCATTTTCCAATCCCGCAACAGTCTTGAGCCCATCAGGAAGACGACGCGGGGAAAGTGCGCTGGCTTGCTAAAGCCCTAATTCACTATGCGAGCCCAAACGCACAAATTCCAAACTGGTTTGATCAGGCTTGCGGTAGATCAGGACCAAGTCTGGCTTGACGTGGCAATCACGACAATCTGACCATGCGCCAGAAAGCGGGTGATCAAAATTGCGTCGTGGCAGCGGCGTATCTGTTGCAAGCAGATTTGAAATCTTCAAAATCTCCGCATCCAGGACTTTGCTATGCCTGCCGGATTTTTCGCGTTTGTAATCGCGCTTGAACTGATGGGTGTAACTAATCGCCCTCATTCAGGCTCGCCAGCAATTGGGCAGGAGTGCCCGCTTTCACGACCTCGCCCCGTCGAGCAGCCTTGATGGCGGCAATGGTTTTGGCATTTGGCACCAAAGGTTCAAACGGCAAAGCCTTGTCGGCGGCAATCTTCACCATCATGAGGCGAAAGGCATCCGAAACCGTCAAGCCCATGGCTGCCAAAACGGCGGAGGCATCTTCTTTCACGCGCTCTGAAATGCGTGCTCTTACGACTGAGTTTTCCGACATGGTGAGTTTCCTTTGAGCTACAATGTAGCACGAATTGACGGATTACTCAAGCTGTCGGCCAAAAATGATCTCGGGTTTATCGGGAATAGGATGCGGGACGTTGGCGGCAGGCAACTTTTGGCGCTATGAAAGTATATGCCTATCGTTTCCCACCCGTCATTTGAGGAGCCAAGCGAGACTACGCGGCTATGGCGATATATGGATCTGCCGAGATGGTGTCCCTGGACGTGGTGTAACTCAGCTGCCACTCTGACGCCTTGAGAGCGTCGGGTTGATCATGCCGTTGGCACAGCCGAGAGCATGATGTTTG
>JAYWAB010000128.1:0-2052 GCA_043782835.1 Aestuariivirga sp.
CATGGCGGCAATGGAGAAGTGATTGCCTTGCCAATCCTTCGGCTCCACCACGCCATAACGATGCAGATTTTCCCAAGGCGCTTCTTCAACCGCAATCACATTGCCGCCGCCGCGCTGATTATAGACGCCGACCATTTGAGCCAAACAACCAGGTTCGCCCTTGATGATCATGTCGGGCAGCAGCACGGCAAAAGGCTCTTGGCCCACCAGATGGCGCGCGCACCACACGGCATGGCCCAGGCCCAGCGGCTCTTGTTGCCGGGTGAAACTGGTTTGGCCAGCTCCGGGCAAGTCTTGCTCCAACACCGAAAGCTGGATGGATTTGCCACGCTTGCGCAGCGTGCTTTCCAACTCGTATTGTTTGTCGAAATGATCTTCAATCACACTTTTGTTGCGGCCGGTGACGAAAACGAAATGTTCAATGCCTGCTTCGCGCGCTTCTTCCACGACCAACTGAATGAGGGGCTTATCCACTACCGTCAGCATTTCCTTTGGCATGGCCTTGGTGGCGGGCAAAAAGCGCGTGCCCAAGCCGGCAACGGGGAACACAGCAGTCTTAATGGAACGCGGCATTCATCTATCCTTAACTCACTTGCCTTCACGCCTGCCTTTCGCAGCAGGATTGTAAGGCACTATAAACCACGCTTGACTTAAGCCCAACTTATTTAAAGTTTGGAGAATGCCATGACGGTGCTGGTGACGGGCGGAGCAGGCTATATCGGAAGCCACATGGTTCTGGCGCTGACGGATGCTGGCGAAGACGTTGTTGTGCTCGATAATCTCACCACTGGCTTTGCTTGGGCGATTGCACCGCAAGCGAAACTTGTGAAGGGCGATATCGCTGATGAAGCCTTGGTGGCCAAAATCATCGCAGAACGCAAAGTTGAAGCCATTGTGCATTTTGCTGGTTCCATTGTGGTACCGGAGTCGGTGATTGATCCGCTAGGCTATTATCTTAACAATACTGTGAAATCGCGTTCCTTGATGCATTCGGCCGTTAAAGCTGGTGTAAAGAATTTTATCTTCTCATCCACCGCTGCCGTCTATGGCAATCCACTTACCATGCCCGTGTTTGAGACAGAATTGCCTGTGCCGATTTCGCCCTATGGTACATCCAAGTTGATGACCGAGTTGATGCTGCGGGATTCGCATTTTGCCTATGGCCTGAATTACGTTGCGTTGCGTTATTTCAATGTGGCAGGTGCCGATCCCAAGGGTCGCTCTGGCCAATCTACGCCGCAGGCCACGCATTTGATCAAAGTAGCTTGTCAAACGGCTTTGGGCCAACGCAAGTCTATGGATGTGTTTGGCACCGACTATCCAACGCCTGATGGCACGTGCCTTCGTGACTATATTCACGTGAGTGATTTGATCTCGGCGCATATGGATGCACTCGCTCATTTACGCAAAGGTGGCGAAAGTGGCATTTTCAACTGCGGCTATGGCAAAGGCTATTCTGTTTTGGAAGTGATCAAGGCGGTTGAGAAAGCCTTTGGCGGCCCTGTTAATCACAAGCTTGCGCCGCGCCGCGCTGGCGATCCTGTGGCCATTGTTGCGGGGGCCGACCGTGTTCGCAGCGTTTTGGGCTGGCAGCCTAAGCACAATGATCTCGATTTCATTGTGCAATCTGCCTTAGATTGGGAGCGTCATTTGATGCGCCGCAACGCGGCTTGATTGAAAGATCACGCTTGAGCAGATAGAGAAGCGGCAGGAGTTCACTCATGTCTCTTTCTGGCCTTGCACTTTTTGCAGTTGTCTATTTTGTTTTCGTGATCACGCCGGGGCCCGGTGTCGCCGCCATGATTGCACGCGGGCTGGGCACGGGCACGCGCGGAGCATGGCCTTACGCGTTGGGTTTCATGCTGGGTGACATGACGTGGTTCACGATTGCTGCCACTGGTCTTGCCGCGCTGGCCAGTGAATTTACGATGGCCTTCACAGTCTTAAAATATGCAGGCTGCGTCTATCTCATCTTTCTCGCTTGGAAAATTTGGCGTGCACCTGTTGCTGCCGGAGAAATTAATCAACTAACGACGGCAACCGATGCTTGGC
>JAYWAB010000129.1:0-5604 GCA_043782835.1 Aestuariivirga sp.
TGCTGTGACCGGATCGAGCACATGAAGTTTTGAGACAGGTGCTATCTCGAGCCACCACAGGCACTGGCCTTCAACATCCCACAAGCAGCCTTCGCCCAATTTGTTTTTGGCTTCGAAGATACAGGTGATGGCAGGCTGGGACATGGCTTCTTCTAGCTAATCCACAACGTCTCGCCAATATCGGGAACGCAGAAATGTGCTTTGGGGATGGCTTTTGTTTGTAGCGCCATGTCCAAGGCTTTGACAGGCGCGTCAATGGCCTCATCGGTGAGCTGCACTGTGCCATGGTGAATGGCGAGACTGGTTTTGCTGCCCAATTCAAGATGGGCCTCTACGGCCTCTAGCGGGTTCATATGCTGCGGCGCCATGAACCAGCGCGGCTCGTAGGCCCCGATGGGGAGCAGTGACAGACGCGGCGGGCCGAAATTGGCGCGCAGATCGCGGAACGTCTGCCCCGTGCCATAGCCCGTGTCTGCGCCGAAATAGATGAGGCCCATCGGACCTTCAATGGCAAAAGCTCCCCAAAGGGATTTATTGGTGTCAGCAAAGCTGCGCTTGGACCAGTGAAGTGCGGGCAAGGCCGTGACTTTCAGATGTGTGTGCTGGTGGGCCTGATGCCAGTCCAACTCCTGCACGTCATGGCCCTTGGCATGGTGGCCGTTGTTCAACGGCGTGATCAGCTTGGCTTTGTGATGGCGGGCCAACCATTTGAGGGCGGGCTTATCCAAATGGTCATAATGATTGTGACTGAGAAGAATGAGGTCAATTGGCGGCAAGTTTGCGAGTGCAATCCCGGGATCGCGCACGCGTTTTGGCCCGGCCAGTTGCGTGGGACTGGCGCGTTTGGAAAAGAATGGATCGGTGAGGATGTTCAGGCCTGCGGTCTGGATCAACACAGTGGAATGGCCGATCCAAGTGGCAGCGATTTTGCCATCTGACACGCGCACTGGAGGCGCAGGATATACCTGGTTGGGGAGATGGTGGGGCCATTTCTGACGGGTTCCGGCCATCTGCCATTTCACCACTTCGGCCAAAGACGCTTGGCCTCTCTGGTTTGGAAGTTCAAAGCGACCGTTGTGGATTTCATATTTCAACATGCGGCGCTGAGATACCAGTTCGCAGGGCAGCCGTCATCACGAGAATGGTTGAGCATCGACCCCGCGTGGCCGATGCTCAAAATGCTTGTTATTTTTCCCGTGGCGCGTGCAGCATTGCGTCAGCCACCGGAAACTTGCCATCGCGTTGCAGCTTGACCGCATTGATCAAACTGCGCGCGGCGTTCATGATTTCTTCGCGGAAGCCTTGGTCTTTGTCAAAATCATCATGGCTGGTGGCATAGGGTTCATAGTAGCCGAGATAGGCCCCGGTTGCGGCGCTATGGGCGGCTTTGATGAGGCCCAAATCTTCCAGCCAATCGCAGAGAATGCGGCGCAGGTTTTCAACGCCTGCGGCATCGCCGTGAACGGAGACAGCAAATAGGCGGCCCGCCAGATGCTTGGGGTAATCCCATCCCTTGAGTTCCAATTCCTTGGCGCGGGTCGGGTCTTTGCCGCCTGTGGTGGTTTGATCTGGGTTGCCACCGTCGGCGCACACTAATCGGTCAATCATCAGCTTTAAACCGCTCGGTGCTTGATACCAATTCACCGGGGTGACGATCATCACGCCATGGGCACCTGCCCAGAGCGGATAGATTTCGCTCATCCAATCATTCACCTGGCCCATGGCAAAGTTTGGGTAACAGGAACAGGGATAGTGGCAGAGCGGTTGGGCGGTGGAGACACACGCTTTGCAAGGATAAATCACGCGGCCATATTCTGAGGTGAGCCTGCTGAGATCGATCGTGTCACATTCAAAGCCTTGTTCAGCTGCCACGAGTTCTTGAATCATTTCAACCAGGCGCCAGGTTTTGGACATTTCGCCCGGGCAGCTTTGATCCGAACGTGAAGACCCATTGACCAGCAGAATACGGGCCGGGGCTTTTGGGTCGGCGCGGCGGGTCTCTGCCGCTTTGATCGCCTTGCGTGTGGCGATCCATTCCACAGGCAACATGGCGGTTGGGTCGCTGAATTCAGGGCCACCCACCACCTTGCGCGGATTCTTGTGATATTCATCATAGTTGATCCACGCGATATCGATGATCTTTGAAAGCTCACCGCTGGCCACATCAAAATCGGGATCAAAGAAGCGATCTCGGAAACGTTTTGCGAACAGCTCTTTATCCAGCTGAACGTCGGGCATGCCTTTTCTAAGTTTGATTTCAGTCATCAGTTCCTCCTGATTTTGCGTTTTGATTGCGCCTGGCACTATGGTTTGAGCGCCTCGTCTGCACAATGAACAAGCTCGTGAATATGAGATCGCAAGTTGAACACGCGATTGTGAAAACTGAAATCATCATTTTCAAGATCGGGTGAGGTCGTCCCATTTTTTCGTTTTATATTTGCGCTGGTGTGGATTCTTTGCAATCTCTGTTCTATGCCTATTCTTGAACGCGACCCTTGGCGGTTACAATATTTTGAAGCCGCTCATTGCCCAGAAGATGTGATCATTCCGACGGATGATCCAGATTGTTGGGCGCTCTATCCTGATCACCGTTGGATTTATGACAAGCTGCGGATTGCGAAATCGCAGGGTATTGATGCTGCCCCGCATGGCGTGATGCCAGAGGTCTATCCGGTTTTTTCAAAACCAAATGTCAATCTCAAAGGCATGGGCGTTGGCAGTAAAGCGATCTATTCAGCAAATGAAATGCTAAACAATAGCTATCCGGGCCACATGTGGATGACACTTTTGGAAGGCGAGCATGTGTCCAGCGATTGTGCCGTTGTCGACGGAAAACTCTGCTGGATCAGACACGCCACAGGTATCGCCAGCACTGGCGGCATGTTTGAACACTGGAGAATATCAGCGGCACGCAATGCGACGCTTGAAACCTATCTCAGTCAATGGGTTTCCAGACACATGACGGGCTATAGCGGCATGATGAATTTTGAAACGATCGGCGGCCAGATCATCGAAGTGCATTTGCGCTTTGCTGATCAATGGTGCGATCTTTACGGGCCGGGGTGGGTTGACGCTTTGGTGCGGCTTTATGCTGACAAGACCTGGGCGTTCGATGATACCACACGGCGCGAGGGATTTTCGATTCCACTCTTTGCACAGCATGGGTTTCAATTTCGTCATCCTTCAGCTGCCGACCAAGCTGCGTTACGCGCGATGAAATATATCAGCAGCCTGCAAATTACGTTTCATGAAGCGGTGACTGCGGCCGCCCATGCCATGCCGCCCGGCGGCTTTAGACTGGCGGTGATCAACGCCACTGATCTGACCGCAGGTCTGGCCGCACGGGAAAAGCTGCGGGAGAGTTTCCCCGCAGCGCAGCTGATTGTGACGTGATCAGACCAGGGCTTATCGCTAGACGGTTCTGAGATACCACTCAAAATCGCGCACCGTTGGTTCGGCGAAGAACCTGTCGGCTTCAACTTCTTTCAGCGTGGCAAAAGTTTCGACAAATTCCTTGCCGAAATAGTCTTTCAGAATCGATGCGCGGAAAAAGGCATCAATCGCTTCAAACCAATTGCCCGGAATATGCTTGGCGCGGCGTTCATAGCCATTGCCGGTGATAGGCGCGCCGGGATCAATCTTTTCGGTGATGCCGTAGTGCATGCCAGCCAGAATAGCGCCCATGACGAGATAAGGGTTTGCATCTGCGCCTGATGGCCTGTGTTCAATGCGGCAAGAATTGGCGTTGCCGGCGGGCACTCGCAAGGCCACTGTGCGATTATTAATGCCCCAGGTGGCGGCCACAGGCGCATAAGACGATCTGCGGAAGCGGCGATAGGAATTGGCGTTGGGCGCGAAGATCAACATGGATTCGGCCATGGTGGTTTTTAATCCGCCAATGGCATGAAGCAGCAATTGATTGGTGGTTGGGTCTTCAGCGGCAAACAGATTTTGACCGTTTTCATCTTCCAAGCTTACATGAATGTGCATGCCGCTGCCTGTCCAATCTGCATAGGGCTTGGCCATGAAGGTTGCACAAAGGCCGTGTTTTTCAGCCGTGGCTTTGATCAGGCGCTTCAGCATAATGCCTTCATCGCAGGCGTCTAAAATATCGGTGCGGTGGCGCAGAACGATTTCCATCTGACCGGGGCCATATTCTGAGATCAGCGTCTTGGCAGGCAGGTCCTGGATTTCACAAAAGGCATAAAGATCTTTAAAGAAGGGCGCGAAATCATCGGTGTCTTGCATGTGATAGGCTTGGTGATGTTTGGGGCGATGTTCGTTCACCAAAGCTTTGGGTGAGGCGGGCACGCCTTCGAAGGCTGACTTGCGGTCCATCAGATAGAACTCAAGCTCCACTGCACCCACGGGGTTCATCCCCAGCTCTTCTTTGAAACGCTTGACGATGCGTTGCAACGCGTTGCGCGGGTCTGCGTAATGCGGCACGCCGTCGAGATCGCGAATGTGTGCGGTATATTGCGCGGTTGGTTCTTCCAGCCATGGCACGCGGACAAATGTGCCGGGCACGGGCCAGAGGATGAGATCGCGGTCGCCTTCATCAAACACCAACCCGGTTTCAGGAACATCTTGCCCTGTAACATCGAGAACAAGCGCCGAGATGGGAAAGAATCTGCCATCATTCCACGCGGGGATGACTTCATCACGTCTGAGAACCTTGCCGCGGATGACACCGCACATATCCGTCCAGATCACTTGCACGGACACAATATCAAGATTTGCATCGAGGAATTTCTTGGCTTCTGCGCCGAGCCTTGGGGTTACGATTGCCATTTTGAATTCACTTTCAGTTCAGAAGCTCTGCCACGCAGGCTTCGAGATTATTCATCAGATGTTCGATTTGGGCTTGGGTCGTCGCCGGGCAGATCAACATCATATTGTGGAAGGGTGTGATCACCACACCGCGATTGAGTAAATATCGATGCACCGCGTCATCTATGGGTTGGTGGATCGCTTGAGAGGCCTCAAAACCATTGTCGGGAGGCTTCTCGCAGCACATGCACTCCACGCGGGCACCCACGCGGGTCACGTGCCAGGGCAGTGAATGTTTGATGATCACGTCGGCCACGCCGCGTTCCAGCCTTTGGGCCAGTGTTACTGATGCTTCAAAGACGGCATCGATCATGAATTCTTCCAATACGCAGCGGATCAGTGCCAATTGAATGCGGCTGCCTGAAAGCGTGGTGCCTATGCCGGAGCGGCCCTGCCCCCGTTTGGCGAGATAGTTCTGAATGCGTTCGGCAACTTCGCCTGAGAAACCATAGAGTGCGGCGGGGATGCCGCCTGCGATAGGTTTGCCGAAAACGAGACCGTCAGGCTTGATGCCCACAGACTTAGCATAGCCGCCTGGGCCTGATGTGAGCGTGTGGGTTTCATCAAAGATGAGCAGGGTCTTGGTTTTTTTTGTCAGTACGCGGAGGGTTTTCAAGAACCCTGCATGGGGCAGCACCATGCCGACATTGGTCATCACCGGTTCAGCCAATACGCAAGCCACGTCTTGATCTTTGAGGGCTGCTTGGAGTGCGGCAACATCATTGAACTCAATCACTTTGGTAAACTGCGTCTGGTCTCGCGGTTCGCCGACCA
>JAYWAB010000130.1:0-6423 GCA_043782835.1 Aestuariivirga sp.
GGCTTGCTATTGAGCGCGATATAAAAGGCATTCCGGCTTTCCGTGGCGATCGGCGCGCATTGAAGCAAGTGTTCATCAACCTCATGGCCAATGCCGTCAAATTTACCCCCGAAGGCGGCAAAGTGAAAATCACCGCAACGCACGACCGCGAGATTGTCCGGGTCCAAATCATCGACACAGGCATCGGCATTCCACAGCGCGACATCGACAAGTTGGGGCGGCCGTTTGAGCAGGTCGAAAATCAATTCACCAAATCCAAAGGTGGCTCTGGCCTTGGCTTGGCCATTTCCAAATCCCTGGTGGATTTGCATGGTGGAAAACTCACCATCGCCTCCAAAGAAGGCCGCGGAACCACAGTGACGGTTGATCTGCCCTTTGTCAGGTCGATTGCCACACAGGCGGCTTAGAGCCTATTGCTTCGATTTGTTATCGCGCTTCTGCTTCTCTAAAATTTCTTTCGAAAGCAGCGTGCGTTCTTCCGCCGTCAGCTTGGCGTAGAAGTCTTTCAACAGTGTGCCGCCCTTGGCAGCAACACTTTCTGACCCCGTGGTGAAACTGTCGATCAATGTGTTGATCTTGGTTGCATCATAGTTGGGATCGACCAATGCGGCGGCGATCTGCTCGGCCTGCACAGTTGTTTGCGCGTGCATTTTTTCAAAATCCGGGCGGCTGTTGCGGAATGCTTCAGCCAATTCAACGCGCCGATCTTTGCCCAGATCGCCAAAGAATTTGCGCGGCACAAATTGGTTGTAGTTGGCAGCACCGGGCCGATCCATGGGTTGGCGACCAAAAATATGACCAATCATCAACCCGGCAATTGCAAGGTTGATCATCAGAGACGCCAAAAGACAGAGACGCCAAATCCCGTGGCTGGTATCGGGCAGCCATGAGAAGGTACCGCGCTTGAGGTGCTGGTCCGTCATGTTTGATCATCCGCATCGAGGCTGCCGAGATCTTCCATGCCAGCGGGCGCAAAGTCTTGGGATGGGCCGAGCATGGCGGTTTCTGTCAGGCCTTCAAAAAGGCTGGTTGTTTGGCCTGAGCCGCCAAGCCAGAAGCCGATCATCAACGACGCCGCCAAGGCCGCCGCCATCGGCAGGCGGAAAGAGATCTTTGCAGGTTGGGCGCGCCGCTGTGGGAAGGGGATGATGTTATTGGTGGCTGATGCCGCAACGCGCCGGGCTAATCTTGCCTCAAAATCAATGGGCAGCTGTGGCGCGCTGACGGCTGCCAGCAGCTTATCCAGTTCCAAATCGTTCAAGTCTTTACCTTTGATGGTCATTGCCCCGCCTCCAAAACACTTAAGAGCTGATGCCCTTTCGGGCCCAGATTTTCTTTCAACCCGCGACGGGCGCGCGCCAAGAGGCTTTCCAATGCATCAACACTGACTTCCATCGCCGCTGCGGCGGCAATGTTACTCATCTGCTCAAAATGAACAAGGGTGAGCGCCAGTTTCTGCCGCTCGGGCAAATCAGCAACGGCGCGATCAATGGTGCGCGACACAAACGACAAGTCCGTCTGCGCTTCGGCACTTGCGGCGCCGTCGGCCACGTCATCTGCTGCTGCAATTTCCAACATCGGCTTTTGCCTGTATCTATCCATCACTAAATTCGACGCTACGCGCAGCAGCCAGCCTTTCAAAGCCTTTGCCTCACGCAGCTGGCCAGGGTTGGCCCAGAGCTTCATGAACGTTTCCTGCGCCACGTCATCGGCATCGCCATGGCCACCATTCAGCCGCCACGTGACGCGAAAAACGTCCTGGTAGTAGCGCGATACGAGAACGGCAAAGGCCTGCTGGTTGCGGCGTGTTGCTGCTTCCAACAACGCCGCATCTGATGCTGAAGGCCAATCGGGCCCAGCTTCATTTTTCACTTCGCGGATGGCCAATAGAGCTCCCATTTGATGAATTGACGCGTGGGCGACACAATTCCGTCGTTATTTCTCAGATGTAATGGCAGGCAGCCATAGCTCGGCCCGCAGGCCCGGTTCATTATCAGCCAAAATCAGCTTTCCGTCCAACAGGTTAGCAACGCCCGCCACCAAACTCAAGCCGAGGCCATTGCCGGGTTTTGAGCGGCTTTCATCGAGGCGCACAAAGCGTTCGATCACGCGCGCGCGCTCACTTTCTGGAATGCCATGGCCCTGGTCTGCGACTGTGAGAACGACGTGCTGGCCCTGTTTGCGGCCAGTCACTTTGATATGGGCGGCCGGCTTGTTTCCTGCGCCATATTTGATGGCATTGTCGATCAGGTTGATCAAGACTTGGGCCAAAAGCTCGCGCTTGGCTTTGACGCGTAAATTGAGGGCGGCATCGCTTTCCAATGTCCCATGATTTTCTTCTGCCAGTGGCGTGTAAAGATCAACCACATCATCAACAATATCCTTGGCATCGACCACTTCGAGGCCAGCACGCAGTTGGCCGGATTCAAGTTGGGTGATCGACAAAAGGGCATTGAAAGTTGAAAGCAAGCTGTCGCTATCGACCAAGGTTTGTTGCAAAGCGGCGCGATAGTCGGCTTTGCTGTTATGGCGCAAAGCACCCTCAATGCGGGCGCGCAGCCGCGTCAACGGCGTTTTCAAATCATGGGCAACATTTGACGATACTTCATGCATGCCTTGCATCAATTTCTGGATTTGGCCGAGCATATCATTGAGCGATTGCGACAGCCTGTCCAACTCATCGTTTGAACCGGAGACGGGCATGCGCCCCGCCATATTGCCATTCATGATTTCGCGCGATGTGGCAGTGATCGCATCCACACGGCGCAGGAAGTTACGGCTCATTACAAAGCCGCCGCCCAAGCCCATCAACATTGAAAGGCCGAGGCCCCAGTAAAGTGCTTCGCGCACCATATTGCGGAACTGGTTCAGTTCTTCCACGTCCTGTCCAACGATGAGTTGATAGTCTTGTGGCAGTTGAACGTTAAAGGCATGCACATCATGGCCGACGGGCGCGTTCGAATCTACTTTTTGGGTTGAGAAATCAATCCAATTGTTATCGGGCAAATCATTGATCGGTGGCGAATGCAGATTGCCTGCGATGTAGCTTCCTTGTGGATCCGCCAACAAGAATAACATCTTACTATCAATCAAGACGCGCCGATTCACTGCGTCTTTGAGGCCGAGCAGACCTTGTGCGCGGTATTGATCGGCAAGGCCTGAGACTTCTGCCGTGATGGTCTCCTCATTTTGACGTTCGAGGAGACCCACGGTGAAATAATAGATATAGCCCAAAACGGCGACGATGGAGATCGCAAAGAAGCCGAGATAAAGCGCTGCGAGGCGAAATGTGGATGTGCGGAACGGGTTGGCGTTAATGCGCACGGATCATATAGCCGGCACCGCGCACCGTTTGCAGCAACGGCTGGTCAAAGCCTTTATCCAACTTGCCGCGTAAACGCGAAACATGCACATCAATCACATTGGTTTGCGGATCAAAGTGATAGTCCCAGACGTTTTCCAAAAGCATCGTGCGGGTAACGATGTGGCCCGCGTGGCGCACCAGATATTCGAGCAGCTTGAATTCGCGGGGTTGCAACACAATGGGCCTACCGCCGCGTGTCACTGTGCGCGTCATCAAGTCCATTTCCAAATCCAAGGCCTTCAGCTTGGCATCCTTTGGGTCGAGCAATTTGCGGGCACCTAGGCCTTCGACGCGGGCCAGAAGTTCAGCAAAGGAATAGGGCTTGGCCAAATAGTCATCGCCGCCTGAGCGCAGGCCCGTTACGCGTTCATCAACATCGCTCAGCGCCGAGAGAATGAGAATCGGCACCTTGTTGTCTTGGGCGCGGAGATGGCGGATGATGGCCAAGCCATCCAGCTTTGGCAACATGCGATCAACAATCAGCACATCATAGGTTCCCGCCGAAGCAAGCTCCAAACCTTTGTCACCATCTCCGGCGTGGTCAACGATATGGCCGCTTTCCTTCAGGCCTTTGACCAGCCAGGACGCAGCGTCCTTGTCGTCTTCGATCACCAATATGCGCATCACCATACCTGTGCCCTCCCATGGGCGGTTTGTCAATTTTGCTGTGGGCTGGGCTTGCATCATGATGACTCCGATTGATGGGGGTTAAAATGGAAAGAGGCCGCCCTTGGGCGGCCTCGGTTTAGTGTCTGGCTCAGCCGTTACTGGGCTGGAGGACGATGAAGGTTTGGCCTTGCGCAGTTTTCACCAGCATCAAAACCTTTTTGCCGCCGGACTTCTTGATGGCTGAGGCAACGCTTGCTGCATCTGAGACATCTTGCCCGGCGATTTTGAGAATCGTGTCGCCTTCTTTCAAGCCAAAATCTGCGGCCTCTGACTTGGGATCGACTTTCAAGACTTTGACACCCTTGCCATTGGCACCGGGGCCGACATCCAAGCCGAAGGCCGAGAGCGACGTCGTCGTGTCATTGGTGGCTGGCTTGGCTTGGTCAGCATTGGCCATTTCGGGCCTATCGGTCGGCATCAAGCCCAAGGTGACAGTGACAGTTTCGGGCTTGCCATCGCGGATGATGGCGAGCTTTACGTCCTTGCCTGGCGCATAGTTACCGATGATTTTAGCCAAGTCCCGGTCTGAGGTCACGTCTTGACCATCCACCTTCAAGATTGCATCGCCCGGCTTAATGCCAGCGGTGACGGCTGGCGAGTGAAGCGTTAAGTCGGCCACCAATGCGCCTTTGGTATCTTTGAGTCCAAGGCCATCAGCAATATCGGCGGTGACCGGTTGGATTTGCACACCAAGCCAGCCACGGGTCACCTTATGATTGGCCTTGAGGCTTTCAATCACATTGGACGCTGTGGCCGAAGGAATGGCAAAGCCGATGCCGACGGATCCCCCTGAAGGTGAATAGATCGCGGTATTGATGCCGATGACTTCGCCGTCCAGATTAAAGGTTGGGCCGCCGGAGTTGCCTTTGTTGATCGACGCGTCGATTTGCAGGAAATCATCATAGGGACCATTGCCAATATCGCGGCCACGGGCCGAAATGATGCCACGGGTCACTGTGCCACCCAAACCAAAGGGGTTGCCCACGGCCATCACCGTGTCGCCCACTTTGGCGTCAGACTTGGCCCAATCCACGTGCGGAAAATTTTTGTCAGACTTGATTTTGAGCAAGGCCAAATCAGTCTTCGGGTCGGTGCCCACCACGGTTGCGTCATAGCTGTCACCGTTCTGGAAGGTGACCTTTACGGTTTCTGCATCCTGCACCACATGGTTATTGGTGACGGCATAGCCATCGGCTGAAAGCACAAAGCCCGAACCCAGTGCGCGGCCGCCACCCTGCTGCTGATTATGCGGCGTTTTGAATTTGAAGCCGGGGAACTGGTCAAAGAAGTTTTTGAGATCCGGTGGAATCTGGTCATTGCCGCCGCCATTGCCGTTGTCGGCCGTTTCAGCGTTTGCGGCTTTGTCCGAGAGCTTGACTTCAACGCTGACCACAGCGGGCATGACTTTTTCGACCAACGGGTTCAAAGAGCGCGTCGGATCAAGCCCGGCAATATCGGCGCGGGCCATTTGGGCGGGCGGCAATGCGACGAGGGCCGAGGTGAATACGCTGGCCGACAAGAGGCCCGCGGTGACAAGGCCATAAACAGCCTTGCGAGAAACGATTGTCTTCATGTTCATTGCAAACTCCAAATCAAAAAGCGAAGATAGAAAGAATATCGAACCCGGCACATTACCGCCGTGTTACTTCGCTGTGAAAGATTGGTTATGCTTGTGGCAATTCAAGGGCAAAGCCCCATGATTGCGGCAAGATCACGCGCTTGTGTTGGAGGAATAAAGGTTTTTCACTGCGTCAAATTTTACGCTTCAGCCTTTGCTTTCGCGCCACACACCTTGGGCCTTCAACTTATCAACGATTTCTTTGGGCATATATTTTTCATCATGCTTGGCCAAAACCGCATCAGCTTTAAATGTGCCATCGGGACTGGCTGAGCCTTCGGCCACCACGCCTTGGCCCTCACGGAACAGATCCGGCAATAGCCCTTTGAAACTCACCTTCATGGTTTGGGTCATATCCGTCACTGTGAAATTCACCTGACCATCGGTGCCTTTCACCAAAGTGCCCTTTTCCACCAATCCACCGAGCCGCACCCTTGTGCCGGGGCTGATATGCTTGCTCACCATTTCGCTCGGTGTGTAAAAAAATACGATGGAATCGCGCAAGGCAAAAAGCATAAGGCCAAGGGCTGCGCCCAAAAGGCAAAGGCCTGAGAGAATGATGGTCAAACGGGTTTGTTTACGTGTCATCGGCGCTCTTTAGCATTGGCACTCGCTCAGTGCCAATACGTGTTGTCGCATGGGCTGGTCCCCATGTCGGAAAGGATTGGAGATGGCGCAGCGCCTCTGATAAAAGCCTGACGATGTTGAAACCGCGTTATTCCATATTCTCGCTTGCCCGCAATGCGATGAACTATCACAAGGACTGGGAGCG
>JAYWAB010000131.1:0-13261 GCA_043782835.1 Aestuariivirga sp.
ACGCCTGACCAGAGCAGCCCTCGAAACTCTTGCGATCATCGCTTACCACCAGCCCGTGACTCGTGCCGAAATCGAAGACGTGCGCGGGGTCGCAATTTCCAAAGGCACTTTAGACAATCTCTTGGAAATTGGCTGGGCCAAAATGCGCGGCCGCCGCAAAACTCCGGGCAGGCCTGTCACCTATGGCACAACAGATGCCTTCCTCAGCCATTTCGGCCTCAATGAATTGACCGATCTTCCCGGCTTGCAAGAACTCAAGGCAGCTGGCTTGTTGGAAGGCAATTTGCCGCCGGGCTTTGATATTCCAATGCCGAAATTGGGTGACAGCCTGACAGCAGAGGAAGAACCGCTGGACGGAACAGAATTAGCGCCTCTGGAATCACCCTTGGAAATGCATTTCGAAGAGCCTCAAGCCTGACCGCTTGATCGCGGCGTTAAGGCTGAAAACCACATCACTTCAAAGACTCATATGGTGAATGCCCGGCTTCTCGCTGTGGCTGGCCGTTAAACGTTTACCCTAACGCTTCATCCTTAATTTTGTTTTACCATTATTTACCATAGGTTTAGCTGGCGTATTGGATGCAAATGCTTCACACATTGTGAACCGAATTGAATGCGTTCCGCCCGCCTCTCCAGGCGCGGAGCTTTTCCCAAAGGGACGGTGCTCTGCCAGCACCAGCGCACCGTCCCGCAGCACTTTGAGGCGCACCGCGCCACTGTAACGACGGCGACACATTGCGGAACGATAAAGCACAACCCAATGAGCGCCATGTGAATGCCTTGAGGTCAGGTCCGCCGCATCTCCTGATTTTAAGGCTAGCCGGTCCGGGCCTGAACTGAGTGGCCTCCTCGTTCTGAAACTCCCGGGCCGGCACCTTTTCCCAAAACAAACAAATAAAAAAGCGCCAGACCAGCTGGCGCTTTTATCCGTTTCAGAAAGCCAAGATCACTTGATCTTGGTTTCCTTGAATTCCACATGCTTGCGCGCCACGGGATCGTATTTCATGAATGAAAACTTTTCCGTCTTGGTGCGCGAATTCTTTTTAGTCACATAAAAGTAACCGGTGTCAGCAGTCGATGCCAACTTGATCTTGATCACATTGCCTTTGGCCATTTGAAACTCCAATATCTGGGGCGGATAGAGCCGAAAGCAGCCGCGATGTCAAGTTTAACGCTAATCGCGCCCCAAGGCCTTGGCTTTCGTCGCGGTCTCGTCAAAACCATCCATCCGCATCGCCCACTGGGCGCCGACAACAGCGCCTTTGACGCGCGGCAAAAGCCAGAGTGACAATGCCGCAATGACGATCGGCCAAGCCGCCATCTGCAACCACAAATCTGGAGACCAGACTTTCTCCACCACCCACATGGCCGGAACCACGATGTGGCCGACAATGAGAATAGTGAAATAGGGCGGCGCATCATCAGCGCGTTGGGCAGTGAAGTCTTGCTGGCAATGATCACACGCTTGCGCCACTTTTAAATAACCCGCCATCAAATGCCCTTGGCCGCACGAAGGGCAGCGCTTGCCAAAACCGCGCCACAGAGATTGCGCCACAAGCCTTCTCATCGCCTGCGGCCTTTCTTCTTGATGCGCGATCCCGGTTTGCCAGCGCGGCCGTCCGACACCATCTCAAAGCGCAAGCCGCCTTTGACTGGGGCCACTTCAACAAGCTTCACTTTCACCTTGTCGCCAAGTTGGAACGTCTCGCCTTGCTTTTGTCCCACCAGCCTGTGGGCCACTTCATCATAGATAAAATAATCGCGGCCCAAAGTATTGATCGGAACAAATCCATCTGCGCCCGTCTCATCGAGAACCACAAACAACCCCGCACCCACCACACCGGAAATCTTGCCCGAAAATACAGCACCCACTTGTGGCGCGAGAAAAGCGGCAATCAATCGGTCAGTCGTTTCGCGCTCGGCCAACATGGCGCGGCGCTCCGCCACGGAGATCATCTCTGCCGTTTCATCCAACTGATCGATGTCGTCCTTCGATAATCCATCGTTGCCAGCCCCCAAGGCGGTGATCAAAGCGCGGTGCACAATGAGATCGGCATAACGCCGAATGGGCGAAGTGAAATGGGCATAGCGGGCGAGGTTCAATCCGAAGTGTCCGACATTGGCGGGGCTGTATGTGGCCTGCGCCTGTGAACGTAAAACCACATCATGCACCAGATGTTCAAATTCCTCGCCTTTGACGGAATGCAAAATCGCATTGAAATGCTTGGGCCGCACCACCTGACCTAAAGCAAAGTCCCGCCCAATGGTTTTTAAAAACATCGCCAAGGATTTCAACTTCTCGGGGCTTGGCACATCATGCACGCGGTAGAGCAGCGCTGTCTTGTGTTTTTCCAATTCTTCGGCGGCGGCCACATTGGCCTGGATCATGAATTCTTCGATGAGCTGATGCGCCTCCAGCCGCGGCGGCACCACAACTTTGGCAACATTGCCCTTTTCATCCAATTTGATTTTACGCTCGGGCAAATCCAGCGCCAATGGTGCACGCTTGTCTCGCGCCTTCTTCACGGCATGATAAGCGGCCCAGAGCGGCCGCAAAACAACCGGCAACAAAACCTCAGCCTTGGCCGAAGGCCTTCCGTCAATCGCCTCCTGGGCCTCTTCATAAGAAAGCTTTGCGGCAGAGCGCATCGAAATTCGTGCAAAAGAATGATCCAGCTTATGGCCCTGTGCATCAAAGCGCAGGAAGCAGGCCAGAGCAGGGCGGACTTCTTTTTCGCGCAGTGAACAGAGATCATTGGAAATCCGTTCCGGCAACATGGGCACAACCCGATCTGGAAAATAAACCGAATTACCCCGAAACCGGGCTTCTTTATCAAGCGCCGTGCCGGGCCGCACATAGGCCGCCACATCGGCAATCGCCACAATCACCTTGAAGCCGCCAACGTTGCCCTTGGCATCATCAGGCGCAGCGAAGACAGCATCATCATGGTCCCGCGCATCGACAGGGTCGATAGTGACTAGCGGCACCTGGGTTAAATCCTTGCGGCCCGCCTTGGTGAATCCAGAGAGCTTTTCTGCGTCTGCCAAAACCGCATCGGGAAAGTGATTGGGAATGCCATGCTGATTAATCGCAATCAGCGAAATATTGCGTGGGTCATTCATATCACCCAGGCGTTCGCGCACGCGGGCCGCCGGAAGGCCAAAGCCGCGCTCGCGTGTGATTTCAATCGAAACGAGTTCGCCGTTTTCAGCACCACCTTCATCGCCGCGCAGAACCTGATAGTCATGGCGCGACTTTTTATCGACAGGGATCAGCCGCGCGCCCTGGCCTTTGACAAGGCGAAACACCGCCAACAGCTTTCCGGCTTTACCGACCAACAGCCGCATAACCTTGGCCTGGTGGGAATAGCCATGACGACCAGACAAGGCCTCCAGCTTTGCCACCACGCGGTCCCCCGGCTTTGGCGACTTGCCTACACCGGGCTTCACCAGAATTTTGCCCTCACGCGGCCTGCCATTTGTCTCGATGAATTGACCGAAGAGATCGCCGTCCTTGTCAGAACCCAAAACTTCAACAACGCCGACAGGTGGCAAGCCATCACGCGTGACCATATGTTTGCGCCGCGATTCAATTTCGCCCTTGGCGGACATATCTTTCAAAAATTTCTTGAGGCCAATTTTATCGGCACCTTTGACACCAAAGGCCTCAGCGATCTCGCGCTTACCCACTTTGCCGGGCGCGTTGGCAATAAAGCGCAAAATATCATCCGCGTTGGGTAACTGTCCCTTGCGCAGTTTTGCTTTATGACTCTCAGGCTTCTTGGACAACAGCAGTCTTCACTGCCTTTTTGGCAGCTTTCTTTACGGGTGATTTTTTGGCAGGCTTTTTTGCGGCCTTTTTGGCAACAAGCTTCTTCTTGGCACCGCCAGACTTGGCCTCGCGCTCGCCAATCAAGGCCACGGCCTCATCCAATGAGATTGTGTCAGGTGTTTTGTCCTGAGGAATGGTGGCATTGGTTTTGCCATGCTTCACGTAAGCACCATAGCGGCCAGAGAAGACTTCGACATTTCCCGTGCCGTCAGGATGCGCACCAAGATTTTTGAGGGCACCAGGGCGCGAACGTTTCGAAGGCCCCTTGGCGCGTTTCTCAGCCAGAAGATCAACCGCGTGATTGAGCCCAATGGTGTAAACGTCTTCCGGGCTTTCGAGATTGGCATAAACGCCATCATGCAGAATGAAGGGCCCAAAGCGTCCGAAATTGGCAACGATCGGCGTTTGTGTTTCTGGATGTAAGCCGACTTCGCGCGGCAACGATAGAAGACGCAATGCCTGCTCCAAAGTGATCGAGGCAGGGTTGGTGTTCTTGGGGATCGAAGAGCGTTGTGGCTTTTCGCCTTCGACTGTCTCGCCCAACTGCAAATAGGGTCCGAAGCGACCCAAACGGCGCGTGACGTTCTGACCCGTTTCCGGGTCTTGACCGAGCAAGATGCCATCTGCAGGCACAGCATCAGCGGCTGTCTCGGCATTGACCGACATTGGCCTTGTGAAGTTGCAGGTCGGATAATTAGTGCAGCCGATGAAGGAACCAAAACGCCCGAGCTTCAATGAGAGCTTTCCGTCGGCACAAGACGGGCAGGCCCGCGCATCGCCGCCATCAGCACGGGCGGGAAAAATATGCGGTGCCAGAAGTTCGTTCAAAGCGTCAATCACTTGCGTGATGCGCAGGTCTTTTACTTCGCCCAAAGCAGCGGTGAAATCTTTCCAGAAATCACGCAAGACTTGTTTATAATCTTTCTCACCATTGGAGATGAGATCAAGCTGTTCTTCCAAATTCGCCGTGAAATCATATTCTACATAACGCTTGAAGAAGCTTTCAAGAAAGCCGGTGACGACACGGCCCTTGTCATCGGGGATCAGGCGCTTCTTCTCAATGCGCATATAACCGCGATCAGAGAGTGTTTTCAAAATCGACACATAGGTTGAAGGCCGACCAATGCCGAGCTCTTCCAGCTTTTTGATCAAAGAGGCTTCAGAATAGCGCGGTGGCGGTTCGGTGAAATGCTGGGTCGGGATGATGGATTTGACACCTGTGGCATCGCCCCGCGCCATGGCAGGCAGGCGCTTGGCATCCTCATCTTCGCCGTCATCAAGGTCTTCATTATAGGCGCGCAAGAAGCCATCAAACTTCACGACGGAACCCGTGGCGCGGAATGAATAATGTTTGCCGTCGCTGCCTGTGGCACCGATGTCAGCCGCTGTGCGTTCAAGCTCGGCACTTTCCATTTGGCTGGCAATGGTGCGCTTCCAGATCAGATCATACAAAGCCCATTGTTCGCCATCCAAAGTCTTGCGGAGTTGATCGGGATGACGCAGCAAATCTGTGGGGCGAATGGCTTCATGCGCCTCCTGGGCGTTCTTCGCCTTGGATGTATATTTGCGCGGCACCGATGGCACATAGGGCTCGCCGAAATTCTTCAAAATGGAGTTGCGCGCCGCCGCAATGGCCTCAGGGGCCATATCGATTCCATCGGTTCGCATATAGGTGATAAGGCCCACTGTATCGCCGTCGATTTCCACGCCTTCATACAGGCGCTGAGCGATCTGCATGGTGCGCGCCGACGAGAAGCCCAACTTGCGTGAAGCTTCTTGTTGCAGCGTAGAAGTTCGGAAAGGCGCGAAGGGATGGCGCTTGGCGGGCTTACTCTCAATCGTATCGACTTTAAAAGAAGCACCTTTCAATGCCGCCGAAATAGCATTGGCTGAAACATCATTGCCAAGCCCCAGCTTCTCAAGACGCTTGCCATCGATGGCGGAGAGACCCGCTTGAAACTCGGCCCCTTGGCTGGTGCTGAAAGTTCCGTCAATCGTCCAATATTCCTGGGCGCGGAAGGCTTCGATTTCCAATTCACGGTCACAAATCAGACGCAGCGCCACAGATTGCACACGGCCCGCCGAGCGTGAACCCGGAAGTTTGCGCCACAAGACAGGCGAGAGGGTGAAGCCGACAAGATAGTCGAGCGCACGTCTTGCCAGATAGGCATCCACCAATGCCGCATCCACTTCACGCGGATGGGCCATGGCTTCGAGCACGGAAGTCTTTGTGATGGCGTTGAATGCCACGCGTTCCACCGTTTTCCCTTTGAGCGCGCCCTTCTTTTTCAAGACTTCCAGCACGTGCCAGGAAATGGCCTCGCCCTCGCGGTCAGGGTCGGTGGCCAGAACCAGCTTATCACTGCCCTTGAGGGCTGTGGCGATGTCAGAGAGGCGCTTGGCGGATTTCGCGTCCACTTCCCAGTCCATGGCGAAATCTTCGTCTGGCTTCACCGAGCCGTCTTTGGCGGGCAAGTCACGGACATGGCCAAAGGACGCCAGAACGGTGAATTCCTTGCCCAGATATTTATTGATAGTTTTGGCCTTGGACGGCGATTCGACGACGACGACGGTCATTCATAAATCCAGTTTGAAGCGCCAGCTCATAGAGTGGATGGGCGGAACAGGCAAGTTTTCCAGATATTTGGTTACCATGAACCAGAAATACAACCATCGCTCAACCTAAGATCGTCTTATCACATACGGCACAATTTTATGTGGAGTTGTATTTAAACAGTTTCTCAAGGCGGCGAATGCAGACTTTTTTGAAACGATCCATAACCGCAATCCCGGGTAGCAAAACCTTAGCGCCAAATAAGGAACGCGACCGTCGCCAGGTAGCACAATATATCGCCGATATGGCATTAGAAATGCGCAATCTGGCCAAGGGGCAAGGGTTGATCAGCCTGCAAGGGCTTCTCGAAGTAGCCTATTATGAAGCCTTCACGGCATCAACGGAACTTCAAATTCCTGAGGGCGAAGAAGAGCGTCTGAGCGAGATGCGCAAAGCCTCTTTTGAATAGTGCGTAGCGTTGGCCCGCTCCCCGGAGAGGGTCGTTTTGCATTGCGCTACAATTTATGCCGCGCCGCACCCACAGGTTCGGCATGTGCTACGATTCGCTTGACTTCGACAAGCCTTTTCATCAACCGCTTTTCCAAACCGTCGACCAACTTGTGAACCGTATCAATCTGCATCTGGGGCGGAAAGCGGCAATGATAGTGAACGAACAAACCGCCATCCACTTGCCGCACGCGCACGCTGTGAATATCGCGAACCTCTTTTCCCTTGCCCGCCTCAGCCTTGAGCGCTGTTGTCACCCGCAACAGGGTTTTGGCATCAACAGCCCGCCCTTCGATTAAATGGTCAGGTTGCGGCTCGATATGGCTTTCAACCTCGACATCTCCGCCAAGCCCCGACCTGATTGCATCTTCAAGCGCCGTTGCTTTTTCATGTGCCTGATCGAGCCGCGTTGCCCCATCCATTTCAACATCAAAACTGATCGCAAGCTTTTCAGCCAGTTTTTGCACAGTGAGATGATGAACATAAAGTCCACGCCCCGCAGCGATCAGCTGAACCTTCTCAAAAGCTGATTCCGAATCCAGCGCGACTGAATTTAAGGTGAGGCTGAGATCAGCTTGCGGATGCCGGGCTGCAATCAGATTTTCAAGCTGCTGACGCAAGGCCGCAACTTCAGCAACGGGCAATGTGCGCGGCACATCGGCCATCACTGAAATATATGCCGTTGAACCTGCCTGCCGCAAACGCAACTGTTGAACATGGAGCACGCCATCCTGCTGTTCCACCAATTTTCGGATTTCCTCAGTCAAGCCTTGCGGCGCGCGGTCCAACAAAGTTGCCAGCGTGTTCCGCCCAAGATCAAAACCAATCCAACCCACAAAGCCTGAGACCACCAGCGCTGCCGCAGAATCGGCCCAGCCAAAGCCCAGCCACAATCCAAACAGCCCTAAAAGCACGGCACCTGAACCATACATGTCAGAGGTGAAATGCGCTGCATCCCCCGCCAAAGCCGCACTGCTGGCATTTTGGGCAACTTTGGCCAGTGCACGCGAACGATTATAATCAACGGCAATGCCAATCGCGATCAGGGCAGGGGCCCACCATTCAATGTGAGGTGGCGCTTGGCCTGCAAGCAAGCGCAACACCGCTTGGTAGGCCACAAAGAGTGCCGTCAGCACCAGAAGCACCGCCTCAAAAAGCGCCGCAACACTTTCAACCTTGGCATGGCCAAAGTGATGATCATCATCAGCGGGCAAATCAGCCCAGCGAATAGCAAACCAAGTCATCACCGTTGCGCCAAAATCAATCAGACTGTGCAACGCTTCCGACAAAACCCCAAGCGAACCCGTCAGCAGGGCGATGGTGAATTTACCTGCCGCCAAAAGGGCGCTCGCCAGCATGGAAATGCTGGCCACTTTTTGTTTGTCCGAATGTGATTGTGTCATAAGCCCCTCTTAATGGCATAATGCAACGCCGCAAAGTGGCTGTTGCAAGCGCAGCGAAATTTGGCGCAAGCAAGGGCGATGAGCGCGGCCAATGCCCCAGTGATTCCCACCTCTGCCCGGTCCAAAGCCGGAGCAACCACTTTTGGCATTCTTTTCTTACTGGAATCACTCACCCGCGCTTTCAATTCTGGCGTTCTTTCCATTCAAGCCTATGATCTTTTAGGTTCAAGCCAGCGGGTGAGCTTGCTGGGCATGGCGGTCTCGGGATCTGTGCTCATGGTCACGCTTTTCCTTCCGCTGTTGTTTGGACGCACACGGCGCCGCTGGGCCTATACATTGGGCTGCCTGTTGATGATTGCAGGAAGTCTGGCATTGGCCAGCTATTCACTTCCCGGTCAAATCGCCGGCACCATGCTGCGCAACACCGGCGCTTCGATCACCAACATCACTTTGCAGCTCTACATTCTGGACCATATCCACAAATCGGAACTGACGACGACAGAACCCTTGCGACTGGCGCTCTCAACCATCGCCTGGGTTGTAGGCCCCTTCAGTGGCGTATGGCTCTACCAGCATTATGGCCCCGTAGCGCCACAACTGGCTGCCATTGCATCGGCATTCACGCTCCTCGCCACCTTTTGGTATTTGCGCTTGCATGACGGTGCAACGTTGCCGCCGGGCAATTTGCAAACCTTCAACCCCCTGGCCAATGTGGCACGTTTTGTGGCCCAACCCCGCCTCAGACTATCCTGGGCGATTGCCTTTGCGCGCTCTTGTTTCTGGGCAACATTTTTCACCTACGGCCCGCTGTTGATGATTGAAGGCGGCCTTGGCAAATCATTCGGCGGTGCGATGATTTCGCTGAGCCAGTTTTTTCTCCTCTCAGCTTTCCTTTATGGTCCGCTGTCGCGGCGCATCGGTGTGCGCGGTGTCATCGCATCTTGCTTTGCCGTAATAGCTGCGGCCACAGTTTTTGCGGGCTTTGCCGGATTACATTTGCCATTGCTGGCAGCCGGGCTGCTCTTGGCCGCAGCACTTGCCGCGTCAGGCATTGACAGCATCGGCGCCATCCCCTTCTTGCGCGCAGTGCGCTTTCATGAACGCCAGAGGATGACAGCGGTCTACCGTACTTTTATTGAGTTTTCCGATCTCGTGCCTTCGATCATCTATGCCATAGCCCTCCAGCGCTTTGATGTATCGATTGTCTTTGTGATTTTAGGCGGGTTGATCAGCGCTATGAGCATTTTGGTCTGGCGCTATCTGCCAAAATCAATGTAGCTGGAGGCCGGAGAAAAAGATGTCAAAACCATTGCTGATCATCGCCAACAAGAATTATTCCTCGTGGTCGCTGCGCCCCTATTTAGCGCTCGTCATGGCAGATATTGACTTTGATGAAAAACGCATCCACTTTGACACGCCAAACTTCAGCGCCAAGGTCAAACGTTATTCGAAGGCTGGCCTCGTGCCCATTTTGCAGCATGGCGAAGTGGTGGTTTGGGACTCACTCGCGATCATGGAATATCTGGCTGAGACGTGGCCTGAGAAAAACCTCTGGCCGAAAAACAAAGCCGCACGCGCCATGGCCCGTTCAATGTGTGCAGAAATGCATTCAGGTTTTCGGTCTTTGCGCAGCGCATGCCCGATGAATTTGCGCCGGGCGCAGAAGCCCGTGCCGATGAATGATGCCATGCGTGCCGATGTAGCAAGGCTCGAACAAGCTTGGGCCATAGCGCGGAAAACTTACGGCAAAGGTGGCCCATTCCTGTTCGGCAAATTCTCCATCGCCGACGCCATGTTCGCCCCCGTGGTGACGCGGCTGGAGACTTATGCCATTGAGGTTTCACCCACCACACAGCACTATATGAATGCCGTCTTAGCGACGCCAGCGTACCACGCATGGAAAGCTGCTGCGCTGAAAGAAAAGTGGATTGTACCGGAAGACGAAGTGGATTGAGGCCTAGCGGCGCGTCGCACACCACCAGCCGTGCTTGCCAAAGTGAACGCCCCATTCAGCCGAAATCGATGCTGAACCACCGAATCTTTTGCGGCAGTTCTCCAAGACCTTTTTATATTGTACTGCGCGGGCAGCACCGACGGGTTCGGTCACATTGCCCATGCCACCGTTTTGCGCAAAAGCAAACTCAGGGCTGAAAACGGTTCCGAGAACAAGAGTGACGACGAGAAGTTTTTTCAGCATAGCTATTCCTTTGAGGTACAACCGCAGATAACGGCTCCAAAGAGAGTCGGTCAAGTTGCTTTCACAATCTTACCGCCACTTAATCTGAGCAACTGCCCCGCCAATTCCAACTCCATCACAATGCCCATCAGCTGTTCAGGCGCAGCTCTCGCTTCGCGCACCAAGTCATCCAGATCAATCGGCGTGGGCGAGAGCAAGTTCACCACCCGCGCCCGCAAAGTGTCAGGTGCTTCAAGACTGATCGACGGCAGAGGCTCTTCAACATACAGTAAGTTTGTATGGGTCGAAAGGCCGAGCACATCGATCACATCATTCACCCGCGTCAACATATGCGCGCCGTCTTTGATCAGGCCGTTGGTGCCTTCACAGCGCGGATCGAGAGGCGAACCCGGAACGGCAAAGACCTCACGCCCCGCCTCATTGGCAAAACGCGCCGTGGAGAGCGAGCCCGAGCGCAGTGCTGCTTCAACAATGATGGTGCCCTGCGCCACGCCGGCGATGATCCGGTTGCGGCGCGGAAAATACTCGGCCTTGGGCACACGGCCCGGCGGCATTTCGCTGATCAACAAACCGCGCAGCGCGATGGCGCGTTGGAGCTTTTCATTTTCGGGTGGATAGAAGTGATCGAGCCCGCCTGCAACAATGGCGATCGTTCCGGTGTTCAATGATGCTTCATGGGCAGCGGTATCAATGCCGCGCGCCAAGCCTGAGACAATGGCAAAGCCAGTCTCGCCCAAAGCGCCAGCAAGATTGCGCGTGAAGCGCAAGCCTGATGCTGAGGCATTGCGCGCGCCCACCACGGCCAGGGCAGGGCGAGCCAAGAAGCTTGTTTCGCCTATCAGACAAAGCAAGGGCGGCGGGCCCGGCGCGTGGCGCAAAAGGGCCGGATAATCCGGTTCGCAGGAAGCGACATATCTTGCGCCCAATGCTGCCGCCGCCGCAAAATCATCTTCGGCGCGCGATTGCTCATAAAGCTTGAGCGGGCGGCGCAATCCACCACGCTTCGAGAGTTCGGGGATTGCCTCAAGTGCCGCTGCTGCCGAGCCATAGCGCCCCAGCAATTGGCCGAAGGTGACGGGCCCGACATTTTCACTCTGCGCCAGCCTGTGCCAGCAGAGTCGTTCTGCATCGCTGAGGATGGTTGGCGTCATGGTGTCTTGGAGAAATTGGAGCGCGGTTCTTCGCCCTTGATCAACCGCTCAATATTGGCGCGGTGGGTGATGAAGATCACGGCGGCCAAAACCAAAACCCGTGGCCACAAGGCTTCGGCACCACCTGGGGTGAGCAAAATAGAAACGGGAATTGCAACGGCGGCGGACACCAAGGCCGAGAGTGACGAGATGCGTCGCAGTGCAAATATGCCGATCCAGATTGCCAGCGTGATCAACGCCAAAGGCCAGGACCAACCCAGCAACACGCCCAGTGTTGTGGCCACACCCTTGCCGCCCTTGAAGCCCAACCACACTGGAAAGATATGCCCAGCCAAGGCTGCAAAGCCCGCCAGCATGGCCGTCAGCGGGCCAAAAAGCCAGCCTGCGGCGAGCACCGGCACAAGGCCCTTAAGCACATCACACAGCAGCGTGAGCGCGGCGATGGACTTGTTGCCTGTACGCAGCACATTGGTGGCACCAATATTGCCGGAACCGATCTTGCGAATGTCACCCAGGCCCGCCGCCCGAGAGAGCAGCAAACCAAAAGGGACTGAACCTAATGCGTAACCGATAATGACGGAAAGGATGTTGCCAAGCATGAGGCAAGCCTAGCTTGGCTTAGGGGGTGGTGTAAACAACGCTGCCCGCCACAACCGTTAGCAAAACCTGGCCCTCCAAGGTGCGGTGTTCAAACGGTGAGTTTTTTGAACGCGAACAAAGCGTTGCGGGTTCGACCTTCCACGATAGTTGAGGATCAACCACACAGAAATCAGCAGGGGCACCGGGTCTCAGCACGCCCTGTGACAGCCCGAGCAGGCGTGCTGGGACTTCACAACAGGCTTCTATAATTCGATTCAAGGCAATGTTTTCATTGTGATAAAGTGACATGACAGCCGCCGTCAGCGTATCCAGGCCCACCGCGCCAAAGGCCGCCTCGGCAAAGGGCAGGCGCTTGGTGTCGTCACTCTGCGGGTCATGGCCTGACACGATCACATCAATCACACCTTCGCGCAGGCCTTCCACCAACGCGCGGCGATCATCCTCCTTGCGCAGGGGCGGCGAGATTTTGAAGAAGGTGCGGTAGGCACCCACATCATTCTCATTGAGCACCAGATGATTGATCGACACGCCGCATGACACGGGCAGGCCCTTGGCCTTGGCGCAGCGCATCACTTTCACACTTTCGGCGCAGGAAATCTGTGCGGCGTGATATTTGGCCCCGGTCATTTCAACGAGGCGCAAATCGCGCTCCAGCATCATCACTTCGGCCATGGCATAGGAACCGCCAAGCCCCAGCCTTGAAGCCATCTCGCCCGCGTTCATCACGCCGGTTGCGAGGCCCGGTTCTTCCACATGCTGAACGATCAACATGTCATGATCGCGGGCATAGGTCATGGCCCGGCGCAGCAGTGCGGCATTGGTGACAGACTTGATTCCGTCGGTCACGGCCACGGCACCTGCCGCCTTCATCAGACCCAGCTCCGTCATCGCTTCGCCCTTGAGGCCCTTGGTGATGGACCCCATGGGAGCGACACGTACCTTCGCCGTATCACGGGCGCGGCGCAGAATGAAATCGACCATCGCCGCATCGTCGATGACCGGATCAGTATTGGGCAT
>JAYWAB010000132.1:0-15281 GCA_043782835.1 Aestuariivirga sp.
AAGGGGCCTTGGCGACCTTTTGGCCAGTCAAGAGCCATTGGCCACTCAAAATGGTTCTGAAAAAGCTAGATCAACCTGACTTTTGATGGAATCGTCAAAAGTCAGAAAAATTGATCTACAATGATAACTTAGGGCGATTTTGACTTTTCCATGAAAAGTCAAAACGCTCTAGGGGCTATTCAAACTGTCAATCTATGAGACCGCCTCGGTTTTCAACGCAAAGCTGCCCCTGACCGCTTCAGGTCTTGACAACGTTGTCAAAGTTGCTCTAGCCTATTTTGACAACGTTGTCACAAGAGCAACGATTTTGGGAGGTTGTTTTGGTCACCTTGCGGGAAGTGGCGGAGCGCGCTGGCGTTTCGATCAAAACCGTATCGCGCATTGTAAACGGCGAAACTGCCGTCAATGCAAAGACGAGGGATTCTGTCCAAGCCCACCTCAATTCTCTCAACTACGTTCCTAACCACGCAGCCCGCCTGATGCGTGGCGGTCAATCATCTGTGTACGGATTAATGACCGATGCCGTGGCAACCACACCCTACTCAGTGGATATCGTGCGCGGTGCACAGGCAGCCCTTAAGGAACAAAATCAAACTTTGCTCATCGCCAATAGCAATGGTGATCCTGAACAGGAATCCGAATTCTGGCGCATGTTCCAAGCGCAACGGGTGAGCGGGGTGATTTATGCCTCGGTGTACCACCGTTCGCAGGACGTCGGCCACCCAGCATTCAAAAACTCTATCATTCTCGCAAATTGTTTTGCCAGCAAAAGCGACCGGCCATCCCTTGTTCCAGACGATGAAGGCGGCGGTTATGCCCAAGCTGAATATCTCTTAAAGCGTGGCCACTGCCGCATAGGGCTCTTGACATTGAACCCGCAAATTGAAGCGACCCGCCTTCGTGGGCTTGGTATCAGGAATGCATTTAGAGACGCAGGATTTTCCTTTGATGAAAGCCTCGATCAAAAAGGCGTAGTCGGGGCATTGCATTTTGAAAAGAAAGTGGCGTTTGAATCTGCAATAAAAATGTTGCAACAAAAAAATCGCCCCACAGCAATTATCTGCGGCAATGACGAAGTGGCCCTGCAAGTTTACTCTGCCGCCGCCCACCTCGATCTCCATGTGCCGCAAGACCTGTCGATCATGGGCTTTGACGATCTCAAGGTGATTTCCGAAAATCTTCGCCCAACACTCAGCACTGTGGCCTTGCCCTATTTTGAAATTGGTAGGCGTGCCGTGGAACTGATGCGCGAGTCAATAAATCAAGCCGATGGCTGGTCCCCCAAGATTCTGGTGCCCTGCCCACTGGTCGAACGAAATTCTTGCCGCTCGCTCATTTGAGCGAATTGCCAGATGCCTAAACTGGTAGCCAAACTGCCAGCGAAACAGAAACATTAAAAGGGAGACTAAAAATCATGAAAATCACAAGACGCGCCGCCCTCACGGGCGCAGCCGTGTTGGCCACCACCGGCCTCACGTCAAAACTGGCATTCGCAGCCGCTGATCCAATCAAGGTCTGGCATCACGGTGGCCGTGGTGACGGCGAGCGCGGCCGTATGGAAGCCCTTCTCAAGGAATGGAATGCTGCAAATCCCGATATTCCGGCAATCCTAGAAATCCAGCCAGAAGGCGCTTACAATGAACAGGTGCAAGCTGCAGCTGCTTCTGGCGGTTTGCCAGATTTGCTCGATTTCGATGGTCCGAACTACGCGAACTATGTATGGTCCGGCTATCTGTTGCCGCTGAACGATCTTGTTTCCAAAGCAACTTTGGCTGACGTGATCCCGTCCCTGATTGCGCAGGGCACTTACGCTCCAGACGGTAAGCTCTATTCACTCGGCATAGGTGACTCTGGCTTGGCACTCTGGGGTCGTAAGTCCATACTTCAAAAAGCCGGTGTGCGCATTCCAAAAGGTGTTGACGACGCTTGGAACATGGCTGAATTCGAAGATGCTTTGGCCAAGTTGCAAAAAGTTGAAGGCATCACCCATGCTCTCGATGTGAAGCTGAACTATGGTCAAGGCGAATGGTTTACTTACGGCTTCTCGCCCATCGTGCAAAGCTTCGGCGGCGATTTGATTGATCGCACCACATGGAAGGCCACGGGCACCATCAACGGCAAAGCCGCCGTTGAAGCCATGACCCATTTCCAAGGCTGGGTAAAGGCGGGCTATGTTGCTCCAAAAGCTGACGGCGACGACAGCTTCTACGGCAAGAAAACTTCTGCCATCTCCTTCGTTGGCCATTGGATGTGGCCCGCTCATTCCAAGGGTCTTGGTGACGATTTGGTTCTCATCACCATGCCAAATTGGGGTGGCAAACATGTCACCGGAAATGGCAGCTGGTGTTGGGGCATCACAAAGGGCACGAAGAATCCAGCAGGCACAGCCAAGCTTCTCGAATTCTTCATGAGCACCAAGACCGTGAGCGATTTGGAGCAAGCCATGGGTGGTGTTCCCGGCGTGAAGTCGGCTGCTGCACATGTTGATCTGTATAAGGAAGGCGGACCGCTGAACCTTTATCTGCAACAACTGAATGCTGGCATGGGCTTCCCACGCCCAGCTCACCCTGCCTATCCGACAATCACCGCAGCCTTCGCCAAGGCTGTGTCTGATATTGTTGACGGCAAGCCCGTGCAAGACTCCTTGGATGCTGCCGCGAAGGCCATCGATCAAAACATCGCCGACAACAAAGGCTATCCTCCTTTCGGTAAGATGTAACGACAAACAGGCGGGAGAGCAGAAGCTCTTCCGCCACCTTTCTCCCGGAGCGTTGAAAAATGAACAATAGCCGTACCGCTTGGACCATGCTCGCACCTGCCATTGGCATGGTGGGCTTGTTTATTGTTTTTCCATTTTTAATGTCGGTCTATTTCTCATTCACCGATCAGCGCTTGCTGGCCAATGCCAATGTGCCAACAGAACTTATAGGATTCCGAAATTATCAACGCCTCTTTGAAGATGGTGTATTTCAAAATGCCTTCTTTCGCACGGCCACTTTCGCCATTCTGGTTGTGCCACTGCAATGTTCCATGGGGCTTGGGGCCGCCATGTTGATCAATTCCAAGCTACCGATGCGCAACGCCTTTCGCACAATCTATTTTTTGCCGACCGTTATGTCGATGGTTGTGGTTTCTGTCATCTGGGCCTCGCTTTATCAAACCGAAGGATTCTTCAATTCGGCTTTGAGCTTTCTCTCCTTTGGAACTATGCCGCAGGTGGATTGGTTGCAGAATGAATATATAGCCATGCCTGCATTGGTGCTGCTCTCAGCTTGGCAGGGCTTTCCGTTTCAAATGATTATCTATCTGGCAGGCTTGCAAGGTATCAACAAAGAAACTTATGAAGCCGCCCAATGCGAAGGCGCAACACGCTGGCAGGAATTTGTTCACGTCACGATGCCGGGCCTTCGCAACACCCACATACTTGTAGGCATGACAACAACGATTTTCGCCATGAAATTGTTCACGCAAGTGCAACTTCTCACACAAGGCGGTCCATCGGATGTGACTGACACGATGGTGCGCGTTATCTACATGACAGGTTTCAAGCGCGGCGAAGTGGGCAAAGCTGCGGCAGCCTCGGTGATATTCTTCCTGTTGGTTTTGGCGATTAGTTACATTCAGCGCAGGCTGGTTAAAGAGGAGCGCGCAATTCAATGAAAACCCGGAGCGAAAGCTTACTTCTAAATATCGTCGCCATCACCGTCGCAGTGTTTGTGTTGGCTCCACTATTTCTCATGTTCGCCACGTCATTGAAAAGCGATGAGCAACAGATCTTGCGCGACTTCGGAAATGCCAACGCATTTTGGGTGTCACCTTGGAACATGTCGCTCGATAACTTCCGCCATGTCTTGAGCAATACAATTTTTCCCGTGTTACGTTACATGCGCAACTCAGGCATCATCGTTGCTTCGATCGTTATCATTGGCATCTTTGTAAATTCACTTGCCGCTTTCGCTCTGGCGCGCCTGAACTTCAAGGGTCGCAACTTGGCAGTACTTTTTGTCATAACCTTGATCATTGTGCCCACTGAATCAGTGGCTGTGCCGCTGCTGCTGATGATGGCCAAGGTCGGCTGGGTCGATAGTTTCAAAGCGCAGATCGTTCCTTTCATTGCGCACCCATTCTCAATCTTTTTGTTTTATCAATTCTTCGCCTCGATCCCAAAAGATTTGGATGAGGCAGCCTATGTTGACGGTGCATCGCGCTGGCGGATTTATTGGAGCGTGATCATGCCGCTCTCGCTGCCAACGATTGCCACAGTCGCAATCTTGCAAAGCCTCGAATATTGGAATGCCTATCTCTGGCCACTGATGGTGACGCGTGGCTCAGACGTGCGACCGGTGTCATTGGCGCTTGCGCAATTCTTTGGAACTCCACCACCCATTTGGGGTGATGTGATGGCGTTCTCGGTTCTCATGTCACTGCCGATCCTCGTTATCTATTTGGCGTTCCAGCGCTTCTTCATCCAGTCGGCAATTGGTTCAGGCATAAAAGGGTAGATTGACGTGTTTTCATTAAACGACAAATGGATTTGGGATTTTTGGTTGGTAAAAAATGCCGCCGATTGGCACATGTATTTTTTGCAAGCTGATAACTCCCTCCCCGATCCAGAAATGCGCCACCGCAATGTGACGCAGGGTCATGCAGTTTCTCAAGATTTGGTGAATTGGACATTTAAGGGCACGTGTTTTGAGCCCGCCAAAACCAAATCTTGGGACGACTGGACCACTTGGACTGGCAGCACCTTGCAAGGGCCAGATGGCACTTGGCATTTGTTCTATACGGGAACATCGCACGAAAACGAAGGACTGCATCAACGCATTGGCCACGCCACTTCACAAGATATGCATTCATGGGTACGCGTGGGCGACGGGTTATGCCTCGACCTTGTGGGGCCAAACGCTGAACGTTATGAAGAATATACACCCGGCCATTGGCACGACCGCGCGATGCGCGACCCTTGGGTGATGAAGAATCCTGACGGTGAAGGCTGGCTCATGTATTTTACAGCTCGCGTTCCCGGCCGCAGCGAACCCAACGCCGGGGGGGCCATCGGCTTTGCCACTTCACCAGACCTTTACACTTGGACACTTCAACCACCCATTTATACGGGGGGCGATTTTGGTCAACTCGAAGTGCCGCAGGTTTTTAAATTTAGAGAGCATTGGTATTGCACTTTTTGCACTGCGGCAGGACACTGGTCTGAAGGATATAAAAAATACAACTCTGAAACGCCCGTCACGGGCTCGTCTTACCTCATGGCAAAGTCCCATCTGGGGCCATGGACAGCGGCAAAACTATTTCTCGATGGCCGAAACCCGTGCAATCGCTACGCGGGTAAAATCATCGAGCGTGATGGCAAACTATTTATCATGGGCTTCATTCAATTTGATGAAGCCGGAAAATTCATCGGCAAAATCAGTGACCCCGTGCCTTTGGCGACAAGCGCTGATGGCACCTTAAGTGTTATGGAGAACTAGACCATGGCCAATGTTCAACTTCGGAATATCCGCAAGGCTTTTGGCGCAACGGAGATTATCAAAGGCATTGATCTGGATATCGCCCATGGCGAATTCGTCGTCTTCGTTGGTCCTTCAGGCTGCGGTAAATCCACCTTGTTGCGGATGATCGCTGGTCTTGAAGATATCACGTCTGGTGAAATCTTAATTAAAGATCGTGTGGTCAATGCGCTGCCGCCCAAGGATCGCGGTATTGCAATGGTATTCCAGTCATACGCACTGTTCCCGCACATGACTGTTCGTCAAAACGTGGGCTTTGGTCTGCGGATCAACAACACACCAGCAGCCGAACTTGAATCCCGCGTGAATGAAGCTGCACGTATTCTGAAAATGGAAAACTTGCTCGACCGCAAGCCGAGCCAGCTTTCCGGAGGCCAACGCCAACGCGTTGCCATCGGGCGCGCCATTGTGCGCAATCCGGAAGTGTTCCTGTTTGATGAGCCACTCTCAAATCTCGACGCCGCTTTGCGTGTGAACACCCGAGCTGAAATCGCTAAACTGCACAACGACCTTGGTGCCACAATGATTTACGTCACCCATGATCAGGTTGAGGCTATGACATTGGCCGATAAGATTGTGGTTCTGGATGCTGGTAAAATCCGCCAAGTGGGATCGCCGTTGGAACTTTACCATAAGCCAGATAATCAATTTGTGGCAGGATTCATCGGCTCACCGAAAATGAATTTCTTGAAAGTTGAAATCAAGGCACTGCGGCCCAATGGCATTGTGGTTGAGGGGCCTTCAGTGAAGAAGATCGAATTACCCGTTGAACCAGTCCATTGCAAAGTTGGGGATCAGGCGGTTTTGGGGATCAGGCCTGAACATGTGACGCGCGGTGCGCGCGCAGGCCATGGCCTCGCAGCAAAAGTTTCTCTCGTTGAAATGCTAGGGCATCAAACCTATATTGAAAGTGAAACATCCTCGCTTGAAACCTGCGCAGCGATCTTTGATGGCATGAGCAATTTGGCTTTGGGCGAAAAGATTGACCTCAGCTTTAAAGCAGAAGATTGTCATTTGTTCTCCGCCGGCGGAGCCGCATTTCGGCGTTTGAAATCTCCATCAATTCCCAAGCGCAAAGTGAAAACTGCCATCCAAGTGGATAACACTTAACCTCCGTTTAATTGACTTGCGCTAGCTTTACTGAGGTCCAAATCAACTGACACCAATTTCCGCATCAATTGACCAACGCTTGGCTGTGTTGCGTGATGGATATTATGGCTGCTTTGTTTGTGTGGACGAAGCAGCCTGCCTTGCGGGCTTTTTCGAAAATGTCATCGTAGGTTTTTTTAAGATGATTGCTGCGCTGATAGCCCGCGCCGGCACACAACTCAGTCAACTGCGGTCAGGGCCCTGTCCCTCATCAGCAGCAAAGACCGGCTCCAACTCTGGTGGATGCGGAGATTGAACGAGTGATGTCGGTGACCCATGCCGAAGCGGGTGCGCTACCAGATTGCGCTACACTCCGTCTGCGCGAAGTTTGGCGCGAAGTTGAAATGTGGTCAAGCCCGGCTCAATGCAAAATCTGTTCGAGGAACTTCCTGGTGCGGGGGCTTTGTGGATTGGTGAAAAACTCCTGAGGCGTATTTTCTTCCACGATCTGGCCTTCATCCATGAAGATCACGCGGTCTGCCACTTGGCGCGCAAAGGCCATTTCGTGGGTGACGCAAAGCATGGTCATGCCGCCTTCGGCCAGGTCCACCATCACCTCCAAGACTTCCTTGATCATTTCTGGATCAAGCGCTGATGTTGGTTCATCAAACAACATGATCTTGGGGTTCATGCACAAGGCCCGTGCAATGGCCACGCGTTGCTGTTGGCCGCCGGATAACTGGCCCGGATATTTATGGGCCTGCTCTGGAATTTTCACGCGGGTTAAATATTTCATCGCGGCTTCTTCAGCTCGCGCCTTGGGTGTTTTGCGCACCCAAATTGGCGCGAGGGTGAGGTTTTCCATAATGGTTAAATGCGGGAACAGGTTGAAGCTCTGAAACACCATGCCCACTTCGCGGCGCACGTCATCAATGTTTTTGAGATTGGCGGTGAGCGGTATGCCGTCCACTTCAATATCGCCTTGCTGATGTTCTTCAAGGCGGTTGATGCAGCGGATTAAAGTTGATTTTCCTGAGCCTGATGGGCCGCAAATGACAATGCGTTCACCTGCGGCAACGTTTAAATTTATGTCGCGCAACACATGGAACTGGCCGTACCACTTGTTCACCTGGCGCATCATGACCGCCGGCGTTTTAGCATTTACTTTGCTCATTTCTTGAGGCCCCGATTGGTGCGGCGTTCGATATATTGCGAATATCGTGACATTGAAAAACAGAAGATGAAATAAATGATGGCCAGCGCCAGATAGCCGGTGTTGCCGGTCTGCGGGCTTTTCCATTTGGCGTCATTGAAGCCGGCCTGCACAATGCCCAGCAAATCAAACAGGCCGATGATGGTGACAAGGCTGGTATCCTGAAACAGGCTGATGAATGAATTCACGATGCCGGGGATCACAATTTTCAAGGCCTGGGGCATGACGATCAAACCCATCATTTTCCAGTATGAAAGGCCCAGTGCCTGGGCGGCCTCAATCTGGCCTTTGGGAATTGCCTGCAAGCCACCGCGCACAACTTCGGCCATATAAGCTGAGGCAAAGAGGCCGCCGCCAATGATGGCTTTGAGCAATTTATCAGGATTCACCCCCGGTGGCATGAACAGCGGGAACATCACACTGGCCATAAACAAAACGGTGATGAAAGGCACGCCGCGCACACCTTCGATGAAGACAACACATAAAATGCGTACTACGGGCATTTGCGATCGGCGGCCAAGAGCCAGCAGAATTCCAAAGGGTACGGAGGCGACAATGCCCGTGACGGCAATGATCAGTGTGAGGGTGAGCCCGCCCCAATAATCAGTTTCCACCACGGGCAGGCCCAATATGCCACCATAGAACAAGAAGAAAGCAATGATGGGGAAAGCCACAAAGAAGAACAGTGCGTTCCAGCGTTTGCCGGGAACTGAAGGAACCATCAGGCCTGCCAATGAAATCACGCCCAAGACATAAACGATGTTGACGCGCCAGCGCTCTTCAAATGGATAAAGACCATATATCCATTGGTGGAATTTGGCGAAGACGAAGGGCCAGCAGGCGCCGGCGCCTTCAACAGCGCAGAGTTCACGATCAGGTGCTGACCAGACGGCGCGAAGGCCCGCCCATTGCAGCAAGTTCCAGCTGACGGCTAGAAACAACGCGGCAATGGCGACGGTGCCGAGGCCGCTCAATGGCGTGGGATAAAGCTTGTCTTTGGCCCAGGCGGCAAAACCAATTGTGCCTTTGGGGGCGGCCATTTTCGGTGCCTCTGATGCGCGCACATAAGCCATCAGCGCGTTACCAATTTCATGGCGTTGTTATACCAATTCATGAAGGCTGAGGTGCCGAGGCTGAGGGAGAGATAGACCACCATCCAAACCATCACGATTTCAATGGCCTTGCCGGATTGGTTCAAGATTGTGCCGCCGGTGGCGACGAGATCGGGATAGCCAATGGCAATGGCCAAAGTTGAATTCTTGGTGAGGTTCAAATATTGATTGGCCAGCGGCGGAATGATCACGCGCATGGCTTGTGGGATCACCACGAGGCGCAGGCCTTGTGTGTTGTTCAGCCCCAAGGATTGCGATGCTTCGGTTTGACCCTTGCTGACGGCTTGAATGCCGGAACGCACAATCTCGGTGATGAAGGTGCCTGTATAAACGCTGAGCGCTAATAACAGCGCCAGAAATTCGGGGATCAGCGTCATGCCGCCGCTGAAATTAAATCCCGTCAGTGAAGGAATGTCCCAAGTCAGGGGCCAGCCCATCACGAGCAGACCTAGGATCGGTGCCGCGATCATCAGGCCCAAAGAAATCCAACCAGCGGGAATACGCTTGCCTGTCTGCTCTTGGTTTTTGCGCGCATAGTTGTGCAGGAAATAACTGGCGATGATGGCCGCGATTAAAAGCGCCAAAGCCACAATCGCGCCATCACCGAACACAGGCTTTGGTCCGATGACGCCGCGATTGCTGATGAAGAGCGCGTTGAAAAAATTTATGGCCTGGCGCGGGCCGGGCAGGGGTTTCAGAACCAGTGCATACCAGATGAAAATTTGCAGCAGCAGCGGCACCGAGCGCACGATGTCTACATATAAAGCGGCGGCCCCGGACACCACAGCATTTTTGGACAGACGCATGACACCCGCAACAAAGCCGATGGTGGTGGCCAGTGCTATCCCAAGAAGCGCAACTAAAATTGTGTTCCAAAAGCCCACGAGCAAAGCGCGGCCATAGGTTGACGATGATGAATAAGAAATCAGCGAGGTGAGAATATCAAAATTGGCCGCTTGGTTGAGAAAACTGAAACCAAAACTCTGGTTTAAGTGTTTGAGATTGAGCTCTGTGTTGGTGACGATAACATAAAGCCCCCAGGCCAGCAGGGCCAGCACCAAGGCCTGGCTGACAAGCCCGCGCAGGCGGGGATTGTAAAACCATGAGGCGCTGGCGGCGGTGGGCTTGGTTGCTTCAGACATGGAAGTTTGATCTTGCTCGCATCTTTAAATTAATCACCCTTCTCCCTGCGGGAGAAGGTGGCAGATAGGCCCGATGAGGGCCTTATCGCGAGTCCCTATTTCAAGTTTGTATTGGCGCAAAGGCCCTCATCCGCTCTTTGGGCACCTTCCCCCATGGGGGAAGGGCAAGTATCAAAGTTCGCGTTCATCTCAAAAAGAGCCGCAGCTTTTCACCCGAGGCTCTCTCATTTCATTCAGCGGATGGGTGGGGCGTATTGCAGGCCGCCGTTGCTCCACAGCGCATTTTTGCCGCGGGCGATTTTCAGCTTGGTGCCTTGGCCAATGTTGCGTTCAAAGATTTCGCTATAATTGCCCACAGCTTTGATGGCGCTATAGGCCCAATCTGGGCCGAGGCCTATGCCTTTGCCAAAATCATTGTCGGCCTCTTTGCCATCAGCGCCTGTCACCTTGGCGGAGAGCAGGCGCTGAATTTCAGGATTGGCGGATTTGCGCATGTCATCGACATTGGCTGACGTCACACCCAGCTCTTCAGCCGAGACGAGAGAATAGCTCACCCATTTTATGATGTTGAACCACTGGGCATCCCCCTGGCGCACCACGGGGCCCAGTGGTTCTTTCGAAATGATTTCTGGCAAAACCATATGCTCATCGGCATTGGCGAAGCCCAAGCGCTCTGCATAAAGGCCAGATTGGTCGGTCGAATAAACGTCACACCGGCCTTCTTGATAGGCTTTTAAAACTTCTTCGTTCTTTTCAAAAGCTACAACCTTGTATTCCATTTTGTTGGCTTTGAAGAAGTCGGCGAGGTTCAGCTCTGTGGTGGTGCCGGATTGCACGCAGACGGTGGCCCCCTTGAGATCCATGGCGGATTTCACGCCGAGCTTTTTAGGAACCAAAAAGCCTTGGCCATCATAATAGTTCACCGTGGCAAACGAGAGGCCCAGTGACGTGTCGCGGCTCATCGTCCAGGTTGAGTTACGGGCCAGAACGTCCACCGTGCCAGATTGTAAAGCGGTGAAGCGTTCTTTGGCTGAGAGGGGAACGAATTTCACTTTTGTGGCATCACCGAATATGGCGGCAGCAAAAGCGCGGCAATAATCAACGTCAAAGCCTGTCCATTTGCCCTGGTCATCGGGCACGCCAAAGCCCAGAAGACTGGGGTTCGAGCCGCAGATCAACTGGCCGCGGGCTTTAACGTCATCTAGGGTGGTGGCTTGGGCGAGGCTTGCGCCTAAGGCCATGGCGGCGGCAGAAAGGGCCAATGCGGCTTTGAGTAGCAATTTCATGAGGTTTCTCCGTGTTTGTTTGGGTAGATTTATGACCATTTCTCAGTCATTTGGCGCTGAGAGCTTGGCCGCGACACTAGCATTCTTTGGGAACTGCGCAAGGCGATTGCTCTGGCCGTTTTATCTGGTATAGAGCGGCCCGGTTTAGCTGTTGGGGCGTCGCCAAGCGGTAAGGCACCGGATTTTGATTCCGGCATTCGGAGGTTCGATCCCTCCCGCCCCAGCCAACCGTTTATTTATATTTTCGCGCGGCTTTGCAAAATCTTTCAACTGGTCCTTGGCGCAGCTCGGCGTGTAGTCTCAATTTGCCCCGACTCAAGAGGGCTGAAGCAGGGACATGGGAACGCGCCAACCACGTTTAAATACATCGCCCAAAACATGGGATGAGGTGAAGACCACGACCTGTTACATGTGCGCGTGTCGTTGCGGCATCAAGGTTCATCTGAAAGACGGCAAGGTTGTCTATATTGATGGCAACCGCGACCACCCCGTGAACAAGGGTATAATTTGCGGCAAGGGTGCGGCGGGCATCAAGCAACATTATTCACCGGCGCGGCTTTCAAAGCCTTTGATGCGCGTTGGCGAGCGTGGCTCGGGCGAATTTCGGGAAGTGGAATGGGAAGAGGCTTTGCGCACGGCCACACTGTGGCTTTCGCAAGTGCGCAATGCGGACCCTAAGAAACTGGCGTTCTTCACCGGGCGTGATCAAAGCCAGGGCCTGACGGGCTGGTGGGCTTCGCAATTTGGCACGCCCAACTACGCAGCCCACGGCGGATTTTGTTCGGTTAACATGGCAGCGGCCGGGCTTTATACTTATGGTGGGTCGTTCTGGGAATTTGGCGAACCGGATTGGAAGCACACGAAATATTTTCTGTTGTTCGGTGTGGCAGAAGATCACGCTTCCAACCCGATCAAGGCGGGGCTTGGCAAGCTTAAAGAACGCGGGGCCAAGATCGTTTCGATCAACCCCGTGAAGACGGGCTATTCGGCCATTGCCGATGAATGGGTGGGAATTGCTCCGGGTACGGATGGTTTATTTGTGGGGGCACTTATTCATTGTCTGCTGGCCGCGCAGAAGCTCGATGGCGAATATCTCTCGCGCTATACCAATGCGCCTTGGTTGGTGATTGAAAATCCGGGTGCTGCCGATGATGGGTTGATTTTACGCAATGGTGCGGGCACGGCTTTGGTGTGGGATGCGAGTGCGGGCCATACGAAAGTGGCAGGCACCTTTGGCACGAACCCATCGCTGATGGGCCGCTTTGCTTTGCCCGACGGGCGCAACGTGGTGACCAGCTTTACGTTGATCGCTGAACGCTTTGCTGGAAACTATTACGCCCCCGAAACGGTGGCGGCTCAATGTGGAATCGGCTCCGAAACCATCAGGCGCATCGCGGCGGAACTGGCGCATACCGCATTTGACGAAGCCATTGAGCTCGATATTCCATGGACCGATTATCTGGGCCGTAAACATGAGAAAACCATTGGTCGCCCGGTGGCGATGCATGCCATGCGCGGCATCTCGGCCCATTCCAATGGCTTTCACACCTGCCGCGCCATTCATGTTTTGCAAATCATGCTGGGCACAATCGATGTGCCCGGTGGCACGCGTTATAAGCCGCCTTTCCCCAAGGCCATTCCACCCAATGTCAAGCCTGCGGGCAAGCTGGGGCAGGTGAAACCGAACACGCCCTTGCCAGGGCCGCCCTTGGGTTTTGTTGCGGGGCCGGAAGATTTGCTGGTGGATGAGCAAGGCGGGCCTTTGCGGATTGATAAAGCTTTCTCGTGGGATGCGCCGCTGGCCGCGCACGGCATGATGCATATGGTAATCAACAATGCGGGCAAGGGCGATCCTTACGCCATTGATGTGCTGTTTTTATATATGGCCAATATGAGTTGGAACTCGGCGATGAATGTGTCGGATACGATTGCGTCTCTGACGGCCAAACGCCTTGACGGCGAATATGTGATTCCAAAAATCATTTACTCTGACGCTTACGCGTCCGAGATGGTGCATTACGCTGATCTCATTTTGCCGGACACGACGTATTTGGAACGTTGGGATTGTATCTCGATGTTGGATCGGCCGATCTCTGAGGCTGATGGACCGGCTGATTCCATTCGCCAGCCCGTGGTGGAGATCGATCGCGATGTGCGACCCTTCCAAACAGTGCTGCTTGATCTGGGTTATCGGCTTGGCCTGCCGGGCATGACCACTGCAGAAGGAACACCGCGTTATCCGGGTGGCTACGCTGACTATATCGTGAACCATGAACGCGCACCGGGCCTTGGGCCGCTGGCGGGTTTTCGCGGGCGCGATGGAACTGCTGCGGGGCGCGGGCCCGTCAATCCCAACCAGCTTAAAGCCTATATTGAGAATGGCTCTCATTGGTTTCAAGAACTCGCCGACAATATGAAATATTATCGCCATGTGAATTGGGACTATTTGGATTGGGCGACGTTCTTTGGTTTCCTGCCACGGCCTGAGCCTATCATTCATCAACTTTATTCTGAGACTTTGCAGAAATTTCGTTTGGCGGCGCGGGGCCATGGCAAGGTTTTGCCGCCTGCTGAACATCGCCAGCGCATCGAAACTTATTTTGATCCTATTCCGTTTTGGTATGCGCCGTTTGAAGGTGAGATGGTGAGCAAGGATGCATTTCCGCTGCACGCCATCACACAGCGGCCCATGGCGATGTATCATTCCTGGGGCTCGCAGAACACTTGGTTGCGGCAAATCCTTGGACGCAATTGGCTCTATCTGCACAAGGCCCGCGCGGCATCTTTGAACATTGCCGATGGCGATTGGGTGGATGTCCTCTCGCATCATGGCAAGATCAAAGTTCAAGTGAAACTTGTTGAAGGGCAGAATGTGGATACGGTGTGGACATGGAATGCCATTGGCAAACGGTCGGGCACATGGGGGCTTTCCAAGGATTCGCCGGAGAGTCAAAAAGGCTTTCTTTTGAATCACTTGATCAGCGATCTTCTTCCAGAACGTGAAGGTGGATATCGCTATTCCAACAGCGACCCGATCACGGGACAAGCAGCGTGGTATGATCTCAAAGTGCGGATTAAAAAAAGTTTGGATCAACGAGAGCAAAGTGCGCCGCAGTTTACGACGATGAAGAATTTGGGAAGAGTGAAATGAAGTTCAGGCCCCTCATCCGCCCTTCAGGCACCTTCCCCCCCAAGGGTGGAAGGGCATTAAGTGGTGGCACTTCGTTCACTGATGAATTTTCCCAATATTTTCGCCCTTCTCCTCTCGGGGAGAAGGTGCCCGAAGGGCGGATGAGGGGGAGCCACGCATGACATCATTGCCCCAAACAACCCAAAAACAACTCGGCCTCGTCATTGATCTCGACACGTGTGTGGGCTGTCAGGCTTGTGCCACGTCTTGCAAGGAATGGAATGCGCAGGGTGAGGGCGGGCCGCTCGCTGACACCAATCCGCAAGGCGCTGATGTCTCCGGTCCGTGGTTCAACCGCATTCATGGATATGAGGTGAAACAAGAAGGCCACGCAGATTCGCGTGTGGTGAACTTCCCGCGCTCTTGCCTGCATTGCGCCGAGCCTGCCTGTGTCACCGTCTGTCCCACCGGCGCTTCTTACAAGCGCGAAGAAGATGGTATCGTGTTGGTCAATCCTGAAACCTGCATTGGCTGCAAGCTTTGCTCCTGGGCTTGTCCTTATGGTGCGCGTGAGTATGACTACATGCAGGGTGTGATGAAGAAATGCACGCTGTGTGTGGACAGGATTTACAACACGAATCTAGAACCTGAAGATCAAGTTCCGGCGTGTGTGAAAGCCTGCCCCACGGGGGCTAGACATTTTGGTGATCTGGGCGATGAGACTTCTGCTGTTTCGCTGCTGGTGAAAGTGCGTGGTGGTTTTGATCTGCTGCCAGAGATTGGTTAC
>JAYWAB010000133.1:0-5958 GCA_043782835.1 Aestuariivirga sp.
TCGCCGCAGGCGAGACGGAGGGGTTGGCAGCAATGGAACTCAAGCGGCCACCAACCCCTCCGCCCCTTCGGGGCACCTCCCCCTCAGGGGAGGATGAAGGGAGGAGAAAGCACCAAAAACCAAATTCTGACGTGCGCACCTCAAAATTCTTGCAATCGTCATCAACTCTGCCCATAAGCCGGGCCAAATCAAACATTGGAGAGCCTCATGACCGCCATCATCGACATTCACGCCCGCGAAATTCTCGACAGCCGTGGCAACCCCACAGTGGAAGTGGATGTGCTGCTGGAAGACGGTGCCTTCGGCCGCGCTGCCGTGCCCTCGGGCGCATCGACGGGTGCGCATGAAGCCGTCGAGCTGCGCGACGGCGACAAGAAGCGTTACATGGGCAAGGGTGTGACCAAGGCTGTGGCCGCCGTCAATGGCGAGATCTTCGAAACGCTGGTGGATATGGATGCCACCGACCAGATCGCCTTAGATCGCGCCATGATCGCGCTTGACGGCACGCCCAACAAGGCCCGGCTTGGCGCCAATGCAATTCTCGGCGTGTCTCTCGCCGCAGCCAAGGCGGCCGCGGAAGGCTCAGGCCTGCCGCTCTATCGCTATGTGGGCGGGGCCTCGGCGCGCACGCTGCCAGTGCCGATGATGAACATCATCAACGGCGGCGTTCATGCAGATAACCCCATCGACTTTCAAGAATTCATGATCATGCCGGTGGGGGCTGACTCCTTCAAGGAAGCGCTGCGCGCCGGCGCTGAAATCTTCCACACGCTGAAGAGTGCATTGAAGAAGGCTGGCCACAACACCAACGTCGGCGATGAAGGCGGCTTCGCACCCAACCTGCCATCGGCTGAAGCAGCGTTGGATTTCGTGATGAAGTCAATTGAACAGGCGGGCTACAAGCCGGGGCAGGATATTTATTTGGCCACCGATTGCGCCGCGACCGAGTTCTTCAAGGACGGCAAATATATCTATGAAGGCGAAGGGGTCACCCGCTCAATCAAGGAACAGGCCGAATATCTTGCCAAGCTGGCCAACGCCTATCCGATCATCTCCATCGAAGACGGCCTGTCTGAAGATGATTGGGATGGTTGGAAGCAGGTGACTGATTTGATCGGCAAGACCACGCAGCTCGTCGGCGATGATTTGTTTGTGACCAACACCACGCGCTTGAAGCGCGGCATCAAGGAGCATATCGCCAATTCGATTCTGGTGAAGGTCAATCAGATTGGCTCGCTCACCGAAACCTTGGAAGCTGTCGAGATGGCGCATAAGGCCGGCTATACCGCCGTCATGTCGCACCGCTCTGGCGAGACAGAAGATTCAACCATTGCCGATTTGGCCGTGGCCACTAACTGCGGACAGATCAAGACAGGCTCTCTGGCGCGCTCCGACCGGTTGGCGAAATACAACCAGTTGCTGCGCATCGAAGAAGAATTGGGAACGCAGGCAGTCTATGCCGGCCGTTCGATCCTCAAGGGCTAACCCCGTCTCAGAACTAGTTCAGCTTTGAAATTGCAACGCTCAAGCCCCCAAGGCTTGAGCGTTCGTATTTGATGTGGAGGCCGTAACCTTCGATCAAATCGCGCACAATCGAAAGCCCGAGCCCGTGGCCGGAGCGGGTCAGATCAAGCCGCATCCCGCGCTCTTCGATCTCCGTAATTTTCTCAGCCGCAACGCCGGGCCCGTCATCATCGATGCGCAACACATTGTGTTCATAGCTGATGGCAACCGTGCTCTTGGCCCACTTGCGTGCATTGTCCATCAAGTTGCCCAAGAGTTCGATGAGGTCATTGCGCTCAATGGCGATGGTGGCCTTGAGGGGCACGAGGTTCTGCCACTGGATGTCCTGGCCCTGTGGCGTCTTGGCGAGTGTGTTGATGATGCGCTGGGCATTGGTGTGCAGAGCGGTAAGTTCAGGATTATAGCCGCTGGCCATGCGGGCGCGCGCCAATTGCCGCTCTACCTGGTCATTGATCATGTGGGTATTGTCACGGATGACTTTGCTGTTGGTCTTGTCACCATGCAGTTGGATCTCATCGGCGACCGCATAGAGAACGGTGAGGGGCGTTTTCAATCCATGGGCCATATTGCTGGCGCGCTGGCGCGCCCGTTCGAGGGCTGTTTCACGGGCGGCAAGAAGTTCATTCAAACTTTGGACGAGGGGTTGAACTTCTTCTGGATAATCACCAGCTACTTGTCGGGCGGTTCCTTCATGAACTGCGGTCACACCCGATTGCAGATCGGCCAACGGCTTTAGGCCCACTAGGATTTGCGCCATGGAGCCTGCCAGCAGTGCCATTGACAAGATGACCAGGCCAAAACCGAGATCGCGCCGAAAGCCACGGGCGGCTTCATCAATATCAGTCCGTTCAACGGCCAGCGTGATTTGCAAACGTCTTTCTGTGCCATCGCCCAGGGGAAGGGCCAGCTCACGGTGAAGTGCAAAGAGTGGCGCGTTATTTGGGCCGATGATCACTTCGACCTTGCGGTCAGGTTTGGTGACGTCGGGCAAATCAACATCAAACAAAGAGCGCGAACGGATGGAGGTCTGGCCCTCTTCATCAATCTGCCAGTAAAGCCCGCCATAAGGCCGTTCAAAGCGCGGGTCGCTCAGGATCGCCCGAGAGACAATTTTGCCTTCTGAGCTGATCCGAATTCCTGAGACCAATTGAATAAAATCATTCTGCAATTCGCGCGCCGCCAGCTGTTCGGCATAGCGTTGGAAGATAAAGAAGAACGCTGTACCTGCGATCAGCAGAGAAATCAGAATGCCCAATGCTGCAGAAATCAGGAGGCGCAGCTTGAGTGAGTTTCGTGTCATGGTGGGGGAGATGTGATAAAATATCCAAAGCCGCGTTTCGTTTTGATAATGTCACTGCCGAGCTTGCGACGCAAGCGGCTGATCACTGCTTCAATGGCATTGGCATCACGCTCATGATCATGGGCATAAAGCGCCTCGGCCAATTCAATCTGGGTGACCACGCGGGTCTTCTGAAGGGCAAGAAAATGCACCAGGCGATATTCGAGTGGCGTTAGCGTCACCTGCGTTCCATCAACAGTGACGACTCGGCTGCGCAAATCAATTTCAAGTGTGCCTAAGACAAGTGTTGAATTGGCATGACCGTTGGCGCGGCGCAGAAGGGCGCGCAATCTGGCCACCAGCTCCTGCATCTGGAAAGGCTTGGTCACATAGTCATCCGCACCGCTATCGATGCCGTCAACCCGTTCGGACCACGTGCCTCGTGCTGAAAGGACAAGGATGGGAAATTCCAAGCCTTCGGCGCGCCAGCGCTTCATCAGAGTTAACCCGTCCAGTTTCGGAAGCCCAAGATCGAGGATCACAGCGGCGTATTGTTCTGTAGAGCCTTTGAACCATGCCTCTTCACCGTCACCGACGATCTCGGGAAGTAGGCCTGCGGTTTTTAGGGATTCAGCAATATTTTGGGCGATGGCCAGTTCGTCTTCGACGACCAGAATGCGCATTTATTTTATCTTCAGTGTCTGCGCGTCGAGATACAGCGTGTGCAAGAAAATCGTATTCGCCAGATAACGCACTTCATAGACATAGCCAACATCGGCTTCGTGGAGTTTCACATCCAAAACTTCGCCCGGATAATTTTGTTTCAAATAGGTCAGCAGCAAAGGCATGCTTGCTGCACCGCCTGCCTTCACCGCATCCTTGGTTTGCTCCGGGTCCATGACGGGGAGTTTTGACAAAGAGGTGCCGCCTATTGAAGTCGAACCGCTAATTGCAGTTCCATTGCTCGCAATACCGTTCACACTGGAACTATTGCTGCCTTGGTTATTTGCAGCCGAACCGCTACCAGCCGAATTGCTGTTGGTTGACCCTGTGCCTTCCGAAGACGAGTTACTGCTCGACCCTTCACCATTGTTGCCATCTTTGTGGTCAGCGGATTCGTGATGTTCGAACTTGGACCTAGAGTCCTCTGCGAGAGCGCGACTATTCCAACCGATTGGCGAGGCCATCAGCAGAAGCGCGACGCATGTGATTCTCGTATTCGGTCTCATCAGTTCTCAACTACACAAAGTTTGGGCCCCGCATCAACACCCTTTTCGCAAGTGACTGGGCAAAGGGGCGCCACTTTGCAGGGAAAGATACAGGGCCCATAATCAACTGCTCAAATGGCCACATTCGGGCAAAAGGACCATTTCTTACGCAACTGACATCACTTTCCTCAGGATCGGGGTTCTGATTCCGGTGATGGCTATAGTTTTAGCTAAATTAAGCTGACATTAACTTCGCTACGAATGTCAGGCTTTTGTCAGTCAATTCACGTCTCTAACAAAGCGGCCATTTTTCTCTTCAGGCAACTGCCCGAGCTTGAATATTGGCAATAATATCGCCCAAATTCGTATTCGCCAAAGATTGAGTCATCGCCTTGGAGGCAAACGCCAATTTTGGTTTGAGCGTCTGCATGATGGCGCGAGCGAAATCACATTCTGACTTTTCGCCATGCCTGTGCATCCGAAAGACTTGTTCATCTTCAACCGCACGATAAATATCAGCAAGACTGATTTCTTCGGCAGCGCGCGACAGGAGGAAGCCGCCCGATCGGCCACTGGTCGAGCGGACCAATTGACTTCCTTCCAGCTGGGACATTAAACGTCGGATCACGACGGGATTTGTTTCCACGCTCTTGGCTATGGTGGCTGAGCAGACCGGCCCGTTCTTGCCGTAGTGGGCAAGCAGGCTCAGGACATGGACAGCAACTGCAAAGCGGCTTGAGGATAACATTCTGCTTAGATCGGCGTTATTACAGCAAAAATCAAGGGCTGGTGCGACATGTCGGTTAACCTTGCTTTAACCACCCGAGGCCAGATTAGGCTCATGCAACGCTTGTCACGGCATCGGCTTGAATTTCTAGTTGGCGGATTGAGTCTCGCGCTTTTGTGCTATTTTGCATGGCAAGGTTTTTCGGGGCCACGCAGCATCCACTACCGCGATCAGCTGTCACGCCAGTTTGCGCAGGTTTCAGCCGATCTCGCAGGCGTTGTGAATCAACGCAAGGCTCTAGAAGGTCGCGTCCAGCAAATGCGACCCGAGAGTGTTGATGCTGATCTTGTCGATGAATTAGCAAGACGCGATTTGAGCATGGCCCATTTGGATGAGTTTGTGGTCAAGCTCCAAAGATAATCCTGAATTAAATCCATGTGATAAACCGAATTTCAGTTAATATTGCTTTTTGCCAGTACTCCCAATGATTTAGTGCTACAATGCTCGGAAATTGGGAGCGATTATGGTGGTCAAATCAGCTTATCTGGCACGCAAAGGTGCCAAAGTGGAAAAACCGGCGAAGAAATCTGATCTGAAGAATTCGGGCTTTTCGGCCGAAGAAGAACTCCATGCTTATCATGATATGTTGCTCATCCGGCGTTTTGAAGAAAAGGCCGGGCAGCTTTATGGCATGGGTGCTATTGGCGGCTTTTGTCACCTTTATATCGGCCAGGAAGCCGTTGTCGTTGGCTTGCAAATGGCCGCCATTGAGGGCGACCAGGTGATTACCTCTTACCGCGATCATGGCCATATGCTGGCCTGTGGCATGGACCCGAAGGGTGTCATGGCCGAACTCACCGGCCGCCAAGGTGGCCTTTCCAAAGGCAAGGGCGGCTCGATGCATATGTTCAGCCGGGAGAAGAATTTCTTTGGTGGCCATGGCATCGTCGGTGCGCAGGTGCCATTGGGAGCAGGGCTTGCCTTTGCCAATCGTTACCGTGGCAACAAGAATGTGTCCTTCACCTATTTCGGCGATGGCGCGGCCAATCAGGGCCAAGTCTATGAAACTTTTAACATGGCTTCGATCTGGAAATTGCCCGTGGTGTTCGTGATTGAGAACAATCGCTATGCCATGGGCACGTCGGCACAGCGCTCCACCGCCGCCTCAGATCATCTGGGTGCGCGTGGCGAGGCCTTTGATATTCCCTCGGAGCAGGTGG
>JAYWAB010000134.1:0-32263 GCA_043782835.1 Aestuariivirga sp.
GACGAACGATCTCGTGACTTTTCCTTGTCCGTTGGCCCACTCCAAGCTTTTTCACTGCCAATCAAAATCTTTGGCCTGAAATGGCATTTTGGGCAGGAACCGAAACTCTGTCGCGATTTTGCAGAAGCAAGCGCCATTTCCAAGCCAGTTGTCCCCTTTGAAAGCTTACCAACACTTGTAACTTTTGCAGACCTCAAGGACGCTACTTCGGTCAAGGTCGTCCAGCCAGATCAGTTTGAAACAGATTTTGGTCCGGGTTACAAATTTCTAGCTGCCAAGATTGCAGCAACAACCGACGCCCCAATTACGGGACTGTCTCGCGTTTTGCCTTGGCTGTGGGACACCGCACCGAAAGATGGCCGCATTACGGTAAATTCTTATCGCTGGCTTTTTGGTCGATTAGCTTACAACGCCTTTGAATCGAGAAAATAGACTTGGTCCGGTGGGGCCGTTTAATCGAGCAGAAAATATTTGACAACAAACCGTGATTTCACCGTGGTCGTCCGAGCGATGGACGCTTGTGAACCCTTGAGCGATTTTCAAGGCCAAGGCTCTCAACTCAACGCCGTCTCATGTTGAGGTGCATCGCACTGGCGATGCCTCGAAGCATGCGGGCGCGCGTTCGAAACCATAGCGCATCTTTCGAGGCTCGCGAAGGCGCGGGCACCCCAGGATGAGGGAGAGATGTTTACAGTCAGATGGCTAAGCAACAGCCCTGGCCAGTGCGCATTGCTTCCATAGCGCGTTGAGCGATGTTAGCAGATGCGCGATGTCGGCTTCTGAATGGCAGGGCGTTGGCGTGATGCGCAGGCGCTCTGTACCGCGCGCCACGGTGGGATAATTGATCGGCTGAATATAAATGCCGTGATGATCGAGCAGATAGTCGCTGATCCATTTGCACTTTGCGGCGTCGCCCACCATGACAGGAACGATGTGGCTGGTGTTGGGCATATAGGGAATGCCCATGCGGTCAAGGCCAGCGCGCACTTGTGTGACACGTTCCATCATGGCTTTGCGTTCAACCGAACTGTTTTTCAAATGGCGGATGGCTGCGGCTGCTCCCGCCGCAACGGCAGGCGGCAGGGCTGAAGAGAAGATGAAACCTGAGGCAAAGCTGCGCACATAGTCAATCAGCGCAGCGCTGCCGGTGATATAGCCGCCAACCACGCCATAAGCCTTGGCCAGCGTACCTTCAATGACATCCAGGCGGTGCATCAAGCCCAACTGTTCTGCATAGCCGCCGCCGCGTTCGCCATAAAGGCCAACGCCATGCACTTCATCCAAGTAAGTCAGCGCGCCATATTTGTCCGCCAAGTCACAGATCTCGGCGATCCTGCCGAAATCGCCATCCATGGAATAAACTGATTCAAAGGCAATGATGATCGGGCGCTTGCCGCCGTACTGTTTCAGGTGGCCTTCAAGATCAGCCAGATCATTATGTTTGAAAACGATCCGCTCGGCCTTCGAGTGGCGAATGCCTTCAATCATCGAAGCATGGTTGCCAGCGTCGGACAGCACCAAAGCATTGGGCAGGCCTGTGGCCAGCGTGGAAAGCGTCGTCCAATTCGACATATAGCCCGAGTTGAACAGTAAAGCCGCTTCCTTGCCGTGAAGATCGGCAAGCTCTGCTTCGAGCAAGATGTGATAATGATTGGTGCCAGAAATATTGCGCGTGCCGCCGGCCCCGGCACCTGAGCGATCAATCGCTTCATGCATGGCCGCGAGAACATTTGGATGCTGGCCCATGCCAAGATAGTCATTCGAACACCAGACGGTAACAGGCTGGGTGGCACCATTCACATGGCGCGTGGCTTTGGGGAACTGCCCGACTTGGCGTTCCATATCGATGAAAACCCGATAGCGGCCTTCTTTTTTCAGGCCTTCAAGCTTGTCTTTGAAAAAACCGTCAAAATCCATCATCACCATCTCAAGCGCCGCACCTTGCAGCTATTTACTCGTTGTCAGACCCAGCCTCTCGCCAAGTTTCAGCGGCGTGTCGCCCGCGACATTCTTGGCATTCGGGTTTGCGCCCGATTCGGATAGTTTTTGCACTGCAGCACCTTGCAGTCCCCTGACAGCATACATGAGCGCCGTATCGCCGCCCATGTCCTTTTCGTCCAAAGCCGGCTTCAAGTCCAGCACGGAACCCAAGCAATCGCCGCATCCGACATAAGACGCAAGCATTAAGGCTGTCACCCCACGCTTTGATTTTAACTGATAATTACTGGTTTTATTAAGAATAAACCGAAAAGAAAGCGCCTGCCTGGCCAGCGCGGCAGAGTGAAGCGGGGCCAGACCCTGGTTGTCTTGCAGCGCCAAATTGGCCCCCTCGTCAGCGAGCCAACCCAGCACAGCGACATTGCCCCGTGCCGCAGCAAACCACGCCGCCGTGCGCCCCAGAGTATCAGCCACGTTCAAATCTTGCCCTCTGAAAATGGCTTTGAACTTGCTCCAGTCATCGCAATTTCGCGCCGCCACGACAATTGCCGGGCTGGTGCCGCCGACCAATGGCGCACCGGCAGCCACCAGCTGGGCAAGCTTCTCGCTATCACAAGCAGCAGCAACCTGTGCCGCCGCCGTCAACCCGCTCTTATCGGCAACTGCAAGATCAGGTTTCAAGTTCAGCGCAGCAGAAATGACTTCCAGCTTGCCCTGCGCCAAGGCTAACATCACGCCGCTGCGCCCCAGATTATCAACCGCAGGCTTTGGGGCCGCCGCCGCCAATCCTTCAGCATCGCCCAGCTTGGCAGAAATGAGCGCAGCATCGCCTGTTGCAGAAGACGCAAGAGATTTGAGCGCCAGATGATCGCGGTGCGCGGCAGCAATTTCAAACCAGCCTGGCTGGCCATTCGGGCGCTCTGGCAGATGGGCAAAGTCAATGCTGCCCTCAGCCACCTTAACCCCAGTCGCATCGCTAGATTTTTTCGTTGTGGCGGCAACGGTGATATCAAGCCGCGCCAGTACACTTTTGGCTTCGGCATTGTTGGCCCCGGCCGCAAGCTCATACCACTTGCGGGCTTCGGCCAAATTCATCTCGGTGCCTATGCCTAAGCGAAACGCATGGCCCACTTTCACCATGGCTTTGACATCACCCTGCTGGGCCGCTTTGAGCAGCGCCGCGAAGGCCAATTTGTAATTGCGCTTCACGATCAGCGTATCAGCGGTGGGCGCTAGTGGCGCAGCGGCAACCGAGGCTGTGGCTGGTGCTTTCGGTTTTTTAGCCGCCAGCGCCTCGGTTGAAAAGGCGGTGGCGAGGAGAAGGGCAATGATCAATCTAGGCTGTGCCATATTTGGTATCCATGTTGATCCCGATCGATTTCAAAAAGTCTGTCGGTAGAATGCCGCCCGCACACACAATAACTGCGTCATTGGGAATGGACTGAATTTGTCCTTCATAAGAGAGATCAAGCGATTTCTCGTCAATTTTTTTGATGGTGGATTTGAGCCGCACATTGAGCCGCCCGCTGGCTTGCTGCGCTGCCAGCTTTTCCCGGTTTTTGGATTTGGCGCGGCCAAAAGCTTCCGAACGATAAGACAGTGTCACTGTTGTGCCCGGCTGGTCAGCAATGCTGGTGGCTGCTTCAAGGGCCGAGTCACCGCCACCCACCACGATCACATGCATGCCCTTATATTGTTCGGCGTCAATCAGCTGATAGACAACTTTCTTCTGGTCTTCGCCTTCCACGCCCAACCGCCTGGGTGTGCCGCGCCGCCCAATGGCAAGCAAAATGCTGCGCGCTTGTTTCAGGCCCGTAGTGGAATGAACCTCAAACCCATCACCGACAGGCACAACCTTTTCGACCCGGTCGCGGTAGCTGACTTTGAGTTGCTGTTCTGCTTCAACTTTGTTCCAATATTCCAGAAGCGTTTCTTTTGAAACTTCGCGGAAATTCATTTTGCCAACGATGGGCAGAATGGCCGGCGCTGTCATCACCAGTTTACCGCGCGGATATTTGAACACCGTGCCGCCAAGATCATCCTGTTCGAGAACAAGATAGTTAAGACCAGCTTGTTTTGCCGCCAACGCCGCTGAAAAACCCGCAGGCCCAGCACCGATAATCACCAGGTCAAGCTTGTCGCCCCCTTTGCCCAGGCCTGGCATCTTCTTCACACTCTCGATGGCTTGGCGGCCCTGTTCGACGGCATTGCGTATAAGCCCCATGCCGCCCAATTCACCAGCCACAAAAATGCCGGGAACATTGGTTTGAAAGTCCGGCCCGACCATCGGCAGATCAATGCCGCGCGTCGCTGTGCCCAGGACCAATGAAATCGCATCCATCGGGCAGGATGTTTTACACGCGCCATGGCCAATGCAATGTGTGGGTTCAATCAACTGAACCTTGCCTTGAATGATGCCCAGCACATTATGCTCTGGGCAGGCGCGCACACAGGTGCCGCAGCCGATACAAATATCAGGGTCAATCAGTGGATGGAGCGAGGCAGGTTCGGTTAGTCCTGCCTCAATGGCAGCAGATTTAACTTCAAGACTGATCGTTTCAGTTCGATATTGCCATTTGTAGTACAGATAGAACACCCCCGCCATAAACAGGTAATATGGCCAATAATAGAGGAAGGTGGCCACATCTTTCATCAGTTGATCCCAAGTTCAGTTGCGGCAGCTTTCAATTTGTCGATCGATGCTTGATCACCATCAAAGGCTTTCACCGCATCGCCTAATGCGCCCTTGGCTTTGTCAGTATCTTTCAAAACCGAATAGGCGCGCATCAACCGCATCCAACCATCCATGTCTTTGGGATTGTCCTTCATCTTGTCGGCCAATCTTTGCACCATGCCCTTAATCATTTCTTGCTGATCAGCGGGCGCCATGGCTTGCACGGCCGCCTGTTGGTCGGCTGTGATCTTCGGTGCCGCAGCAGAAGGCGGAATAGCTGAAGCCGCCGCAGCAGGGGCGGGAGCCGTCTCTGCACCAGCGGCGGGCGCGGGTGCATTTGCCGCCGGGGCCGCCGCCGCAGTGCCTGCAACCTTGGACGCAGCATCAGCAGCTGTTTGCTTTAAGCCGTCAATGGTCGCTTGGTCACCTTTAAAAATCTCTGAAGCCTTGGCCAGCGCCTCGTCAGCACCTTTCTTGTCACCCGTCACGATCAGTGAACGGATCATCATGGCCCAGCCATCACGGTCCTTCGGATTGGCATCAAGCTTGGCGGCCAGCTTGGCAATCATGCCGGCCACCATCGCATCTTTTTCGCCAGCGGCCAGCGGCTTGGCTGCTTGTGCTGGAACCGGAGCAGAAGCAACGCCACTCAGCTGTGCGCTCACATCCTTGCCCAAGGCTTTGGCGAGATCAGTGGCACGTTGCTTGACGTCATCTTTCCAGCCTGCATCAGCTGGCGCGTCAGACAGCAAAGCCAACCAACGATCCAATGCACCCTGTTGATCGCCAGATTGTTCGTGGCCCAACGCATCATAAAAGCGCGCCCGCAGATCCTTGGGCTGCTTGGCCAGAACATCAGTGATCATCTCTTGCACTTTGGGCGTGACCACGCCCTGCGCGGTTTGCACAATTGATTCCAGCAAGGCCGATTTATAATCGACGTTATTGGGATCAATGGCCAAAGCCTTGGTATAGGCATCAGCTGACTCTTGGAAATGCTGCGTGTTGAACATGGCCCAGCCCAACATGCGCCAACCTTCGGCATCATTGGGGTTGGCCTTGAGCTTGGCCTGCAAGCCGGAAATCATTTGATCAACTTGCGCCGGACCAGCGGCAGCCGCCGCTGCGGCAGGCGTGGCCGTCTGGACAGAAGCAGCGGCGGCCTGTTGTTGTACGGGCGCTGCAACTTGTTGGGCCTGCTGCGGTTGAATCTGCGGTAAGGCCGAAGGCATATTGGGGCTGCCCATAGAGCCATAAAGATTGACACCGCCTAAAATCACCAAACCTGCCGATGCAGCCAAGGCCCACAAGCGCCAGAAATTTGAAATGGGCTGGACAACAGCGCCATCGCGCTGCACGGCATCAAGGCGTCTGCCGATTTCAATTTTGGCAGACTGCGCTTCGGGCGCATTGATCGTGCCGGCCTGCAAATCGCGGTCTACTTCTTTCATCTGGTCCTGATAGACGGCAGATTCCTGATTGGGTGCAATCGTCGCTTCATAGCGCCGGATCAGCGGAATAGAAATTCCAACCGCCGCAGCGCTGCACAGGATGGTCAAAGCAAGCCAAAGAGTCATTCGGTTATTCTTCCTTCAGGATTTCGTTGGAAATATCGCCCGCTTCGGGTTCTGGCTGTTGTCGCAAATATAAAAAAGCTGCCCCCAGCGCCACAATCATCAGAATAAAAGGCAAGAGCCACAGCAAAGCCGTATCCAATTGGAACGGTGGCTTCAGCAAAACATAATTGCCATAGCGATTGACCACATAGGCCATCACCTGGTCATTCGAATCGCCTGCCGAAATCCGTTCGCGCACGATGATGCGCAGATCCTTGGCGAGCGGCGCATTGGAATCATCAATCGATTGGTTCTGGCACACGAGGCAGCGCAGAACCTGACTGATGTCGCGCGCGCGTAATTCTTGGCCCGAGTCTTTGAGCATTTCTTCGGGCAAGACGGCATGGGCAAGCCCCGTGCCAAACAGCAAAAAGATAACAATGAAGAACTTCCGCATCATGAGGCTTTCTCAGACTCTTTGATCAAAGGTTCAATCTGCTTATCCCAAATCTCTGGTGTCAGCGGACCCGGTACCCGCAAACGCACACGCCCCTTGGCATCCACCACAAAAGTTTCTGGCGCACCTGAAACACCAAGATCAATCGCCGTGCGACCTACTTCGTCGGTGCCGATCTGTGCATAGGGGTCACCATATGTCGCCAGATATTGGTTGGCATCTTGCGGCGCATCTTTCCAATCGATACCGACAAGTTTGAAACGCGTGTCCTTGCCAACGCGCATCAGCAAAGGATGTTCATAGCGGCAGCTGACACACCAGGAGCCAAACACATTGACCAAGGTCACACCCTTGCCCTTGAGTTCCGAACTTTTGAGATTGGGCGCGCCGATTTTCAGTGATGCCAAATCAAACTCAGGCAGAGGCCTGTCGAGCAACATCGAGGGCAGAACTTTCGGATCATGCCGGAGGCCCATCGCCAGCACCACGCCCAAGACCGCAAACAGCCCAAGCGGCAGAACTGTCGCCATGCGCAACTGCATCAGGCCGCTCCTGCAGTTGCAGCGGGCCCGATGATGGTGGGCCGCTGCTTTTGCGCCACGCCCACACGGAAGCGCCGATCAGACAGGGATACAAAGCCGCCAAAGGCCATCATGAAACCACCAATCCAAAGCCAGGGTGCCATCGGATGATAATAAAGCCGGACCGTGCGCCCGCCCAAATTATCGGGATCACCCAAAGCAATATAAGTGTTAGAAACCAGATTGGTGCGAATGGCAGTTTGGTTGGTCTGCTGTTGTTGCACGGGATAAAAGCGCCGCTCCGCCGTCATGACGCGAAAGACATTGCCATTCTGCGAAAGTTCAAAGGTGCCGCGTTCGGCCTGATAGTTCGGGCCTTGCACATCTTCAACCCCAATGAGTTTCACATCATAAAAACCAATCTTGGTCTGCTGGCCCATTTTCATCGAGATGATGTTTTCCTGCTGCCATGTTGTGACAACAGTGATGGCCAGCAAAACAAAGCCCATGCCCATGTGGCCGAACAGCAAACCGAAATAGGCCCGCGGTGTATTGTAAAGAATGCTGAAGGATTCCGACAAAGGAATTTTCCCCAACTTGGTGCGCTTCACCATCACCCACACAGAGCCAACAATAATCCACGCCGAAAGGCCAATGCCCGCCGCCGTGAAAATATGTTTGCCAAGGGTGAAGCCCAATGCGCCGAGAAGCACGATCACCGCAGCGACGAGTGGAATATTTAGCTGTTTCAGAATACCAGAAAAATCATCACGCTTCCATTTAAGAAATGGTCCAATCACCATTGTCACCAGAATCGGAATGAACAAGGGCACGAAAGTGAGATTGTAATAAGGCACGCCAACGGAAATCTTGTCGCGACCCATCAAGTCAATATAGAGCGGCCAGAACGTGCCGAAGAAAACGGTCGCTGCCGCCACAACCAAAAACACATTGTTGAGCAGCAATCCGCTTTCACGGCTGATCACTGCGAAAGGAACACCCTTGCGCACCTGTGGAATGCGGAAAGCATAAAGCACCAGTGCCCCGCCGGTTGCACCAAAGATGATAAACAGAATGAACAACCCGCGAGCCGGATCCGTTGCGAATGAGTGAACGCTGGTCAGAACGCCAGAGCGCACCACGAATGTGCCAATCAGGCTGAGCGAGAAGGTGAGGATGGAAAGTAAAATCGTCCAACCCACCAAAGCATGACGCCGTTCAACCACCAAGGCGGAATGAAGCAGCGCCGTGCCGACCAACCATGGCATGAAGGACACGTTTTCTACTGGATCCCAGAACCACCAGCCGCCCCAGCCGAGAATATAATAGGCCCAGAATGATCCGAGCGTGATGCCCATGGTGAGGAAACACCAAGCGAGCAACACCCAGGGCCGCACCCAGCGCGCCCAGGCCGCGTCAACTTTGCCTTCGATCAGTGCGGCCACGGCAAATGAAAAGGCCACCGAGAAACCAACGTAACCCATATAGAGGCAAGGTGGATGCACTGCGAGGCCGGGGTCTTGCAGCAAAGGATTCATCCCACTGCCATCGGCAGGCGCATCAGCCAAACGTATAAAGGGATTGGACGTGAAAACCACAAAAGCCAAAAACGCCGAAGCGATCATGCCCTGCACAGCAAGTGCGCGGGCCTTGAGTGAGGCCGGAATGTTACGCCCGAAAATCGCAATCAACGCCGAAAAAATCACCAAGATCAAAACCCACAACATCATCGAGCCTTCGTGATTGGCCCAAACGCCGGTGAGTTTGTAAATGACAGGCTTGGCAATTTGCGAATTGGTGGCGACAAGTCGCACACTGAAATCATCATTCAAAAATGAAAAAGCCAGCGCCGCAAAAGAAATTGCAACGAGTATGAAAGATGTAACACCGGCATAACTCGCCAGCGCCATCAAGCCACGATCTTGTCGGTGCGCACCATAGAGAGGAAGCGTCGCTTGCACGAGACTCGTCATCAGCGCCAGCAACAATGCAAATTGACCGATTTCAGCAATCATCTATTAGCCTTGAAATTCAATGTTGAAGAAAGCACGCGAACGACTCGGTGCTTAACCATCCCTCTACATTAAATCCTAAGGCAAAAGAGGCAAGTTATGGATTTGTTTCCTGTCAGTTTCCTGTCAGGGGCACTCACTTAGTCGCATCCTTTCATGTTGCGTGATTTGGAGTTGTTATGTCAGTTTCGGCTTTCGATACGAGAATGGTTAAACCAGCGGCAAGTGAAGCCGCTGTGGTTCCTTCAGTACGCGCGCCCAAGCCAGAAATTCCACAACCCGCACCGCAAAAATTATCTCGGAAAAGCTACGGCTCAACCGCGATGAGCATGGTGACGATTGCTGCCCTCACCTTCGGCTTCATTATCAAGAAGCAGGAAATTTTGGTTCCTGGCGAAGGCCTTGGCTACAAGCTGGGCTTGGTGGGCGGCTGCATGATGTTGCTGCTTTTGATTTACCCAGCATTCAAACGCTCACGCTTTTTTGGCACGGGCCAAAAAGCCGCTTTCTGGTTTCAATGGCATATGATGCTGGGCATCGTTGGCCCACTGTTGATTTTTTATCATTCAAACTTTTCAATGGGCGCGATGAACAGCAACGTCGCTCTGTTCTCGATGATTCTCGTGGCCGGCAGCGGCGTGGTTGGCCGTTATATTTACACCCATATTCACTCCGGCCTCTCAGGTGCGCGCCTTGATGTCGGCGGTCTTTTGAAACAGGCTACGCAATTGATGGCCGGTGTCGAAGCTGACGTCGGCGGCTCTGGTGGCACGATCAGCAAAGCCCTCGCAGATTTCAGCTTGAAGTCGACGCCGAAAAATCCCGGCGTGGTCGCCAGCTTGATGAATGTGATGGCGATGCCGGTTCAACTGCGCATGTCGCGCGCCAAGATTATGCGCGAAGTGCACTTGAGCATTGAGAACAACACCAAATCGCAAAATTGGACACGGCTTGAAGCAAAAGCTCATACCCGCGCCGCGAAGAATCATGTTAATGAATTTTTACTCGCAGTGTCGCGTGCTGCCCAGTTTGCATTCTGGGAACGGATGTTCTCTTTGTGGCATGTTCTTCATGTTCCACTGTTCTTTCTCTTGTTGGTAAGTGGCGTCATTCACGTAATTGCAGTCCACATGTATTAAACCAACAATGGAGAGGCCATGAGCAGCCGCATTGCTGCCATCATCATATTCGCGATGACTTTCATGGCGCTGTTGGTTGGACCCAGCCTGGCATCGACCGCTGTTGAAAAATTGATGATGCCCGGGCTTCTCTCAGATGTTCACGCAAAATACGAAGAAGATTGCGCTAATTGTCACAAGGTTTTGCAGAAAGCCGCGCAATCAAGCTTGTGTATTTCCTGCCACAAAGACATCCAGAAAGATCTCAACGATAAGTCAGGCTTCCATGCTCACAATGTGATGGTGGCCAAATCTGAATGCTATGCCTGCCATGTCGAACACAAGGGCAGGGAGAACAAGCTGATCCAGATTGAAACCAGCATCTTCAACCATGCCGAAACACGCTTTCCTTTAGAGGGCGGCCACAAAGAAGTGGCCTGCGCCGCCTGCCACAAAGAAGGCAAGAAATTCCGCGAGGCGCCCCATGGCTGCAATGATTGCCACACCGATTCCCAGCCCCACAAGGGCAACCTCGGCAAAGAGTGCCAAAACTGCCACGTGGTTGAAAGCTGGAAAAAGGTCAAAGCCTTTGATCATGACAAAACCAAATTCCCGCTGAAGGGTGCCCATGCCAAGGCCGAATGCATTTCTTGCCATCTGGGCGAAGTCTATAAAGACCTATCCATGGCCTGCAATGATTGCCATGCGATCCAGGATGTTCACGGCCGCAAATTCGGCGTGAAATGCGAAGAATGCCACAGCGTTGAAAAATGGAAAGACGCGAAGTTTGATCATGGCAAGCAGACCAAATTCCCGCTGGAAGGCGCTCACGCCAAAGCCAAATGTTCAGATTGCCATGGTGGTGATATTAAAGCCAAGGTTTCCATGCTTTGCGTCTCGTGCCACAAGGAACAGGACGTTCACCAAGCCCAATTGGGCGATGCCTGTGCCGATTGCCATGGTGTGATCGCTTGGCGTCAGGGCGTGAAGTTTGATCATGGCCTGACCACCTATCCACTTTCAGGTCTCCATGCCCTTGTGGCCTGCGAAAGTTGCCATGATAGCCGTACCTTCAAAGGCGCGCCGACAACCTGCTATGCCTGCCATGGCAAGCAAGACCCGCATGAGGGCCGTTTTGCCAATGCCTGCGAGACCTGCCACAGCCCATTGGGCTGGAAGCGTGTGACCTTCGATCACAGCAAGGATACGAAATACCCGCTGGATGGCGCCCATACCAAGGTTGGCTGCTATGATTGCCACCAAGCCAAAAATGTCCAGAGCGCCAAAGTGGCAACCGATTGCTATTCTTGCCACAAGGCCCAGGACGTGCACCACGGTTCTTTCGGCACCACCTGCGCACGCTGCCATACAACCGAAACCTTCAAAACCGCGATCATTCGTCAATAGATCGTTAAGTTTGCGCAATTTGAAGTCGAAAATTAGTTGTAAAAACAGTGGTTTTAAGGCGGCGTGTCAGGTTCCTGTAAGCGCTGGACTGGTTAAAATCCATCTGAGTTAGTTTGTGATTCGGTTGAGACAACGGCCGAAACATGCGTTTCGCAGACTTTTTGACTGAACGAATATGTCCATGGGGCTGGTCAATCCGAAGGCCAGTAAAGAGAACTTGTTGAGCCGCAGAACGAAAACTATTCTGCAAGGCCTCGTGGCATTTGTCGCGGCCCTTTGGCTTGCCTTCGCAGTCGTTTCCTCAGCCTCCCTCGCAGAGACACCAAATTCAGGAAAAACCAATTTATTGCCGATCACGGCAACGGTCCAACCTGCCGCCACGCCAGCCCAGCCTGTGGCCCCGACGTCCAACTCGGCTTTCAAAATCGATCAAAATTTCAACCACCAGACCACGCGCTTCCCGCTGGAGGGCATGCACGTTCAGGTCACCTGCGAAACCTGCCACAAGGGCGGCATTTTCAAGGGCGTGCCGACGGCCTGCGTGAGCTGCCACAACGACACAATGGCCAAGGGCAAATCGCTCACCCATCCGGCAACCAGCAATGAATGCGCCACCTGCCACAACAATGTGGATTGGTCGCAGGTTCATGTTGATCACGCAAAAATCAGCAAGGGCTGCTTTACCTGCCATGACGGCAAAACCGCCGAAGGCAAGACCAAGAACCACATCAAATCAACCAAGCTCTGCGAAGATTGCCATCTGGTGACCACGTGGAAGGTCGCCCATTTCAACCACGAAACCACCAATGAACCCTGCCAGACCTGCCATGACGGCATGCACACGTCGGGCAAGCCCTTCACTCACATCCGTTCAACCAATGAATGCGTCACGTGCCATCGGACGATATCGTGGAAAGTTGGCGTCTTCGATCACACCGGTGTGGTTGATGGTTGCGTGAAGTGCCATGATGGTATCTCAGCCACCGGCAAATCTGGCGGGCATTTGACCACCAGCGATCAATGCCAGAGCTGCCATACCACAGTGGCTTGGAGCCCATCAAAATTTGATCACAATGACCCTATCGTGGCTGCTACCGTTAACGCTCCATTTGGCTGCGTCACCTGCCACGACGGCCGCCGCGCCACGGGTCGCATTTTCCCACAGCATGTGGCAACCAGCAGCGATGATTGTGTCGCTTGCCATGTAGTGGCGGGTTGGAAGCCCGCCAAGTGGGATCACGCCTTCGCAACTGACGTTAATAACTGCGTGACGTGCCACGATGGCAATCACGTAACGTTTGCGGGCAATGCAAAGGGCCAAGCAAACGCGCCCAGCAAGCATTTAGATACGACAAAATACACGAATGATTGCGCCAGTTGTCATGACGCGGCCAAGCAATATGTAACTTGGGTTGGCGGCAAATTAGACCATGCCCTTGTGCAGTCGGCTTGTAAAGACTGTCACAATAACACCGTTTTTGCCGGTGGCACTTCGGCCTTGCGTGGCAAGACACCAAACCATTTGACAACAAGCGATTCCTGCGAAAGCTGCCATTCGACACTGAAAGGCATCAGCTTCGCAACAAACACGTTCATTCATCTCCAGCAGTTGCCTAAGGCGGCCTGCGTCACGTGTCACAACGGTTCGCAATCTTTGACAAGCAACAAGCCAATAATGGGCAAGTTGCAGGGGCCAAAACAAGCCCACTTGCCGACTTCTGATACTTGCGATTCTTGCCACACAACTGATGCTTTTGTACCAGCTACTTTCGATCACACGATGATCACGGGCGGTTCTGCCAACTGCGTCAGCTGCCATAATGGCACGATAGCTAAGGGCATGGCGAGCGGCTTGCTCCCCCATATCACGGTGAATGGCGGCAGCGCACCGGTATGTTCTGATTGCCATACCAATTTCACGGATTGGACGTCGGCAAAATTTGACCACGCCAAGGTTTCAAACGTCTGCTTCACTTGCCACAATGGTTCAACCAAGATCAACAAGGCCGGGGCAATCACCGCCCTGACCACCAAATCACAGACACACATTCAAACTACAGCGGCCTGCGAACTTTGCCACAAAGATACCACGACTTGGGCGGCGACATTCGATCACAGCACGAGAGGCACCGCCACCTGCGCATCGTGTCACAATGGCACGACCGCTCACGGGACATCGTTTGCAAAAGTTCAGCATATTCCATACCCAGCCGCAGTTGATTGCGCTGCTTGCCACGGGACAACAAACTTCACGGCCTTCCACCCCGTCACCTTCGGTGCGACAGAACACGGGCTCGTCTCAGGACAATGCGCGACATGCCACAACGGCACGCAAGCGATTTTGACGGGCTTCCTCGTCAGCAAGATCAAAAATCATATCACCACGTTGGCGGATTGCTCGCAATGCCACACATCATTCACGACATGGGTGACCACTTTCAACCACGCCAATATAGGCACAGCCACTTGCGTGTCCTGCCATAATGGCGTCTCTGCCAAAGGCACGGCGAACGCGATCGTAACGCATATTCCGTTCCCGGCCTCAGTAAGTTGCAGTGCCTGCCACACCAACTTCACATCATTCAACCCCGTCGTTTTCGGTGCGACGGAACATGCGCTGGTCTCGACGACATGCCTCGATTGCCACAACGGCACCACGGCAATCCTCAAAGGCGCACTGGTCAAGAAGCCAACGCCGCACATCACCACGGCAGCCAATTGTGTTACCTGCCACACATCATTCACCACCTGGGTGACAACCTTTGATCACGCCAATATTACGGGCTCGCCAACTTGCGTATCATGCCATAATGGTGTGACCGCCAAGGGCACGGCGCAAGCACTTGTCACCCACATCCCCTTCAAGGCCTCAACCGATTGCGGTGCCTGCCATAAAAACTACATCGCCTTCAACCCCGTCACCTTCGGTGCTGCGGAACATGCGTTGGTCTCGACAACTTGCCTCGATTGCCACAATGGTACCGTAGCGATTTTGAAGGGTGCCTTGGTACAAAAGCCAACGCCGCATATCACCACGGCTGCCAATTGCGCCCAATGCCACACGTCCTTCACCACCTGGGTCACAATCTTCGATCATAAGAATGTCGGCACGGCCACCTGCGTGTCCTGCCACAACGGCGTGACCGCCAAGGGCAAGAACAATGCCGCCATCACCCATCTTCCAACTTCGGATGATTGCGCGACTTGCCACAAGACCTTCACGGCCTTCAACCCCGTCACTTTCGGTGCGACCGAACATGCGCTCGTCTCGAAAACCTGCCTCACCTGCCATAACGGCACCGGGGCGATATTCAGTGGCCGACTGGTCTTTATGCCAACGCCGCATATCCCGACCACGGCCAACTGCGCTCAGTGCCACACGTCCTTTGTCACCTGGGTGACAATCTTCGATCATGCCAATGTCGGCACCGCCACTTGCGCATCCTGCCACAATGGCATCACGGCCAAAGGTGCAGGACAAGCCGCTGTGCTGCATATCCCCTTCAAAGCTGCAACCGATTGCGGCGCCTGCCACAAGTCCTTCACCGCATTCAACCCGGTCACCTTCGGTGCGGCAGAACATGCACTGGTCTCGACAACTTGCCTCGATTGTCATAATGGCACCGTCGCGATCTTGAAGGGCGCTTTGGTGAAAAAGCCAACGCCGCATATTTCAACGACAGCCAATTGCGTCCAGTGCCACACGTCCTTCACCACCTGGGTGACGACATTCGTCCATGACGCGGCGACCATTGGCGGCAAGACCTGCGTGTCTTGCCATGATGGCGTCACGGCCAAAGGTAAGAAGAACGCCGCAGTACAACCGCATATTCCTTCTTCTGACACATGCGACGATTGCCACAAGAATTTCACCGCATTCTCGCCCACAGTTTTCGGCGCGGCGGAACATGGCCTCGTATCGGCAACGACTTGCGTCACTTGCCACAGCGGAAGTCAGGCGATTTCGACCGGACTGTTGAAATTCAAGCCAACGCCGCATATTCCGTTCACGGTCGGCACCAGCTGCGGCTCCTGCCACACGTCCTTCACCACTTGGGTGACAACATTCAGCCATGCCAATATTGGCACGGCAACCTGCGTGTCTTGCCATGATGGCGTCACCGCCAAGGGCACGACAAATGCAGTGCTGCCACATATTGCTTTCAATGCCGGAACCGATTGCAGCGCCTGCCACAAGAACTTTGTGGCCTTCAACCCCGTCGTCTTCGGTGTCGCCGAACACGCGCTGGTCTCGCCAACCTGCAACAACTGCCATGATGGTGCCCACAAAATTATAGCAAGCACAATTGTTGGCAAGATTGCCACCCACGTGCCCACCTCAACCGACTGCGCCGTCTGCCACACCAGTGTCACCGACTTTAAGGTGTGGACCTTCAGCCACGCTGACACAGTTGTGTACGCGACCGCCTGCGTCAAATGTCATGATGGGCAATATGTGGGCGTTGTGGCCCGTTCCAAGGCTTTGACTGACCTGAAAGCTCCGCCGCACTCTGCCGCCTTTAACACATGCAGCAATTGTCATACGACGACGGCCTTTATCCCCGCGCACTTCGACCACGCGCCCGTCATCGCGGCGGCCACGCCTTGCGCAACCTGCCATGATACAGGCAAGCCCAATGCTGTGGTGCGCCCCACCACTCATATTGCAATCACCGGCGGCAAAGATCCAAGCGGCAATGACTGCGGCGTTTGCCACACGACCGCAACCTGGGTGACCAGTGCCAAGCCCGATCACAGCGCTTTCACCGCCGCCACCAATTGCTTTGCCTGCCACAACACGGTCGTGGCCAAGGGCAAGGGCACAACCCACCCGGCCAGCGACAACACCTGCGGCGCTTGCCACAACACCAATCTCTTTGTGCCAGCGGTCACCTTTGATCACACGCACACGGCCACCGTAACGCCCTGCGTCACCTGCCATGATGGAGCGCATTTGACGTCCAATGGCGGCGCCAAAGGCAAAGCCTCATTCGCAACCCACCCCAACACCACAACGTCTTGCGAAGCTTGCCATGTGGGTTATGTGTCCTGGGTCACGATCAAGTTTGACCACAGCCAAGGCATTGGCACCTGCGTCTCCTGCCATGACGGTGCCCATGCGCCTGCCATTGGCAAGTCGGGGGCACATTTGGCCTCCACAACGGCCTGCGCCAATTGTCATAACACCACCAACCCCAAATTTGTGCCCGCGATTGCTGTAGATCACACGCAAGTCATCGGCACTTGCGTTTCCTGCCACAATGGGTCGATCAAGACGACGGTGATGACCATCACAGGCAAAGATGCCAAGCATTTAAACACCACCAGCCTCTGCGAAAGCTGCCACGTTTCTGCGGCCTTTACAGGTGTGCTGGCGACCGACTGGAAAGTGACGCCCAATACCAAATTTGATCACAGCCAAGCCATCGGCACTTGCTTCTCCTGCCATGATGCGACCCATACGGTTTCATCAGGCCCCGTTCTCGGCAAAGACGCCAAGCATCTGGCGACCACGACAAGCTGCGCTAATTGCCACAACACTACAAACAAGCTCTTCGTCCCCGCGATTGCGGTTGATCATACACAAACACTTGGTGCTTGCTTCACCTGCCACAATGGCACAGCCAAAACCTCAGTGATGACCATCACGGGCAAGGATGCGCCCCATTTCAACACCTCCACGCTCTGCGAAAGTTGCCACGTTTCCGCGGTCTACAGCGGCTCCCTCGTGAACGACTGGAAGGTGACGCCCAACACCAAATTTGATCACAGCCAAGCGATCGGCACCTGCGTCACCTGCCACGATGGAACCCATAAAGTCTCATCAGGCAACGTTCTCGCCAAAGATGCCAAACATTTGAACACCACTACGGCCTGCGCCAACTGCCACAACACGACCAATGCGGGCTTCATCCCCGGCATTCAACCGCGTCAGACCGACCACAGCCAGGTGATTGGTGCCTGCTTCACCTGTCACAGCGGCACGATCTCGATTTCAAACGGCTTCGTCATCGGCAAGTTGCAAGACCCCCATGGCACGCACATCGTATCGGTGAACACCTGCGATACCTGCCACACCACCGCCAGCTTCATTGGTGCCGTATTTGATCACACGGGCGTTGCCGCTGGCACGTGCTTCACCTGCCACAATGGCAATCCTTATACGGGCAAGCCTCTGACCCACATGACATCCAACAACACCTGCGATGCCTGCCATACGACAGCCGTCTGGAAGCCGGTGCCCTTGGCCCAGTTCCAACATACAGCCACCCTTGGAACCTGCGCATCCTGCCACAAGGGGGCAGTCACCGTCACAACTGCGGGCGTCGTGATGGCAGAGTCTGCGGCTCATATTGCCACCACCACCGCCTGTTCAAACTGCCACTTGTCATTCACCAACTGGAATGTGACAGCAGCGCAAGTTGACCACACGCAAGTGACGGGCACCTGCGTCTCCTGCCACGGCGGCGCGACGAAACTGAGCCTGACGGGCACGATCATCTCGCACAAGTCGGCAACCCACTTGAATTCGACTGCGGCCTGCGATGCCTGCCATGCCACGGGCGGTGTACCATGGACACCAGCCAAGGCCTTCGATCACACGCAAGCGATCGACACCTGCTTCAGCTGTCACAACGGCACAACCAAGACGACCGTCAAAACCATCACGCCGAAAGACGTCGCCCATTTGAACACCACCAACACCTGCGAAAGCTGCCACGTCTCGGGCGTGGTTGCGACAGACTGGAAAGTTGCACCGATTACCAAATTTGATCACAGCCAGGCGATCGGCACTTGCTTGGCCTGCCACAACGGCACCAACAAGATGGGCATCACAGGCACAGTTCTGGACTACAAGCTGCCAACCCACTTCATCACCACGAAGGATTGCTCAGTCTGCCACACGACGTCACTTTGGAACCCAATGTTGACCTACGCCCACACGTCAGCGGCCTATGTGCTGCACTACTTCGGCACAACGCAGACAACCTGCGTCACCTGCCACAAGCAGAACAATGAAAAAATTACCTATACATCGCCGACTCTGTTCCCGAACTGCGCAGCCTGCCATTCGAACAAATTCTCGCCAGACCCACATACCAAATATGGCAACATCCGCTACACCTTCACGGAGTTGAAGGATTGCACCGGCGCCTGCCACATCTACACCGACCAGACCTTGACCAAGATCCAAACATCTCGGCCAACCAACAACAAGCATCGTCCAACAAGCAGCAGTTGGAACTAGGAAATCATGCGTCTTCCGGTCAGCACGATGTCAGCTTCAATCTGCAAAGTCCCAGTTCGGGGGGGAGCCGATTCCGCCCAAACGGGTCACATTGCTTTTTTTTTACCAAATTCCGTTAACCATAACGGACCGTTAATGCCCCTCAGGCCACAACGGTTTCAGACCACAAAAACAATAAAATCCAGAAGCAACAGGACCATCAGACTTAACACGACGAGAGACTTTCTGTTTCTGGAATAGGGTGAATGATCAAGTTAGTATCGCAGCGTATCGGATTTAGCCTTGCAGCCCTGTTGGCCGCAGGGCAGGGCCATGCCTTGGCCGAACCGACGTTGGATAAATTGCTGGCCACCGTTAACGTTACCGGAACGTTAACGTGCAGCCACGTGGAGTTAAAGCTGAACCGCCCGGTCAATGTGACGGGGTCTGACCCCGCCGAAAAAGCCCTCGACATCGCCGTTCATATCGAACCTTTGGCCACCACTTTGCCGACCGAAACCGGCCAGAGCCTGAAAGAAGCCGCTTCCGTTCCACCCCAAAACCCTGCGGGCATTGGCGGCGTGGTCTATGATCCAGCAGCCACCCAAGGCCCGGTCATCCACTTCGTCTTTTCCAAAGTCATGGCCTATCACATCAAACGCGATGACGATAATCGCCATATCGTCATAGATGTGGCAGATATGCCAAGCGCTGAAAAGTGCTTGGGCTTCAAGCCAAGCGATGCCAACCAAGCCACCAAAACCGATTTGAAGAAAAGCTTGGACAGCGCCGATCAACCGCCATCGTCGCAAACCTCGGGCCAGGACGCCGAAACCGCTTTGAGCGATGGCAAAAAGCAGCTCGCCGCCGGTGATTTCAACCGTGCCACGGCATTCTTCACCAAGGCCACCACTTTGGGCACAGGCCGTGTGAAACAAGACGCCCAAGAAATGCTAGGCCTGTCGCACGAGCGCGCCGGGCAATTGGCTTTTGCCAAGGCCGAATATGATACCTACTTGAACCTCTATCCCACCGGGGCCGATGCTACGCGCGTCAAAGGTCGCCGTGATGCCGTCATTGCGGCGATGGATGATCAGGCCAACAAGCAGTTTGCCCTGCGCCAGGCCAAGACAGCAGGCACACTCACCTCCAACATATCAGGTAAAGGCGATGCGCTGGCCCCAGGCCAAATCGGCACAGGCGTTCTGGCCACCAATTTGGGGCTTCGGTCCAATCTCACGGAACCGCCCAAGGATCCCAAGGCCTGGACCTGGACCAAGAACGGCAGCTTGGCCCAATCTTACTACCGCGATGATAATTTCACCCCGCTGGTGCCCGGCAGTTCTGCCTTGGATCAACATCGGGTCTACCAAAACCAAGCCCTGTCGACGGCTGACGGGTTCATCCGCGGTGAAAATCAAGACTATGCCATTGAGGGCCGGGCCAGCGCCGTCAACAGCCAAGGCTTTGGTGATCAGGCCAACATTGCCAACTCCAGCCTCTCCACAGTCTATGTTGACGGCAAGCTGAAGGGCCCGAAGATCGGTTTGCGCGTGGGCCGCCAGAGCAAAAGCACAGGCGGCGTATTTGGTCGCTTTGATGGTGCTGTGGCCACTTACGAAGGCATCCAAAACTTCAAGTGGCAAGCCGTCGGCGGTGCCCCCGTTTACAGCAGCAATGCCAACCCGTTCTCCGATGGCCGCTACATCTTTGGCTCAAGCCTCGAATATAATTCCCCCAAGAAGGATTGGTCCGCCAGCATCTATGCCATCGAGCAGAATGTTGGCGACATTGTTGATCGCCGCGCCATCGGTGGCGACGGCCGCTTCATTGGCGAGAAATTTTCGGTCTTCGGCGCGGCGGACTATGATATTTTCTTCATGGAACTCAACAACGCCTATGCCACAGGCACTTGGCTGCCACGCCAAGGTACATCGCTTTATGCCACGGTTGATTACCGCAAACTGCCTTTCCTGCTCGCGTCGAATGCGTTGCAGGGCCAAAGCCAACTCACACTCCAATCCTTGGTCGATGCGGTGGGCCTCAATAACGTGAACCAATGGGCGGGCGATCGGACATCTTCCTCGCAGTCTCTTTCCGTTGGTGCCAGCCAGCAGCTCAGCGAAAAATGGCAAGTTTCGGCAGACAGCACCTTATCCTATTACACCGGAACGCCTCCATCGGGCGGCGTTTTGGGAACGCCTGATCCGGGCTTTGATTTCTACGCCGCCGTGTCCATCAACGGCTCTGGCATTTTCCGCGCCAATGACACGATCTCAGGTGGGCTGCGCTTTGCTGATAGCGCCTCAAACAGGGGCTATATGATCGACGGCGCCTACCGCTTCGCGATCAACGACCAACTGCGCTTTGGCCCGCGTATGCAATTGCAATTGCGCACCAGCAAAACTAGCGATCAAGCGACATATAGTATTCTACCCAGCATAAGTGCAAGCTACCGCATCAACAAGAACTGGACGTTGGAATCTGAAATTGGTGCGCGTTGGATCAATACGGTGACGGCGGGTGTAGGCAACCAATCTCTCGATATTCTGGCCTCCGCTGGCTATCGCTACGAATTCCAATAGGGCCTCACCCCAGCAAGGTTGACTAATTCCTCAAGATCGCCGACCTTGCGCCTTCAATGGGAGCCGCGTGAGTTTGGCAATGCAATCAGTTTTGGGCCACAATGCTTTGCCGCGCAATCTAGGCACAGGCTTGACACCCGCGTGGTTTGAGAACCATCAGGTCAACACCTCCGCCGCAGAGCGCCGCGCCGCCAGCCTCACCACCCGCCGCAGTGTGAAGAAAGAATTTCAAGCCGCCTGGCTGGTCAAAGCCCTGCAATGTATCGACCTCACCACACTCTCCGGCGATGACACGCCGGGCCGTGTGCACAGGCTCTGCGCCAAGGCGATGCGGCCTTTGCGCGATGACATTGTGGAAGGGCTGAAACTTTCCGACATGCCCAAAGTGGGCGCCATCTGTGTCTACCCATCGATGGTGCCCTACGCGGTCAAAGCCTTGCGGGGTTCGGGCATACCCGTGGCCTCGGTGGCGACGGGCTTTCCGGCGGGCCTCACACCTCTGCCTCTGCGCTTGGCCGAAATCAAATATGCAGTAGAAGAAGGTGCCGAAGAAATCGACATCGTCATCCACCGCGCCCAGCTGCTGCGCGGCGAATGGGCCGCACTTTATGATGAAGTGGCGGCCATGCGCGAAGCTTGCGGCGCATCGCACATGAAAGCCATTCTCGCCACAGGCGATTTAAAAACGCTGCGCAATGTCTACAAAGCCTCGATGATTGCGATGCAGGCGGGGGCTGATTTCATCAAGACCTCAACCGGCAAAGAAGACGTGAACGCCACGCTGCCCGTGTCTCTCACAATGCTCCGCGCCCTTCGCGATTATGGCGAACATACCGGTTTCAAAATCGGCTTCAAACCCGCTGGCGGTTTGAAGACGGCCAAGGATGCGATGAACTGGCAAATCCTGATGAAGGAAGAACTCGGCCGACGCTGGCTGGATCCCGATCTTTTTCGCATCGGTGCATCCTCCATGCTGGCTGATATTGAACGCCAACTCGAACATTATCTCACGGGGCGCTATTCTGCCCTTTCGCATCACGCCATGGCCTGAGGATCACCATGCCAACCATCACCGACATTCTCGAAACCATGGACTACGGCACGGCACCGGAGTCCAACACCCATGTGAAACAATGGCTGACGCAACATGAGAAAGGCTTTGGCCATTTTATCGGCGGCAATTTCGTGGCTTCCAAAGCACCCCGCATGGACGTTTTTAACCCAGCCAACGGCGAAAAATTAGGCAGCGTTCCCAATGGCTTGCCAAATGATGTTGATAAGGCAGTTGAAGCGGCACGCAAAGCGTTCAAAACTTGGAGCAAGCTTTCAGGCTTCGAACGCGCCAAACATCTCTACGCACTGGCCCGCCACATTCAAAAGCGCGAACGCTTTCTCTCGGTGCTCGAAACCATGGACAATGGCAAGACCATCCGCGAAAGCCGTGACATTGATATTCCTTTGGTAGCCCGCCATTTTTATCATCATGCGGGCTGGGCGCAATTAGCTGAAACAGAATTCAAAGGCTTTGGTCCCGTCGGCGTGTGTGGCCAGATCATCCCATGGAATTTTCCACTGCTGATGCTCGCGTGGAAAATCGCACCCGCCATTGCGGCTGGTAATACGGTGGTGTTGAAGCCCGCTGAATTCACGCCGCTCACCGCACTGGCCTTTGCGGAAATCTGTATCGAGGCTGGCCTGCCGCCGGGCGTCGTCAATATTGTGACAGGCGATGGCGACACGGGCGCTGCCTTGGTGGCGCACAAGGATGTGAACAAGATCGCTTTCACCGGCTCCACCGAAGTCGGAAAATTGCTCCGTGTACAGACGGCAGGTTCGGGCAAGAAGCTCTCGTTGGAACTGGGCGGCAAGTCACCTTTCATCGTTTTTGAAGATGCGGACATTGATGCCGCCGTGGAAGGTGTTGTGGATGCTGTGTGGTTTAACCAAGGCCAGGTCTGCTGTGCGGGCACAAGGCTGTTGGTGCAAGAAGGTATATATGATGGCTTTATCGCAAGGTTAAAAAAACGCATGGAGTCTCTGCGTGTGGGTGACCCGCTTGACAAATCCAATGACATGGGCCCGCTGGTGGACCCCGTGCAACTCGCTCGCGTCACGGCACTGGTGGAAAAGGGCAAGGCCGAAGGTGGCACATTGTTTGAAGCGCCTTGTGCTCTTCCAACCAAGGGCAATTATTTCGCGCCCTCGCTTTTTGTCAATGTGGACACGTCCTCCACTGTGATGACCGAAGAAATCTTTGGCCCCGTGATTTCAGCCATGACTTTCCGAACCCCCGATGAGGCCGCAGCCCTGGCCAACCACACGCGCTACGGCCTCGCGGCTTCAATCTGGTCGGAGAATCTCAACGTTGCGCTGGAAGCGGCAGCCCGCGTGAAAGCGGGTGTCGTCTGGATCAACTGCACCAACCAGTTTGATGCGGCCGCAGGCTTCGGTGGTTATAAGGAATCGGGCTTTGGCCGCGAAGGCGGACGCGAGGGCCTGTTTGAATATCTGACCGACAGCCACGCTGCCGCTAAAACAACCCGCGCCGAAAAGCCGAAAGTTCTTTCGGGCGCAACATCCACGCTGCATCATAATGATCAAGGCGCCGCCATTGATCGCACCGCGAAACTTTATATCGGCGGCAAACAAACAAGACCAGACTCGGGCTATTCCTATGATGTGCTTGGCACCAAAGGCAGTGTTCTAGGCGAAGCGGGTCTTGGCAACCGCAAAGACATCCGCAATGCGGTGGAAGCCGCACTGAAAGCTTCGGCGTGGGGCTCGGCCTCGGCGCATAACCGCGCACAGGTGTTGTTCTTCATCGCCGAAAACCTCAGCGCCCGCGCCGATGAATTCGCCCGCCACCTCAGCGCCCTTGGCGCAACGCCCAAGGCGGCTAAGCACGAGGTTGATGAATCCCTCCGCCGCATTTTTTATTACGCCGCCCAGACCGACAAGTTTGATGGCCGCATTCATTCCACCAATGCCAAGCGCCAAACCACGTTAGCCTTCAATGAGCCCTATGGCGTGATGGGCCTCGTCTGCCCGCAAGAAGCGCCGCTTCTTTCGATGGTGTCGCTGATGATGCCCGCTTTGGCGACGGGCAACCGCGTGGTGTTGGTCCCATCGCAATCGCAGCCCTTGATCGCGACGGATTTTTATCAGGTGTTGGACACATCCGACGTGCCCGCCGGTGCCGTCAATATCATCACCGGCCAGCGTGATGAGCTGGCGAAAACCTTGGCCGAGCATGATGAAGTGGCCGCCCTCTGGTATCACGGCACCGCTGAAGGCAGCGCCATAGTTGAGAAAGCTTCGGCAGGCAATCTCAAATCCACCTGGGTGAACCATGGCCACGTCGTTGATTGGTATAGTGATGCAAGAGGGCAGGGGATAGATTATCTACGCCGCGCCACCCAAGTGAAAAACATCTGGATTCCCTACGGCGAATAAGCGAGACGCATGAGCATGACAAACAAGCCTGAACTACTGGTCGTGGGTCCCTATCCTGATTGGGATTTTGTGGAACTGGAAAAAACCTATACGCTGCGCAAGCTTTGGGAAGCGCCAGACCAAAACGCCTTTCTCGCGCAGCACGCCGCCAATATTCGCGCCATTGGCACGCGGGGTGATCTGGGTGCCAGTGCAGCGCTCATCGCCGCTTTGCCGAAGCTTGAAATCATCGCCTGCAATGGCGTGGGGCTGGATGCCATTGATCTGCCCGCCGCCAAAGCGCGTGGCATCAAAGTGACCAACACACCAGATGTTTTAACTGATGATGTCGCCGATCTCGCCATCGGCCTGTGCATCGCCATCGCGCGCCACATTCCGGCAGGCGAAACCCATGTGCGCACAGGTCGGTGGAAAGCAGATACCTTACCACTGGCCACGCGGTTTTCGGGAAAACGCATGGGTATCATTGGCCTGGGTCGCATCGGCCTTGCCATTGCCAAACGCGCCGAAGCGTTTGATATGAAGCTGTCGTATCACAACCGTAAAAAGCGCGATGATGTGTCTTACGCTTATCGCAGCACAGTTGAAGCACTTGCCGCAGAGTCAGACTTTCTTATCGCCGCTCTGGCGGGCGGCCCATCAGCCAAAAATCTTGTTGATGCTGCGGCCTTCAAAGCGCTTGGGCCGAAAGGTTATTTCATCAATGTCTCACGTGGCACAATTGCCGATGAGGCCGCATTGCTTCACGCCCTCGAAAACAAAATCATCAAGGGCGCAGCGCTCGATGTGTTCTTGAATGAACCCAAAATCGACGAACGCTTTTTCACGCTACCCAATGTGGTTTTACAACCCCATGTCGGCAGCGCCACGCTGGAAACCCGCCAAGCCATGGGCCAATTGGTGCGCGACAATCTCGCCGCCCATTTCGCGGGCAAGCCTTTGCTCACGCCAGTGAATTGAAAACCTAAAACGCGATTTGCACTTTCATGGCGCGTGAGCGGTCGAGCGCCAGATCAAAACCCCTGGCGGCATCAGCAAGCGGGACGACTTCCGTCAGCAACGGTTTCAAATCCACCCGGCGCTTGTTGATTAAATCAACGGCCAGCGCAAACTCTTCGTGAAAACGGAATGAGCCACGAATTTCGATTTCTTTGGACACGATCATGTTTTGCGGAATCGATATATCACCACCAAGGCCGAGCTGAATCAACACACCGCGCGGTTTCAAAACCTCAAGCCCGGTACGTAGCGCAGACTCATTGCCGGACGCTTCGATCATAATATCAAAGCTGCCCTTGTTGGCTTTGAACGGTGTCAGGCCATCTGTCTCTGTTGCGACATTGATCGTGTGATCCGCGCCCATTTTACGCGCCATGGATAAAGTAAAATCCGAAACGTCGGTGGCGACAATCTCGCGGGCACCATGAACGCGAGCGGCCGTAATGGTCAGAACGCCAATGGGCCCACAGCCCGTCACCAGCACGCGCTTGTTCGCCAACGCCCCAGCCCGCACGATGGCGTGAAGTGTGACAGCAAAAGGTTCGGCAAAGGCCGCTTCTTCGATGCTCACCTCTTTGGCGATCCCATGGCACTGCGCAGCATCAGCCACCAATTGCTGCTGAAACGCGCCTTGAATATGAGGCATACGCATCGCACTGCCGTAAAACCGCATATCAAGGCAATGGTTCTGCATGCCCTTCTGGCAGTACTCGCATTGCCCACAGGGGCGCGACGGTGACACCGCCACAACTTGCCCAACCTGCAAATGCGCGACACCAGCGCCCAGCGCCGCAATTTCGCCCGCCACTTCATGACCGAGAACCATCGGCTCTTGCAGCCGAATGGTGCCAAAGCCGCCGTGGCGATAATAATGCAGATCAGAGCCACAAATGCCACCGCGCTTGATGGCAATCAGAACCTGGCCCGCAGCGGGCTTTTCTACCTCGCGCTCTTCAATGCGCAGATCATGGGCCTTATGGATGACAACGGCTTTCATATTTTCCTCAGAAGCGGCCTTGCGCGATGTGACATGAAACGATAGCCATAGGCAAAGCACAGGGTCAAGAGATGGAACTTTTCAACCTCAAGAATAAAATCGCGTTGGTCACCGGTTCAAGCCAGGGCATTGGTTATGGCTTGGCCGAAGGGCTGGCGCAGGCGGGAGCCACCCTTGTTCTCAATGGCCGCGATGAAACGAAGCTGGAAGCAGCACGGCTGGCGCTGGAAAAGAAGGGCCATCACGTTTACGCCTCAGCCTTTGATGTGACGGACGAGACTGCGACCACCAAAGCCGTTCATGAGATTGAACAAGATATTGGCCCCATTGCCATTCTCGTCAACAATGCTGGCATGCAGTTCAGAACGCCGCTGGAAGACTATCCATTGATGAAGTTTCAAGAACTGATGCGTGTCAATGTGGAGAGCGTATTCATTGTGGCCAAGGCCGTGGCGCAGGCCATGATCAAGCGCAAAACTGGCAAGATCATCAACATTTGCTCGGTGCAAAGCGAATTGGGCAGGCCTTCGATCGCGCCTTACAATGCGACGAAGGGTGCAGTGAAAATGCTCACCAAAGGCATGTGCGCCGATTGGGCCAAATACAATATTCAAGTGAATGGCATTGGGCCTGGATATTTCAAGACTCCGCTCAATCAGGCGCTGGTCGACAATCCGGAATTTTCAAGCTGGCTGGAAAAACGCACACCGCAAGGCCGCTGGGGCAGTGTCGATGAGTTGATCGGCGCTGCGGTGTTCTTGGCCTCCGATGCATCATCATTTGTCAACGGTCACATCCTCTATGTCGATGGCGGGATCAGCAGTGTCCTTTAAAGGAGCCGCAGTGGTCATGGGCGTAGCTTCTTGCGGCAAGACTTCAGTGGGCGCATTGCTGGCAGAAAAACTGAACGCCCATTTCATTGAAGGGGATCGCCTGCACCCTACAACCAATGTAGCCAAGATGTCATCCGGAACGCCGCTCAATGATGATGACCGTTGGCCTTGGTTGAAAGCCATTGGTGAGTCCATCGCAGGCAAAGAGGCAGCGGTTGCTTCATGTTCGGCCTTAAAGCGCGTCTACCGCGAGGCGATCACCATGGCCGCGCAACGTCCTGTCTATTTCATTTATCTCTATGGCAGCCGCGCAGTGCTCGAACAACGGATAGGCGCAAGAAAAGGCCATTTCATGCCAGCGTCTCTGCTCGACAGCCAGTTGGCAATATTAGAAGAACCAGCGAAAGATGAATTGGCGTTAAGGTTGGATATTGTTTCGCCTGTGGCGGAGTTGGCTGAAGCCGCCAGAGTTTGGCTTCTGAAACAATAGTTTCTCTGCTTGACTAATTATTCTCCGCGTTGTCATCTCGCAAAAAAATGGAGAGCAGGCAATGCTCGTCGCGTTTCAGGGAGTGACGAAAAGATTTGGTGGCACCACAGCACTGAATGATGTTTCGCTTGATCTGGCTGCAGGCGAAATTCTGGCGCTGCTTGGTGAAAATGGCGCAGGCAAATCCACCTTGATCAAAGCGCTTGCCGGCATTCACAAACCAGACCAAGGCCGCATTCTTTTCAAAGGCCAAGACTATGTGCACGCGCCCCCCAAACCCAATGCGAAACAACGCGTAGCGTTCATTCACCAGGACTTAGGCTTGGTGGAATGGATGACGGTGGCCGAAAATGTCGGCCTTGCGCAAGGCTATTCGCGCAAAGGCGGGCTGATCCATTGGGGCAATACCGAACAGCGCGCATCTGAAGCGTTGAAGCTTGTCGGCTGTGAATTTGACCCCACCAAGCGCGTGCAGGATTTGAGCCGCACCGAGAAATCCCTCGTTGCCATCGCCCGCGCTTTGGCAGTGGAAGCCGACGTGCTGGTGTTGGATGAGCCCACGGCCTCGCTCCCTGCCAATGAGGTGGAGCGGATGTTTGATGTTTTGCGCAAGCTTCGCAAACGCGGTGTGGGCATGATTTATGTCTCGCACCGCCTCGATGAAATCTTCCGCATCGCAGATCGCGTCGCAGTCCTGCGCGATGGCAAATTGGTTGGTGTACAAGAGGTGACGAAAACCACACCATCAGAACTCGTCAACATGATCGTCGGCCGTGAAGTGAAAGACCTATACGTGCGCAGCGCTTTAAAGCGCGGTGCTGAAACATTAAAGGTCATAAATCTCAAAACGTTTGGCGCCGGGCCTGTTTCCTTCGCCGCACATCAAGGCGAAGTGCTGGGCCTTGTGGGCTTGCGCGGTGCCGGACAGGAAGCTATTGGCCGGGCATTGTTTGGCGCAGAAAGTTCATTGGGCACAGTCACACTTGAAAATAAAACACTCGACTTGTCCTCGCCACAAGCAGCCCTCGCACAAGGCATCGGCCTCGTGGCGCGTGACCGGACGGAGGAAAGCGTAGCGCTTTCGCTTTCGGTGCGTGAGAACATGTTTCTCAATCCACTTTCGATTGGCAGAACACTGATGTCATTCCTTTCGCCACTGAATGAAGCAGAGCGGGCCGAAGCCATTGGCCATGAAGTAGGCCTTCGCCCGAATGATCCGCATCTGCCAGTGGAAGCACTTTCCGGTGGCAATCAGCAGAAAGTTGTGGTGGGCCGCTGGCTGGCCACAGGCCGCAAAATCTTGATCGCGGAAGACCCAACGGCGGGCGTTGATGTCGGGGCCAAATCTGAAATCTATCGCTTGATCGCCAAGGCGCTGGAAACGGGCATGACGGTGATCGTCGTCTCGACAGACTTTGAAGAAGTGGCCCACATCTGCCACCGTGCGCTGGTGTTCTCACGCGGTGCCATCGTTGCTGAAATCACCCAGGAAAACCTGACAACCCAATCCCTGATCCATGCCGCTTCGGCATCTGAGGCGGCCTGATGAATTCCATTCAATCTAATGCGCTTGAGCCGACACGCAGCGAACTTGCCGGGCTGACGACGGGACAAAAGCTTGGGCGCCTGCTGCCTGTCTATGGGCTGGTGCTGCTCACGCTGTTTCTTATTCTCCTCTTCTCGGTCCTTTTGCCCGATACATTCCCAACGCTGTTGAACGTGCGTTCTATCATGTCGGACAAAGCCATCATCATGCTGCTCTCACTGGGTGTGATGATCCCCATGTCGGCGGGGCGTATTGATCTCACCGTCGGTTACGGCATCGTACTCTGGCATATTCTGGCAATCAGCCTGCAAACACTTTATGGCTTTCCATGGATAGTTGCGGTGTTGGTCGTCCTCGCATTGGGCGCAATCATGGGCCTGCTCAATGGCCTGCTTGTCGAGGTGGCCAAGATTGATTCATTCATCGCAACGCTCGGCACGGGCACAATACTTTACGCTCTGGCGCTGTGGCATTCTGGCGGCCGCCAAATCGTCGGCGTTGTGCCCGATGCATTCTACGCGTTGAATTCCACCATGATCTTCGGCCTGCCGATCACGGGCTATTATGTGATCATCATCGCGCTCGCCATGTGGGTGGTTTACGAATATCTGCCGGTGGGCCGTTATCTCTATGCTATTGGCGCAAGCCCCAAGGCCGCAGCGCTCAACGGCATTCCCGTGCGCAAATATGTGATGGCGTCCTTCATCGCTTCGGGTTTGTTCACAGCATTGGCGGGTATTCTTCTCGCGGCGAAACTGCGCATCGGCCAAGCCAGTGTCGGGCTTGAATATCTCTTGCCTGCTCTTGTGGGTGCTTTCCTTGGTTCCACCACCATCAAGCCCGGACGCGTCAATGTCTGGGGCACGGTGATTGGTGTTCTCATTCTGGCGGTCGGCATTTCCGGCATCCAGCAGTTCGGCGGTTCCTTCTGGGTGGAACCGATGTTCAACGGCGTAACCCTGCTGATTGCCATTGGCATCGCAGGCTACGCCCAAAGAAAGCGCGGTGCCGCCCAGAAGGTATCGTCTAAAACATAATGGGAGTGAACTATGGATCGTAGAGAATTACTGAAACGCGGCATTGCATTGGGCTTCACTGTCCCAATGTTGACCGAAATCGCTTACGCAGATTCGATGGCCGATGCCCAAGCCATCGTCGATAAATATGCCATGAAGGCCGACAAATGGGATGGCCCAACAACAGGCCCCAAAGCCCAGGCCGGAAAATCGATCGTCATCCTCGCAGGCGATATGAAAAACGGCGGCATCTTAGGCTCCTCCAAAGGTGCCGAGGAAGCCTGCGCTGCCATTGGTTGGACGGTGAAGACCATCGACGGTGCCGGTTCTGTTGCAGGCCGCGCTGCCGCATTTGGCCAAGCCATGGCGCTGAAACCCAATGGCATCATCGTCAGTGGTTTTGATACAACCGAACAAGCCACAGGCATGGCTGCGGCCAAGGCTGCAAACATTCCAGTCGTCACCTGGCATTCATCGCCAACGACGGGGCCATCACCTGATCTTGGCATTTATGCCAATGTGACGACAGATCCGATGCAAGTTTCAACCGCCGCAGCCATGTGGGCCTATATCGACGCCAAGGGCAAACCGGGCTGCATCTATTTCACCGACTCGACCTATGCCATCGCCATCGCCAAAGCCAAGAAGATGCAGGAAGTGATCGAGAAACTGGGCGGCACGACGGTTGAATGGGTGGATACGCCCATTGCCGAAACGTCGCAGCGCATGCCGCAACTCACCACCAGCCTGTTGCAAAAACACGGCGCAAAGTGGACGCATTCGATGGCGATCAATGACCTGTATTTTGACTTCATGGGCCCATCGCTCGCCGCCGCTGGCATTGCTGGCGCGGGCCAATCACCACAAAACGTCTCGGCTGGTGATGGTTCGGAGTCTGCCTATCAGCGCATCCGCACAGGTCAATTCCAAGCTGCAACCGTGGCTGAGCCATTGAATCTCCAAGGCTGGCAATTGGTGGATGAGTTGAACCGCGCCATGGCCGGTGAAAAATGGTCAGGCTATGTTTCGCCACTTCATGTCGTCACCAAAGCCAACGTCGAATTCGACGGCGGCCCCAAGAACGGCTTTGATCCCGGCAACGGCTATCAAAACGAATACAAGAAAATCTGGGGCAAGTAAGCTTCTGCCAAACGAACGAATAGAAAAGGGGCCGCCAGCAATGGCGGCCCTGCGACTTGAAATGGGAGATCAAAATGACACAAACGCGTTGGGGCATTTTGGGGCCGGGCAACATTGCCCAGAATTTCGCTGATGGGTTGGCACAGGCACCCTCGGGCGTGCTTACTTCCATTGCCAGCACGTCGGCTGAACGACGCGCCAGCTTTGGTGAGCGCAACAAGGTTGCAGCGGACAAGCGCCACGCCACCTATGAAGCCCTGATCGCCGACAAGGATGTGGATGCGGTTTACATT
>JAYWAB010000135.1:0-28855 GCA_043782835.1 Aestuariivirga sp.
CTCAAAATCCGCTTCCGAGAGGAGTGGGGGTTCAAGTCCCTCCAAGGGCACCATCCAATCTCAGAAGCCCTCGAATGGCCGCATTCTTGCGAGAGATGGGAGAACCATTGAACATGTGAGATAATGAAGCCGTGAAGGGTATTTGGCGCATAGGTCTTTTTCTGGCCATCGTGGTTGTGATGGCAGCTAGGGCGCGCGCGGATGACATCTCTGGCCCAAGCCTCTTGTTTGATCCATTCTCCGGCGAGGTGATTTCGCAAAACCGTGCAGGCGAGCCGTGGTACCCCGCCTCGCTCACCAAGCTGATGACCAGCTATGTTGTTTTCAGGAAAATTCGCGATGGCAAGCTGCATCTTGACCAACAGGTTCCGATTTCAGAACGCGCGCATTTGCAGCCTGCAAGCCACACCGGCTTGCCCGCTGGAAAAACGGTATCGGTTGATTTTGCCTTGCAGGCGCTGCTCGTTTATTCGGCCAATGACATGGCCTATGTCTTGGCCGAAGCCGCCAGCGGCAGCAGCGAAAGATTTGCCGATGAGATGAATGACGTGGCCAAAACTATGGATTTGCAGGCGACGCATTTTGTCAATCCGAATGGCTTGTTTGACCCAAGGCATATTTCCAGCGCACGCGATCTGGGCGTTATCGCGGCTTTGATCGTCAACCAATTCCCGGAACATTTGCACTATTTCACGCAGGAAGCCGTGATGGTGGGCAAGCGCCGTTTGCCTAATCACAACAGCCTCATTCGCATCATGCCAGAAGCTGTCGGTATGAAGACCGGATTTGTCTGTAACTCTGGCTATAATCTCGTTGGTTCGGCCATTCGCGGCGGGCGGCAACTTGTCTCGGTTGTGCTGGGCGCGCGCTCGGGCAACGTGCGGGCCAAGGCCTCTCACGAAATGTTAGACAGTGGTTTTGACGAACTTGGCAAATCTGGCCACGCTAAAGTTGGCGAGATTGTTGACCAATCCTATGGGTCGATCGTTCCTGCCGATATGACGACGACAGTGTGCAAGAAGAAGGCGCCTGTCACACCAGTCAACGCCCACCGCATGGCGGGATGGGGCGTGTCCTTTGGCACTTTTGACACCGCGATGAAGGCGGATATGGCTTTGCGCGGCCGGTTGATCAGCCCTGCTGGCATTGATGCTGGCGGCACGGCAGGCATCATCAAATTGGAAAACAAGGCGGGTTATTCCGCGATGCTGTGGGATTTGGCGCAAGAAAAGACGTCAGCACTTTGTGCGCAGTATAAAGCTGACGGTGCCACATGTGATGTGATGCCGGATGTGTTGTTGCTGCAAATGGCAGCCGCTGCGCCACCTGAGGCATCGGCAGATGCCCTGGCCACAGACGAAGGTTCGGATGATGACGGCGTGAAGTCGGTGTTGCCACCAAAGAACCATAAGGCCCCCAAAGCCAAATACGCTACGCGTGGCAGATAGTTATCGATTGTGAACAATGCCCCCATTGCGACAGCTGTTCTGACTGGATTTCTGGGATCCGGCAAAACCTCTTTGCTCAACGGTCTGCTCAAAGATCCAATGCTGGCCAACGCTTGTGTCATTATCAATGAGTTTGGTGAAATTGGCATTGATCATTTGCTGGTTGAAAAATCCGATGACAATATTGTTGAGCTGGCGGCTGGCTGTCTGTGCTGCACCATTCGCGGTGACTTGATCGATACGCTCACAGATTTGCTGGCGCGGCGTGATCAAGCAACTATCAAAGCTTTTGACCGGATTGTGATTGAAACGACGGGGCTGGCGGACCCTGCACCCGTGCTTCATGCGTTGATGCGTGATCCGCTTTTGCTCAATCGGCTGCGGTTGGAAGGTGTGATTACGGTTGTTGATGGGGTCAATGGCTGGGCGACTTTGGATGCGCATCCTGAGGCGCTGAAACAAGTTGCAGTGGCGGACCGGATTGTTTTGACCAAACTTGATCTCCTGCATGGGCTTGAAGGCGAAGAAAAGCTGTTCGCGATCATTGGCCGGTTACGCAAACTCAACCCATCCGCAAGGTTGCTGACAACGCACCGTGGTGAAGCTACAGCGCCGCGTTTGTTTAATATGGGTTTGTTTGATCCGGTGACGAAAACGGCAAATGTACAGGGCTGGCTGGCGGACGAAGCCGTGGCGCGCCATCACGATCACCACCATGACGTTTCACGCCATGATGCACATATTCGGTCTTTTGCTTTGCGTGAGGCCAATGCGATTTCGCCACAAGGGTTAGAATTGTTTCTGGAATTGTTGTCGGCACATCACGGGGCCAATATGCTGCGGATGAAGGGTGTCATCAAAGTGAGTGATGACCCGACGCGGCCTTTGGCCATTCACGGCGTGCAGCACGTGTTTCACCCGCCAGTTCGGCTTGATTCATGGAGGGACGGGATTGAAGAAACGCGGCTGGTTTTCATCGTGAAGGATATTGAAAAAGCCGAGATTGAAAATCTCTTCCGCGCTTTCACGGATCAGGTTTCAGGTGGTGCAGACGCTTTTACAGACAAGACACTTTCATTGAACAGGTGAACAATGGCAAAAAAGATAAGGGCTTGGGGTCTTCACAAATGTTCGACATGTCAAAATACACTGACCTATTTGGCCGACAAAAAGGTTTCAGTTGAATTTACCGACTATTCCGTCGACAAGCCATCTGTGGCGCAGATTGAAAAGTGGGCCAAGGTGCTGGGCGGTTGGGAGAAGATGATCAACCGCAGCGGTTATACTTGGCGGGGGCTACCCGCATCGGAGACTGTTGATCTTGACGACAAGAAAGCTGCAAAGCTTGCAGCCGCCAATACATCGCTCATTCGCAGGCCGCTGATTGAATATGAAGATGGTACGGTCACTGCGGGCTTTCCGCCTAAGGTGAAGGCGCTTTTTTAATCCAAAAGTGAAGCGTCGCCTCTGCTTTCTCATGCCGCATTAAATCATACTGCTGCTCGTTGCAAAAATGCGGCATGTCGACGGCGGCCATGGGATCTGTTGCAATCACATGCAAAACTTCGCCCACTTTCATCTGCATTAACTTCTTGCGCGCTTTCAGCACGGGGAGGGGACAGAGCAGGCCTGAAAGATCGAGCGTGATTTCCGGGTGGTCATGGGTCATGGCTTGAAGCTATAACCCTAGCAAACAAAAGGTGCCACATGCCACTGCTCACAAAGTTGAAATTCTCTGGCAAGGTCGCAGGACTTTATCTGCGCCCGTCGCGTGAGGGTGGCTTTGAGAAAGCGCCAACGGGTGAAGTCGAACTCACGCTCGATGGCCCCGCCGGTGATTGTCACACTGGCCAAACCCGAAAATCCGACAGCCGTACATTGACGCTTTACAAGCGCGGCCTTGATATTCGCAACGTTCGGCAGTTGACTTTGCTGTCGCATGAAGAGCTTCAACTGATTGCCGATGAACTTGGTATCAAAGCAGTTGACCCCTCGTGGCTTGGGGCCAATGTGGTGTTCAGCGGCATCCGCGATCTCACCTTTCTGCCGCCTTCCACACGGTTGCAATTTCCTTCAGGTGCTACGATTGTCGTGGACATGGAAAATTATCCTTGCTCTCAAATTGCCGAAGTCATTGGCCGCCATCATCCCGAGGTGCAAAACAAGGTGGTCAAGAAGGCGATGCACAAGCGCGGCCTCACCGCTTGGGTTGAGCGCGAAGGCGTGATCAAGGCAGGCGATGAAGTGACAATCTTCATTCCACAACAACGCATTTATCCCCACGCGCTATGAGAGTTCTGGGGGCCATCATCGCGGGCGGAAAGTCCAGCCGCATGGGGCAGGACAAGGCCTTGATGCTTTGGCGTGGCAAGATGTTAATTGAACATGTGGCCGAAAAGCTTGGGCCACAAGTGGACGCGCTGGTGATCAATGCGAATGATGATCGCTTTGATTTTCCAGTTCCTCACCTTTTCCTTCCTGATCTCCTCGACATCGGCACACCACTTGCCGGGCTTCATGCGGTTTTGACTTACGCTGCGGAGAACAGTTTCGACGCTGTTCTCTCCGCGCCGTGTGACACGCCCTTGCTGCCCGAAGATTTGCGCCTGCGCTTGAAAGGCGAGGGGGCTGCCATTGCTTGCTCCGGCGGACAAGCACATTTTCTCACTGGGCTTTGGCCCGTGGCCACACTGCCCCTGCTTGCAGGCTTGCACCGGGTGCAGGATTTTGCCACCGCCACCAAGGCGCGGCGGGTGGAATGGGCGGTTCAGGACCACGATCCTTTCACTAACCTCAACACGCCAGAAGATATGGCCCACCTGTCGGAAAAACCTTGAGGCCAGTCGTTTCAATGGGCGGAAGGTTGAGCTAGTCTCACTAGAGTGCAGAGAAATTTGACAGGACAGAAGATGAAAACTCATGCGCGGGCGGTGGTGATTGGTGGCGGTGTGGTCGGTGTTTCAACGCTGTACCATCTGGCCAAGAAAGGCTGGAGCGATAGCGTTCTCATTGAGCGCAAAGAGCTTACGTCTGGTTCCACCTGGCACGCCGCAGGCCTGTTGCCGCTGTTCAATATGTCTTATTCTGTTGGGCAGATTCACAAATATTCGGTGAAGTTCTATCAAGAGCTTGAACAGGAAACCGGCCAGGGCGTCGGCTTCAAGAAGGTTTCCAATATTCGTTTGGCGCGGACCAAGAATCGTTGGGATGAGTTTATGTATTATGCGGGCATTGCTGAAACGATTGGTGTGAAAGTCAATCTGCTCACGCCACAGCAATTGAAAGACATTTGGCCGCTGTGTGAAATCGATGGTATTCTGGGTGCCATTCAACATCCTGATGATGGTTACATTCAACCTGCCGATCTCACGCAGGCGCTGGCCAAAGGTGCGCGTTCGCGGGGCGCTGAAATTTATCGTAACACCACGGTTACTGGCATCGAACAACTGCCGGATGGCAAGTGGCTGGTGAAGACCGATCAAGGCGATATTACCGCCGAACATGTGATTTCCTGCTCGGGCAATTTTGCCCGGAAGACTGGGGCCATGGTGGGGCTGGATATTCCGGTGATCCCCGTCGAACACCAATATATTGTCACCGAACCGCATCCCCTGATCAAAGAACGTCAAGCCAAGGGCTTGCCGGAAATGGGTGTTTTGCGCGAGGCGGATTCATCTTGGTATATGCGCGAGGAAAACGGCGGCCTGTTGCTGGGGCCTTATGAGAAGGGTGCTCCTGTTTGTTACGTGGACGGACCTTCAGACCAATCTGAATATGAGTTGTTCCAAGAAGATTTGGATCGTCTTGGCCCCTATATTGAAACCGCTATCACCCGCGTGCCGGCCTTCGGCGAAGTAGGCATCAAGAAAGTTTATAATGGTGCCATTGCTTATACGCCAGATGGCTCTCCGATCATTGGCCCGGCTTGGGATAAGAAGAACTTCTGGCTCAATGAGGGCCATTCATTCGGCGTCACCGCCGCTGGTGGTGCGGGTTGGCAGCTGGCCGAATGGATCGTCGATGGTGAGCCGACGATTGACATGATGGGTGTGGACCCACGTCGCTTCGGGGCTTATGCCAGCAAGGGGTATCTGATCACCAAGAATGAAGAAGCTTATGCCAATGTGTTCACCCCGCATTATCCCGATGAAGAACGCAGTGCTGCGCGGCCTTTGAAGCGCACAGCGGTTTATGACCGGATGAAAGATTTGGGTGCGGTGTTCGGCAGTGTTTATGGCTGGGAACGGCCAGGCTGGTTTGCGCCAAAGGGATATGGTTTGACGAAATCGGAATTGAATTCCGACGACACGCTCACCAATCACAATCATGCGCCGGTTGATGAGGATGGGAAGATCAAAGAGAAATGGTCGTTCCGCCGCTCGAACTATTTCAAGTTCGTTGGCGAGGAATGCCTTAACGTCATGAATGGCGTTGGCCTTCAGGACATGTCGGCTTTTGCGAAGATGGAAGTTTCCGGCCCCGGTGCTCGCGAATGGCTCGAATCGATTCTCGCCAATAAAATTCAAAAAAAGCAGGGCCGCATTGCGCTCTGCCATCTGTTGTCTCCCGGTGGTGGCGTGCGGGCTGAATTCACGGTTTATGAATGGCAGGTCGGGCGGTTTTATCTGGTGTCCGCTGGCGCTTTTGAACGGCATGATCATGACTATTTGCGCAAGCTGGCGCCAACGGATGGCTCCGTGCGGCTCAATGCCATCACCACGCGTTTGGGCGTTTTAGTTTTGGCTGGCCCAATGGCGCGCAAAGTTCTGGGCAAACTCACCAGTGCCAATCTTTCCAACGAAGCCTTCCCGTGGCTTTCAGGCAAAGAGCTCTCGGTCGGGACCGCGACAGCCCATGTCTTGCGTGTAAATTTTGTGGGTGAGTTGGGTTATGAATTCCATGTGCCCGTCGAAATGCAAATCGCTTTGTTTGATCAGTTGATGGAAGCGGGCAAAGAATTCGGCATCAAGCCTTTCGGCATCAAGGCCATGTCTTCACTGTCGCTTGAAAAATCCTACCGCCTGATCCCACGTGAATTGTCGATTGAATATTCGGCTTTTGAATCTGGCCTTGATCGCTTTGTTCATCCCAACAAGGGTCAATTCATTGGTCGTGATGCTTTGGTGGCCAGCCGTGAGAAGGGCCTCAACTGGAATTTCGTGACACTGGAGGTGCACGGCGTAACCGATACAGATTCGGATGCACGTGGCTCTGAACCGATTTATGCCAAGGGGCAATTGATCGGTCGGGCCACCAATGGCGGCTATGGTTGGCGATGCGCGAAATCTTTGGCGCTGGCCATGGTGAAACCTGAGTCTGCGACCCTGGGCGCTGGACTCGAGATTAAGATTTTAGGCAAGATCTTTTCGGCCACCGTCATCGCTGAAAGCCCGTATGATGGCGAAAATGTTAAACTCCGGGGATAAAATTTCAAATTTAAAGTTGTTTCGAATTGCAAACTCGCTTTTTAATGCTTTACGGCTTTGCTAGAGTCGATGACGATTCGGAGCGCGAAGTTTGAGCCAACGGACAAGCTATAATTCAGGCATCTTCTTTGTCTTTTTGGCGACGATTGGATGGAGTCTCTCTGGCCTTTTTGTAAGGTTGATGCCCGATCTTGATGGCTGGCAAATTAATTGCTGGCGTGGGCTTTGGCTTGCCGTAACCTTGTTGGTCTATCTTGTCATCGTTCACGGGCGCGAAGCGATTGACCAGTTTGACGCTATTCCATTTTTCGGACTTTTGATTTCAGCGCTTTGCTTCGCTGTGGGCACGACATTCTATGTGACGTCGCTCACCTTTGTGAGTACGGCGACGGTCTCGGTGATTGGGGCCACTTCGCCTTTGATCACAGCGCTTCTCAGTCCGTGGGTGACAGGAGAGCGGCCTCATCTCATCGCTTGGTTTTCGGCCGTTTTGGCGGTGGTTGGTGCGGCGGTGATTGCGCAACATGGCTGGCAGTTGGGCAACGGATTTGGACTGTTGCTGAGCTTTGCCGTGCCTTTCACATTCGCATTGCAAACATTACTGCTGCGCAAATATCGGGACTATGACATGATGGCGGCAATCTGTGTCGGCGGGTTCTTGAGTTTCTGCATCGCGGGCTTTGCCAGTGTGACGGTGGGCCATGCCTCGGCTTTCAATATCAGCCAACATGACTTTTTGTTGCTTGTCCTCATGGGTGTCGTGCAACTGGCCTTGCCGTTGATCTTTTACGGCTGGGGTGCGCGGGCTGTGCCTGCCATCACTTTATCTTTGATTGCAGTTTTAGATGCGGTGTTCAATCCCTTCTGGTCTTGGGCGGTTGTCGGGGAAAAGCCGGAGACAGCATCGCTCATCGGCGGGGCCATCATTCTCGGCGCCGTAGTCTTGAGCATTGGTGGCGGCCATTTCCTCAAACATGTGCGGGATGTCTAAAGACCACGCAACGCTGGTCGGCTTTATGGCCGTTCTAATGTGGGCTACTTTGGCGGCTCTGTCTGCGGCGAGCGGTGCAGTGCCGCCTTTTGAGATGACAGCCATCACCTTTTTGATTGGTGGTTTGCTGTGTGCGGTGACCTGGCCCTTCAGGCCCAAAAGCTTTGCAGCCTTGAAGCAGGATTGGCGCGTCTGGGCCTTGGGCATTGGCGGCCTGTTCAGCTATCACGCGCTTTATTTTGCGGCCGTACAAAACGCGCCTGCGGTGGATGTCAGCCTCATTGCCTATCTTTGGCCGATGTTGATTGTGGTGTTCTCTGGTTTTCTGCCGGGCGAGAAATTGAAAAGCCATCATTTGATCGGAACGGGATTTGGCTTGCTGGGGGCTGTTGTTGTGATCACACGCGGGCAGACGGGCCTTTTCTCTCATGGTTTGCTGCTGGGGCATTATATGGCCCTGCCGCTGCCGATCATCTGGGCAGGTTATTCGCTGTTGGCGCGGCGCACCGGGCAAGTGCCGACAGATGTGGTGGCAGGTTTTTGCCTTGCCACCGCTGTACTTGCATTCATGGCGCATCTGATTTTCGAACCGAATGTATTGCCGCAATTTTCAACGCAGTGGTTGGCACTGCTGGCGTTGGGTCTGTTTCCTGTCGGTGCTGCCTTCTACGTTTGGGACTATGGCCTCAAACACGGCGATATTTTTATCTTGGGCGCACTATCCTACTGTTCGCCGCTGTTTTCAACATTGGTGCTGTTGGCCGCAGGCATTGCGGCACCGCATTGGTCGATTGGTCTGGCTTGTCTGTTGATCACGCTGGGTGCGCTCATTGCATCGCGCGATCTTTTCAGGCCGCGCCGCCTTATTTGAAATTGTTTTTGCGGGTGCGGATTTCGGCAAAGACGGCAGCGTCGGTAGCATCTTCCATGCCCAGATTTTTGCGTATCTGTGGATCGTTGCAGCGCAAATAGGGGTTGGTCTTGAACTCATCACTGAGCGTGACAGGGCAGCTCATGCGTTTTTCGATGCGCAGTTTTTCCACTTCGCGCAGGCGTGCCTGCAAGGCCATGTTATTGGGGTCTATGGTCAGAGCGAAGCGACAATTGGCTTCGGTATATTCATGGCCAAAGTAAAGATAGGAATGTGGTGGCAGGGCTTTGAACTGATTTACGGAATGGAACATCTCATCCATGGTACCTTCAATCACCCGGCCGCAGCCTACGGAAAATAATGTGTCGCCAGCAAAGAGTGAAAACTCGGATGGGATATGAAAAGCGATGTGGCCCTTGGTATGGCCGGGGCAATCCAGAACTTCTACCTCACGGCCCGCCCACATGAATTTGTCACCACCCGCTACGGCTTGATCAATGCCGGGGATTTTATCGGCCTCAGCTTTGGGGCCAATGATTTTGCAGCCGAAGAGTTCTTTCAAACGCAAATTGCCCTGCACATGATCAGCATGGTGATGGGTGGTAAAAATATGGGTCAGCTGGCGGCCAAATTTTTTGAGTTGTGCCTCCACGGCGTCCGCATCGGGCGCGTCGACTGAGGCTGTGGCGCCGGTTGGGGTATCATGTAAAATAAGCCCGAAATTATCTTGCAGGCAGGTGAAGGGTTGCATGTTGATATGCGCCATAGTTTTAAACCTCGTTGATGACCGACCGTGTCTTTCACGCTAGACTTAGGCCATGACCGTTCTTGATATAGCTGAATTCTATGGCGGGACTTTGGGAAAAGTGACGCGTGAGTTGATTTACGCAAAACTCGGGCCCAGCGCCCAGCCGCGGCCAGATCAGCTGCTGGTTGGGCTTGGCTATGCGTTGCCCTATCTTTCTGCCGAGGCGCGTACGGTGGCCTTCATGATGGCGCGCAGTGGCGTTTTGCGCTGGCCGCAGACGGGGAAAGTCCGATCTGCATTGGTCGACGAACTCGATTTGCCCTTGGGCGACAATATGGTGGATGTGGCCATGCTCGTTCACGCTTTGGAATTTGCTGAAAGTGCTGAAGACATGCTGGCCGAGGTTTGGCGGGTTTTGTCGCCGCAGGGCAAGCTCTTGCTGGTGGTGCCGAACCGGGGCGGGCTGTGGGCCACGTCTGATGCCTCGCCCTTTGGGCGGGGGCAACCTTTCTCACGGGCCCAGATTGGCGCTCTGCTGCGGCAAGCGCAGTTTTCTATTAATCGGATTGAATATGCTTTGGCTCTGCCGCCTTGGGGCGGGCCCGGCCTGGCACGGGGCGTTGAGTTTGCGAGCCGCCTTGGCTTAAGGCGGTTTTCGGGCATCATGATGATCGAAGCACAAAAACAGGTTTACTCTTACTCTACGGGCAAAGTGGCCCGGCGCGCCTTCCCGCGCTTTCGGCCAGTTTTATTGCCACGCCCACAGACCGCCAGCAAAAGCTGAGGCTGCGGCTTTCCTTCTGCGCCAACATTGCCTATGGAGACAGGTAAGACGGCAAATGGATTGAGCCTGCAATGAATTCTGAAACTTCATTCCTAGATCCACTGGATCTTGCAAGACAAGAGATTGACCAGATTGATGACCAGTTGGTCAGCCTTTTGGCGCAGCGCTTTGGCGTGACGGAAAAAGTCCGCCTTGCCAAAGCTGGTGCAAAAGACGCTTGGCCCCTGCCGTTGCGCCCCTCGCGTGAGGCCGCCATTTTGCGCCGCCTTCTGGCCAAGGCCAAGGGCGGGCCTCTCAATCCTGAACTTCTGGTGCGGCTTTGGCGGGCGATTATCAGCCAATCCAGCTTGAACCAAGCGCCGATTACCCTGCACATCAGCCGCCATCTCAACGCCAATATGGCGCATCGGTTGCGGCTGCGCGATCACTTCGGGCCGATGGTTGTTGAAGAATATAGGGATGAGGCCCAAGCTTTGTTGCAGATCAATGCCCAACCGTCAGATGTCTGTGTGGTGGAAACAGAGCAGCCTTGGGCTGAAAGTTTTGTGGCAGGCAAAGCAGGCGCTGCCCGGGTGATCGCGGCGCTGCCTGTACTCAAGGAAGAAGGCATTCCAAAACTTTTGGTCATCGGTCAAGCACCCGTCAGCGCTTCAGGCGATGATGAAACACTGGTGATCACGTCGGGTAAGTTGCCGCGCGATTTTACGCCTGAGCCAAGCTGGCAGGCCAAGAGCGGATCGTTGCGGCTATCATCCTTGCCCGGCTTTTTGCTGGACCATGAATCGCCTTTAATTGGGGTGACGCGTTCCAATGCGGCGCTGGGTTTGATGGTGGCGGGGCATTATAGCCCGGCGGTCAGTCCGTGAGGGCCGCTCCATGAACAAGACTATGATCAATGGACCGCAACCACGACCGAGCATTCTTGGCATTCAAGCCTATGTCCCGGGAAAGTCTGGCCCTAAGACGGGCAAGACATTTAAGCTTTCATCGAATGAGTCTCCTATTGGGGCTAGCCCAAAGGCAATCGAAGCCTTTGCCGCAGCGGCAAAAGACCTGGCGCTTTACCCTGACGGCGGTGCGACTGCCTTACGTGAGGCCATTGCCAAACGCCATGGCTTAAAGGCAGAACGCATTGTTTGTGGTGCAGGTTCAGATGAGTTGTTGCAGCTCTTGGCCCACGCCTATCTTGGCCCTGATGACGAAGCGATCTATTCGCAGTTTGGCTTTCTGGTCTATCCCATCGCCATTGCGAGCAACGGGGCGACTGCCGTCGTGGCACCTGAACAACACCATGTGGCTGATGTCGGGGCTATTCTTTCGCGCGTGACGGCCAAGACCAAAATGGTGTTTCTGGCCAATCCCAATAACCCAACAGGCACTTACCTCACGGCTGCGCAGGTTCAGCGACTGCACCAGGGTTTGCCGCAGCATGTTTTATTGGTTCTTGATGCGGCCTATGCCGAATTTGTGATGAACAATGACTATGAGGCAGGCGCTGCCCTGGTTGAAGCGCATGACAATGTGGTGATGACACGCACGTTTTCTAAAATTCATGGGCTTGCAGCCTTGCGTTTGGGCTGGGCCTATTGCCCGCCAGCCATTGCCGATGTGCTCAACCGTATTCGTGGGCCTTTCAACGTGAGTTTGCCTGCGATCAAGGCTGGCGTTGCGGCAATCGAAGACACGGGCTTTATGACGACAGCGCAGGCGCATAATAGCAAGTGGCTTTCGTGGTTGGTGGACGCGATTAAAAAGCTGGGATTGAGCGTCACACCATCGGTTGGCAATTTTATGCTGATCCATTTTGCCAGCGCTGAACAGGCGCGAGATGCAGATCAATTCTTGGCAGGGCGCGGGATTATCGTGCGCGCAGTTGGCGCCTATGGTTTGCCTGGTGCCTTGCGGGTGAGTGTTGGCACTGAAGAAGGCAACAGAGCTTTCATTGCGGCCCTGACGGAATTCATGAAATGACTGTGATGTTTGAAAAAGTGGCTATTCTGGGGTTGGGCCTCATTGGCTCATCACTTTGCCATGCGATCAAGGCCAAGGGCTTGGCCAGGTTGATTGCTGGCCATGCTAAAAGTGCTGAGACGCGGCGCGTGGCGCTGGAGATTGGTCTGGTCCACAGCGTGTATGAAGCGCCTGCTGACGCTGTGGTTGACGCTGATCTTGTCATACTGTGTGTGCCGGTTGGGGTTTGTGGGGCACTGGCTGCGGCGATTGGGCCAAAACTCAAGCCCGGTGCCATATTGACTGATGTTGGTTCGGTGAAGGCCGCCATTATGCGCGATTGCGGGCCGCATGTGCCCAAAGGTGTTCATTTCATACCTGGCCATCCGATTGCGGGCACTGAACAATCTGGCCCACGTTCGGGCTTTGCCACTTTGTTTGAAGAACGCTGGTGTATTTTGACGCCGCCGGAAAATGCGGAACCAGCAGCCGTACAAAAGCTCACAGCGTTCTGGGAGGCTATGGGCTCTATGGTTGAACTGATGACGGCGGAGCATCATGATCTGGTTCTCGCCATCACCAGCCACCTGCCGCATCTCATTGCTTATAATACTGTGGCCACAGCGGCGGATCTGGAAACGGTGACGGATTCGGAAGTGATTAAATATTCTGCCTCAGGCTTTCGTGATTTCACCCGCATTGCAGCTTCTGATCCCACCATGTGGCGCGATGTGTTTTTGAATAACAAGGAAGCGGTTCTGGAAATGTTGGGGCGGTTCACCGAAGAGCTGGCAGTTTTGCAGCGTGCCGTGCGCTGGGGCGATGGTGAGACTTTGTTCAATCTTTTCACGCGGGCACGCGAAGTGCGGCGCGGGATTATTGCGGCTGGGCAAGACACGGCGGCACCGGATTTCGGGCGGGGGCGCCCAAAGGTTTGAGCCAATCCAAGTCACATCGGATTTTTGCCTATGGCTCACTGATGTGGCGGCCTGATTTTGAATTCCTGAGCGCTCGGCCGGCGCGACTTCTGGGGTATCATCGGCGCCTCAGCGTAATCTCGCATCATTACCGCGGCACAAAAGAAAATCCGGGCTTGGTCTTAGGTCTCGACCGGGGCGGCTCTTGCATTGGTTTGGTCTATGAAATTGCCGCAGCGGATTGGGATGTGGTTCACGCCAAAGTGCGGGCACGCGAAATGCTGGGCGATGTCTATGATGAAGTGGCCAAGCGCTTTGCGATTTTGGAAACTGAAGAGCGTGTTGAGGCCCTCACCTATGTGGTGCGCCGGCAGAGTGCGCAATATGCCCCGCAGATGACGCGGGATGAACTTTTAGCATTTATCTACCGAGGACAGGGCACCATGGGTTCATGCAAAGACTATGTGGCCAACACCATCACACATCTGCGCCGATTTGGCATTCATGACCGGGGGCTGGAAGAACTCGCCCCCTTTGTGTTGGATTCAGGCGGCAATTCGAAAGGCTGATTTGGTTTCGTGCAAGCCGTTGCTCTCGCTGTCCTCACCCAAGGCTGAAGCAAGATCACGGCGCACAGATTCCGCAGCATCGGGACCGCGCGCCAGAAGATGGACATGGACCTCATCGCAGCCGCGAAAATCTTGTGACATGCCATGGGGCAAGGCTTTGTCCCAGAAGGCGGCAAAGCGACCCACCGCGACGGCGGTTCTCATGCTGCCGGTGCGTTTCACGCCCACATAGATCGCACCGGGCAAAGGTGGGCAAGTCTCAGGCGTGTAGACTGAGTGAATGTAATTCTGCCCTGAAGCCCCGCGCCAATACCAAAATCTCTCAAGAAGATCTGGAAGCGCTGCGGCAGCGGAACTGGAAATGGGTGAGCCAAAAATGTTCATGGAACGAAGATAGAACGAAATAATGGAACATGTCAAGAACAATTTTCTGCCACCAAGCTGTTGGTGATCGTCTCGATCGCAGTTTCCATCTGCTTTTGGAATTCCTTGCGGGGCATTCCCGGCGGAATGGGTTTGCCAAACTCGATCACGATGGTGCCGGGATAACGCAGGAACTGGCGGCGTGGCCAGAACAGCCCCGCGTTGAGGCCGAAGGGAACGCAAGGCACGTTCAAAGCCGCATAAAGTGCAGCAGCGCCGGGCTTATAATCCGGTAGCGCACCCACCGGCCTACGTGTGCCTTCCGGCAGAATCACGATCTGTCGCCCGCGTGCCACTTCTTCTTTGCCGCGCGCGATCAACTTCTTGAGGGACTTTGATCCACCGCTGCGATCCACGCCTATCATGCCGAATTTGAAAATATAGGGCCAGCCGTAAATCGGAATGTAAAAAAGTTCGCGCTTTAAAACCATGCAGGGATCATCAAGGAGCGTGGGCAGGGCAAAGGTTTCCCACATCGATTGATGTTTGCCGACAACAAGCGCTGGGCCAGGCGGAATGTTCTCAAGGCCACGCACTTTGATCTTGATGTTGCAGATATTCTCTAAAAGCCAGTTTGAGACACGGCCCCAAGTTTGCAGTGTTCGGATAGCGTAGATGCGCGGCATCAAAAGGACAGGCAGGCTCAGGACCATGAACAGGAATATGTTGAAATAGAAAAGTACGTTAAAAATAAGTGAGCGTGCGAAGATCATGCGTGTTGCCTCAGCATGCGCATCAAGGTGAGGCGCGATGTCCACAAGGCAATCAATGTTGCTGCCAGTGGCACCAGTAAGAGGCCGGCCCAAAGGCGCAGTTCAACATCCACTGGCGCGAAGAGCAGGCTGCGGCCTGCGGCGGCCACGCTGTCGCCCGCAGCACTCCCAGAAAAGCCCAAGGCTAAAAATGTCACCAGGCCTGCAAGCAAGCCTAAAAAGCCCGCGAGCAAGCCGGTGTTGAGAAACTGTTTGTCATTTTGTCGTGAGATGAATTTGTCTTCGGCACCGATCAGTTCCAGAACTTCGACGACGGACCTGTTGGCCTCCAAGACGCTGCGCGCTGCAAAGACCACCAGCATGATGCTGGCCAGCGTGATCAGCGCCAACACCAGGCTGGCCAAGAGGGTTAGCGCACGGCCCATGCGCGCCAGTTCTGCCTGCCAGCGGCGATGGGTATCCAAACTTATGCCCTTCACATTGGCTTGCAATGATTTTTCCAGCAGGGGATAATCCGGCGGCGCTTGTTCATCAACAGCAACCCGGATCAGCCGTGGCACAGGCAGTTCATCCATTGCGATTTTGCCGAGCCAAGGCTCCAAAAGTTTGATGCCTTCTTGGCGGTCTAATGCTTTTGCGTCTAACACGCCTGGATTGGTTTTAAGAATGCCCAGAGCCGTGCGCAAAGATTTCTCCATATCTTCGCCGGAGATTTCCCTGATCTGCACGGTGACTTCGCGGGCAATGCCTTGGGACCAGGCTTCGGCGGCACGGTTGACCAGCACCAACGCTCCGATGGCGAGGCAGGCGAGATAACACATCACCGCCATGGTGACCGTCAGCGCCCGCAGAGGTGCAGCCCCTTTGGGGAAGATCGGCGATGGTTTGGAGCTTGTCTGTGCCATCACAAATCCCGCAAATGTCCGCCTTCCAAGTGAATGGCTTTGCCATTGGCTTGGGCAATCAAGGCTTCATCATGTGTCGCGAGAAATACGGTGGTGCCTTGCTTGTTCAATTGGAGAAAGAGGTGCAGCAGGCGGCGGGCCAACGCCGGGTCCACATTTCCGGTTGGTTCATCTGCGAGGATCAGCTCTGGTTTGGTTACCACTGCGCGGGCGATGGCGACGCGCTGCTTTTCGCCCCCTGACAAAGTATCGGGCCGGTCTGCCGTGCGGCCTTTCAGCCCCACCCAATCGAGAAGGTCCAGGACATCGCGTTCATAGGTCTCAGGCGCTTGGCCCATGGCTCGCAGAGGCAAAGCCACGTTCTCAAAAACTGAAAGATGATCCAGTAAACGAAAATCCTGAAACACCACGCCCAGTTTGCGGCGCAGTAAAGGCAATTCGCGGGCTTTCACACTGGCCACATCGCGCTTGAGGATCCGCGCTTTGCCGCGCGCTGGCTTTAACGCGAAAAACAGCAAGCGCAGAAAGGTTGATTTGCCCGCACCTGAAGGTCCAGTGAGAAAGCGCAATTCCCCCGGCCGCATTTGGAAATTTACATCTTTGAGAATGTCTGGGCCTGATTGATAGCGCAGCGCCACAGATTCAAGATCGATCACATTGCCCTCTTTGCGCCGGCCATGGTCTTAACCACGCATTAACCCTATCTGGCGTTAGCCTCAGATACGGCATTCAATCCCCAACTGTGCCCGAATCAAGGCTTCCCGCGCCACCATGATCGCTTCCTGTCCATCTTGCACTACCCGATATGATTTAGGCGCGCAGCATGGTGATGGCGCGATCAATATCAGCTGTCGCAAATGCGGGCATCGCTGGAAGGAATATTCAGCGATTGATATAGAAGAGGTTCCGGTTCGCAACCTCCCTCAGATTATTGAGCATGAGGATGAGCCAGATTTAGACGTGCAGCGCTTGGTGGAAGCAGCGCAGCAGGCCAAGCTTGAATTTGCCAACAAGCGCAATGCGCGGATGAAGCGACTGGCGGGCTGGGGTTCTTTCGGCTTTTGCGCCGCAATCCCTTTGCTGGTGGCGGCATGGACGCCTGAAACAGTGGTGGCCGCAGCGCCCTATTCGATCAAGGCGTATGAGAAGCTGGGGTATCAGATCAATGTCTTTGGTCTTGATATTCGCCGTGTGGAACAACAGAATCGCTTGGTCGATGGCGCGCACATTCTCATGGTGAAGGGCGAGATCAGCAATGCCACCAGTGATATGCGCAAAATCCCATGGATGCGGTTTGGCCTTACAGATGAAGCAGGGGTTGAACTTTATAGCTGGACGCTGGATACTGGCTCGCGCCCCTTGCGGCCTGGCGAAACTACGACCTTTACCACGCGCGTCGCCGCCCCTCCGGAATTAGCGAAAAACCTGCAAATTCGCTTTGCACATCTGGATGAAATCGGCTCAAAGCCTATTCCATGAGCTCGATCACCATTGATGGACATCGCATTGATGTCTTGTTTTCCGAAAAGCAGATTGCCGAACGCATGATTGGCTTGGCCCAAGAGATTGCGGCCACCAAGCCCGAGGGGCTTTTGGTGGTGCCGGTTCTCAAGGGCAGTTTTATGTTTGCGGCAGATTTGATCCGCGCCATGCACCATGCGGGGCTTTCGCCGGAAGTGGATTTTATGATCCTGGCGTCTTACCGCGCGGCTACAACGTCGTCCGGCCAAGTTGAAGTTCTGCGGGATATTGAGTCGGTTGTGAAAGACCGGGATGTGTTGTTGGTCGATGATATTTTGGAATCCGGCCGCACCTTAGCCTATGCCAAAGACTTGTTGGCGGCGCGGGGCGCGCGTTCGGTGCGCTCAGCGGTTCTGTTGTTCAAGCCCGGCCATCTGGCGGCTTCGATCAAGGCTGATTTCTGTGGCTTTGATTGCCCGGACCTGTTTGTGGTCTGTTACGGCATGGACATGGCCCACCAATTCCGCGAGCTGCCCTTCGTCGGGCATATGATGAAGTAGTCAATACAGCCCTTTGAGCAGCCGATCAATATAGGCCTTGGTGTTGTCGTCAAGGCCTTCGGCATTGGCGCGGCCGCGCAGCTCTTCGAGAATTTCACGCGCCCGGCGCATGGCGAGTTCGGAGGGCACGAGGTTTTTGTTGGGTCCGGTGTTGGGGCTGTGCGAGGCGCGCGGGCGGCCCAGAGGATCGTCGTCGGCGTTGCCTGATCTGCCACCTGTGCCGCGCTGGGCTTCTTGGCCGGCTTTATCGGCGAGTTTGCCCATGGCTTCGCGCAACTTCTTCATCACTTCGCCCTGTTGGCGCAGCGCCTCACCCTTGTTTCCATCACGCAACGCACCCTCAGCTTGGCCCATGTTTTTGCCGGCCTCGCCCAAGGAATTACCCCCATCTTCAGGTGAAAGACCATCGCCCAATTTGCCGAGATCGCCTTTTAAGCCTTTTTGTTTTCCGGCGAGACCTTCACCTTCGCCTTCTTTGCCGTTCTGGCCCATGCGCTGGGTTTCATCCATCAGCTTGCGCTGCTTGCCCATCATGCCGGACAAAGCATCCATCTGTTCCTGTGCGCCGGGGGCACCATTATCAGCCATGCTGCCTTCGCCTGGCTGCAAGTTCTGCAAAAGCTTATCCAGCTCTGAGAGCAGCTGTTCTGCCGCATCTTTCGAGCCGCTCTTGTTCAACTGCTCAATGGCATCAAGCATCTTCTGCAAATCTTCCGGGGTCAGCGACTTGCCCTGTTGCTTGGGCATAGTGCCGTCGGCCTGACGTTTCTGACCTTCCTTCTGGAGCTGCTGGGCCAGCTTGTTCATCGCCTCACGCATCCGGCGCATCAGCTCATCGATCTTTTCTTTGGGCGCACCATCACGCAAAGCTTGCTTTAATTGGTCGGCGAGATTTTTGAGTTCCTCGCGGATGTCATTCATGTGGCCATCTTCGATATTGAGAATCAAAGGCCACAGGTCTTTGACCACGGCAACCACATCATCGGGGGATGATGCCGTGGCGAGGCGCGATTTCACGCTGGCGAGGGTGATGATCAAGCCCGCATTGTCTTTGATGTCGACGGGATAGCGCAGCATGGCCCCCACCATGGTTGAGGCATCTGGGGCTGCATCTGGCGACAAAATAATTTTCTTGCGCTGTTCGGCAAAGGCCTGGGCCAAGGGCCTGATGAATTCGCGATCTGGCAATTTGAAACGCTGTGGTGATGTAGTGGCTTTGTGTCCAGTCGCGTCTCGTGCGGTTAAAGTCATCTCGACAAAGAGGCCCGCCCAAGCGTGGCCTGCAAGATCGCCCGTGGTGGTTTCTTCCATTTGCTTGGCGTTTGGTTTTCCCATGGCGATTTTGAAAATTGGTGGGTCATACAAAAACACGCCATTGCTGGCGAAGCCTTGGCCGTCTTCCTGCGTGTCTGACAGGCTGATTTCGGCTGTCACTGATTTCACCCCATAATCATCCGAGGCTTTCCATTTGACGGCGAGATGGCCCAAGCCTTCGGGCTTTGGTTCGCCGACAAATTCAATCCTGGGGGCTTCGTCGGCGATGACAGCGAAAGGATAGTTGGCGAGCTCCTTGTTACCGTCCATCACCTTGATGGTGACAGGTCGATCAAGTTTTATCTCCGCCGTAAAGCCGTCATCGGTCTTGGCGGTTTTGGCATCAGTCAGGGTGATCGGTGTGTCGCTGCCGGGGGAGACGAAAGCCAGTTGCGGCGCCGTGGCGTTGGTCAGGCGCAAACTGAAGCTTGAGTTTTCTGGCAGAACGATCTCGCCTTGGGTTTTAAGTTTTTCTGCCATTGCGGGAGAGGTGAGAAGCAGGGGTGCCTTGCCAGTGTAAGGTGGTGGCTTGGCCCAGGCGTCGAGGACGATGACTTTCTCAGGCAGGGGTGCAGTAAACATGGCCGCGTTTTGAAAATTGCTCACCAGCCCGCCACTGCCCAGCATGAAAGCGGCCAAGGCCAGCATTGCGACGGGAAGGCGCAACGCCCAGGGATCAAAGCTGCGCCACAGTGATTTTGGCCAAGCGAGTTTCAGATCGGTCAGCACTGAAAGTTTGCGGCGCAGATGTTCGGTCCATAATTCCTCTGCACCTGAACCCGGCACAAAGGTGTCGCCAAGGCTCGAAGCCTCACGGTGTTGCAGGCTGTTGGCGCTTTCAAGCTTGCGCCAGACCACGGCCGCGGGCAGGCGCTTGATTGTCAGAAAAGATTTCAGGCTGAAAAGAAAAAGCCCCGCCAGTGCGATGAGAATGAGCAGCGGCACGGGGCGCGGCACAGCGTTGAGAATATCGGACCAAAGCAAGGCACAAGCCGCCAAAATCACTATAGCCGGGAATTGGATGGCGGCCCAGACCATTTCCCAAACCATGGCCGCCCGCTGCAGGCGGGTCTTCTGGCGCAAAGTATCAATCTGCGGGGTTTCGCTCATGCAGCTTTCTATACCATGATTCCGGCGAGATGATGTTAATCTTGCCAGGGGGCGAGCTGGTCAAGTCCGATCAATTCTTCGTAGGTCTGGCGCTCGCGCACCAAGGCCCATTTGTGGTCTTTCACTAAAACTTCAGGGATGAGGGGGCGCGTGTTGTAGGTGCCGGATTGTACGGCGCCGTAAGCCCCAGCCGTCATCACGGCGAGGAGGTCCCCGGCTTGTAATTTTGGCAGCTTGCGGCCTTTGGCAAGATAGTCGCCTGTTTCACATACGGGGCCGACGACATCGGCTTCCATGCTGAGGGCATTGCGGCTTTCATCGACGCTCAAGATTTCGTGATAGGCATCATAAAGCGTAGGGCGAATGAGATCATTCATCGCGCCATCTTGGATGACAAAATGTTTGCCCTCGTTCTCCTTCATATAGATGACCCGGGTGACCATGATGCCGGCATTGCCAACAATCATGCGGCCGGGCTCCATCATGTATTTCAGATTGAGATGGCCCAAGGTGCGTTTGACCATGGCGGCATATTCATCGGGGTGGGGCGGAATATCATTGTTGCCACGGTAGGGCACGCCAAGGCCGCCGCCCAAATCGAGATGGCGGATGTTGTGGCCTTCCGATTTCAACTTATCAACCAAAGTCGCCATCAGTTTGAAGGCCTGCTCAAAGGGGGCGAGTTCGGTGATCTGGCTGCCGATATGCATATCCACACCGACCACATCGATATTGGGCAGCGCGGCGGCGCGGGCGTAAACTTCCGAAGCGCGTAAATAGGAAATGCCGAACTTGTTGTCGGCCTTGCCTGTGGTGATCTTGTGGTGCGTTTTGGCGTCGACATCTGGATTGACGCGAATCGAAACCGATGCGCGCTGGCCGACACGCTGGGCGACTTCGGAGAGAAGTTCCAGCTCCGGTTCGGACTCCACATTGAAACAGGCAATGCCTTCACGCAAAGCCAGCGCCATTTCCTTGGCGGTTTTGCCTACGCCGGAAAACACGATCTTGCGAGCGGGAACACCTACGGCCAAAGCGCGGCGGAGTTCACCTTCCGAGACGACATCCATGCCTGCTCCCAAATTGGCGAGGGTTTTGATGACGGCTTGGTTGGAGTTGCCCTTGATCGAATAGCAGATGAGATGCTCGCTGCCCTTGAAGGCTTCGTCCATGACCTTGTAGTGTCGTTCCAGCGTGGCCGTCGAATAGCAATAGAAGGGCGTTCCCACTTCTTCAGCAAGTTCTTTCAGGTTCACGTCTTCGGCGTGGAGGACGCCGTGCTTGTATGAAAAGTGATGCATCAGTTTACGACCGTTCCCGCTTTGCTTGGTGGCACCGGATCGCCGCGCACGCCGCAAGCAGCGAGTGCGGAGAGGCAGAGGGCGAGGAGCAGAAGTTTTTTCATTTGCCTTTGCCTTTCAGAATTTTCAACCAGCGTCTGGATTCACGTTTTACATTGGAAGGGGCTGTGCCGCCGAAACTCTTGCGCGATTTCACCGAGGCCTCAACCGACAATACCTTGAACACGGAACCATCAATTGCTCCGTGCACGGATTGAAGTTCGGTCAGCGAAAGCCGCGACAGCATCGCGCCTTTCTTTTCGGCCAGCGCCACAATACGACCTGTCACATGATGGGCCTCGCGGAAAGGCATTTTCAACTTTTGCACCAGCCAATCGGCAAGATCTGTGGCCGTGGCAAAGCCTGATGAGGCTGCGGCCTGCATCGCTTGCTTGTTCGGTGTCATGTCACGCACCATGCCGGCCATGGCGGCGATGGCCAGCGCCATGTTGTCCAGTGTGTCGAAAGTCTGTTCCTTGTCTTCCTGCATGTCTTTGGCATAGGCCAGCGGCAGGCCCTTCATCATCATAGCGAGTGCGGTGAAGGCCCCCAGAATGCGGCCCGGCTTGGCGCGGATCAATTCCGCCGCATCCGGATTTCTCTTCTGCGGCATAATGGAGGAACCGGTGGTGAATTTATCGGAGAGTTTCACGAAGTTGAACTGTGAAGACGACCAGATCACGATCTCCTCGGCCAGCCGTGAAAGATGGATCGAACAGATCGAACAGGCGGCGAGAACTTCCAGCGCGAAATCGCGCGCCGAAACGCCGTCCAGCGAATTGCGCATTGGTGCGTCAAAGCCCAGCGCCTTGGCGGTGGCCTTGCGGTCTATGGGATAAGATGTGCCTGCGAGGGCCGCACTGCCCAGCGGGCTTTCGTTCAACCGCGCGCGCGCATCGTGAAAGCGGCCGAGATCGCGCGACAACATTTCGACATAGGCCAGCAGGTGATGACCGAAGGTGATGGGTTGGGCCACTTGCAAATGGGTGAAGCCGGGCATCAAAGTTGCGGCGTGTGCCTCAGCCTTTTCGGCCAGTGCTTGCATCAAATCGTTGAGACCTCCTGTCAGGTCATCGACCGCATCGCGGATGAACAGTCTGAAGTCAGTCGCCACTTGATCGTTGCGGGAACGCGCTGTGTGCAATCTGCCAGCCGCCTCGCCGATCAGATCTCTCAAGCGGCTTTCAATATTGAGGTGAATATCTTCCAGCGCCGCAGAGAACTTGAACTTGCCCGCGTCAATCTCGGCCTTGATCTCATCCAGCCCCTTGGCGATAGCGGTGGCGTCTGCCTTGGTGATGATGCCCTGCTTGGCCAGCATGGCGGCATGGGCCTTGGAACCGGCAATGTCTTGCGCGTATAACCTGCGATCAAAATGAATTGATGCATTTATTTCTGCCATTATGGCATCAGGGCCTGAGGCAAAGCGCCCGCCCCACATTTTATTGGTCATCGTGAAACCTTAATCGACTTTGAGAAAGACGCCATGAACAGAAACTCAATTTTCGCCCTTCTCGGCGCCGCCGTGATTGCCCTTGGCATTTACTGGTTCAACACCCCCGAAGGCAAGGTGCATGTGGGTCCAGAACCCGTGGCGGCGGAATCTGGCTCTATGGCCGCATTTCTCAAGCACAAGGAGCCGCTGGAAGTTCCGCTCTTGAGCTTTGTGGACGCCTCTGGGGCAACGAAGGATCTGAACGCGCTCAAAGGCAAGGTGACGCTTTTGAACCTGTGGGCCACATGGTGCGCACCCTGCCGCAAGGAAATGCCAGAACTTGCCAAATTGCAGAAGGAACTTGGCGGGGCCGATTTTCAAGTGGTGGAACTTTCGCAGGATTTGAAGGGCTATGCAGTGGCCGCTGCCTTTCTCAAAGAGGTGGGTGCGGATAATCTAACGCTTTATGGCGATGACAAAGCCAAGGCCTTGGATGACCTGAAAGCGCCGGGCCTGCCAGTGACGTTGCTGTTGAGCCGTGAAGGCAAAGAAATTGGCCGCTTGCTGGGGCCAGCCCCCTGGGACGGCGATGAGGCTAAGGCGATTATTCGGGCGGCGGTGGATGCAAAGTGAGGATTTCCGGCGATTGGCTTTGGCGCTGCCGGAAGTGGTGGAGAAATCGCATTTTGGCCGGGCAGATTTTCGCGTCGGTAATAAAATATTTGCGGCCCTGCCCGTGCCTGCGCGCGGCGTTGTCAAGCTGCGGCCAGAACAGCGCGATGTGATGGTGGCTGCCGAACCCAAGATCTTTGTCGCGCAGCCCGGCGGCTGGGGCGATCAGGGCTGGACGCGGATTGATCTGGTGCTGGCTGATGAGATCACGCTCAAAAGCGCGCTCACGGCGGCGTGGAAAAATGTGGCACTGAAAAGTCTTGTAGCCTCAAGCAAACTGTAGGGTCACGCCCAAGGCTGCCAAATCATCCCAATAGAGTGGATAGGTTTTGGCCACGCAGTCGGGATCAAGAATTGTGATTCCTGCGATCTTCAAACCAGCCAAGGCAAAGCTCATTGCGATGCGGTGGTCGGAATAAGTGTGGATGCGTGTTGGCAGGTTTTGGCCTGCCAATGTGGGATCGGCATTCACGATCAGGTCATCGCCCTCCTCGCGGGCCAGGTCGGGCCTGATCTTGTTCAGCTCGGTTGAGAGCGCCGACACACGGTCGCATTCTTTCACGCGCAAGTTGGCAATGCCGGTGAAGCGCACGGGTGTTGTATTGAATGCCGCCATCACGGCGAGGGTTGGAATGGCGTCTTGCATTTGTGAGCCTTCGATCACGGCGGGCATGTTTTGGAATTGCTGGATCAATGCCCAAGCCTTGGCATCGGGCTGCAACATTTTTGCGGGATCGGTGCCCAGATCGATTTTGCCGCCCGTCAATTTTTCCATGGCCCAGAGGTAAGTGGCGGCGGAGGCATCGGGCTCCACCGCATAGTCTCGCGCTTGGTAGCCGGTGGGGTGAATGCGCCAGGTGCCTTTGCCCAGCGTATCAACCTTGCCGCCAAAACTTTCCATCACGGCTTTTGTAATGCCGATATAGCCCGCGCCGCCAATGTCACCTTGCGGCACCACAATTTCCAACGCTTGCTTGCTGCACGCGGCTGCCATCATCACGGCAGAGATGAACTGGCTGGAGAGTGAGCCATCGATTTCAACTTTGTTGGATGTGAAGCCGCCCTTGCCATGCACGGTGACAGGCGGGCAACCTTTGGTGTCGCTGGCTTCAATGCCGAGGGCACGAAGGGCATCAACCAAAGCGCCGATGGGGCGCTTGCGCATGTGTTCATCGCCGTCGATGATCACAGTGCCTTGTACATTGGCGGCGGCGGCTGTGAGAAAACGCGTGGCAGTGCCGGCATTGCCGAGGAACAGGGGCATTGTGGGCGCCTGCAATGCGCCTGAGCTATTCACGTGATAAGTGGTGGGCGTGTTTTGGGTGACGGCAACGCCCATTTGGCGCAAGGCTTCTGCCATATAGCGCGTATCATCGCTGGAAAGCGCTCCGCTGAGGTGGCTTTCACCCTTGGCCAAAGCGGCGATCAGCAAGGCGCGGTTGGTGATGGATTTCGAACCGGGCAGGGCCAGCTTGCCCAAAAGGGGATGGGCGGGCGGCGTGATCAAAACGGATTGGCGCTTGGATTTCATGTGGCAGGAACTAGCGGCTTTGGTTGCTGGATGCAAACGCGTCACTTCACTGGAATGACGATCTCGACTTCTTCCTTGCCCGCGTTGAAGGCCTCGCCATAAATCTCATATTGCGGGCCATCGGCCACTTTCAATTTGGCGGCGGGCAGCCAGGTGTTGAAAATCTTCATCCAGGTTTGCGAGATGGTTTCCAGCGGCCCTTGATGCAGAAACACCGCCACTTTGCGGGCCGGGATTTGCAGCGTGTGCAGATATCCCGGCACTTGGCCAGCGTCTTTCACCTCCACCGCGCACATGTAATCCATTTGGCCCTTGCCATCGAAAGCATGGCACACGCCATAAGCGTTGAAGCCGATCTGCCCGTCGATCTTGCCAAAATCACCCATGAAAGATTCCCATTGGGCCTTCATCTCCGGCTGCGGCCCGATCGCGTAAGTCTTGTTTCGGCCTGCGAGGGTGAGGGGCGGGGCGGTGAGGGTGCGGAGGGGTTGGGGCATGGGCTACGAGCTCGTTTTGGTATTTGGCAGCTAGTCTTTGTGCACTGCAAATTTTTACTTGACAAACAAAATTAGATATACAATATTAGCTCTTGGTGAAAGTCGTGTGTTTTCAAAATGGGAAAGCACCAAAGAGGCTGTTTGGATGCCATTGGAATTTCGCCCAAAAATCGAAAAAATCTTGGAACTTCTTGTTTATCTGGCTCACAAAAAGCCAGGTGTTGACAAGTATCAAGTCGTGAAATTTTTCTATCTTGCGGATAGAGAGCACCTGAATCGCTACGGAAGGCCGATTACCTACGAATCTTATTTTGCTCTTCCGTATGGTCCGGTCGCGTCGACTGCCATGGACCTAGTTGAAGGTGAGCGGTGGATTTTGAAAGAAGCAGGAATCGATATGCTTCCGTTCGACACAGAAGAAAAACCCACAAATAAAGGAAAACTCGTAACTACAATTGTCGGCGCACGACGCGATGTAAATTTTGATCTTTTCTCCAAGAGCGACATTCGAGTTTTTGATCAAATAATCAAAGAATACGGCGATTATTCCTTTGAACAGCTTTACGAGCTAACTCATACGCACTTGGCATACAAAAAGGCTTGGGAAAACAAGAAGCCCAATGTGAAGCGTGCCCAAATGTATTATGAGGATATGATCGATGATGAAAATAAGCGGGCCGCCATTGTTGAAGATTTAGGTCCCGTCGCCGCGAATATTGAATGAAGATTGGGGAAATTTATTATTTTGTTACCACCAAAGCGACAGGGCATCAGTCGCGTCCGAAATATCATTTATACATAGGAGAGTTGGGGTGGCGGCTCGAGGGTCATGGTTTTTTGTTTATCAATAAGAACAATCTGGATGACGGATATCCACTATACAAAAAAGACTATGAGTTTTTCCCCCTAGAAGTCAGCTTTGTGAGCGGTTTAGTTGGCTATGACCAACAAGAGCTCGACGACTCAAAACTAAAACTTTGCGGGCAACTTTCTAAGACACATTTATCCGAGCTCTATAGGGCCGTCTCGAACAGTGAATTTCTAGAAGGCTGGGTGATAAGAGAAGTGTGCCAAAAGTTGATGCCTCACTTGTGAAGATTTGACTCCTGCCCCCATTTCCCCTATGTCCGCGCCTATTCAGACGCATTGCATTCGTCTTTTCGGCTTTTTTGCACATGGGGTTCTTATTCCCGGGAGGTTCAAAAGCCAACATCCGGCAGCGAGTTTCGCTCCCGGGTGTCGTTTCGTTTTGCGTAATGTTTGATGTCTTCGCCCGCTTGCGGGAGGAGACAGGGGCCCGTGGCCGCGCAAGCGGGCATGGGAAAGATGAGGGGCGGGGGCTGGCAGCGGCCCCTCACCCTTCCCATGTTGCACATGGGCCCCTTCCCTCTCCCGCTTTGCGGGCGAGGGGGACAGAAGTGAAGAAGAGAAAGAATGTTTGAAACCTTAAGCGAGCGGCTATCTGGCATTTTCGACAAGCTCACCGGGCGCGGGGCGCTTTCGGCTGAGGATGTTGATGCGGCGATGCGCGAAGTGCGTCGCGCCCTGCTTGAGGCGGACGTTGCGCTTGAGGTTGTGAAGAGCTTCACCGAAAAAGTGCGTGAGCGCGCGGTTGGCCAGGAAGTCGTCAAGTCGATCAAGCCGGGCCAGATGGTCATCAAGATCGTGCATGACACTTTGGTTGAGACTTTGGGCTCTGACCAATCGGCCTTGAATCTGCGCGCCTCACCGCCCGTGGCCATTCTCATGGTGGGCCTGCAGGGCTCTGGCAAAACCACCACCACCGCCAAGATCGCCAAACGTCTTTCGGAGCGTGAGAAGCGCAAGGTGTTGATGGCCTCGCTCGATACACGCCGCCCCGCCGCGCAGGAGCAGCTTGAGATTCTCGGCAAGCAAGTCAAAGTTGATACGCTTCTCATCGTCAAGGGCGAGACGCCGTTGCAAATTGCCAAGCGCGCCATGAGCGAAGCGCGCAAGGGCGCTTATGACGTGGTGATGCTCGACACCGCTGGTCGCCTTCACATTGATGAAGAGTTGCTGGCTGAAGCCGCTTCGGTGCGCGATATTTGCAAGCCCAAGGAAACTTTGCTGGTTGCTGACTCTTTGACGGGGCAGGACGCGGTGAATTTGGCACGGAGCTTCGACGAAAAAATTGGCATCACCGGCATAGTGCTGACGCGTATTGACGGCGATGGCCGTGGCGGTGCGGCGCTGTCGATGCGCGCCGTTACAGGCAAACCAATCAAGCTCTTGGGTACCGGCGAAAAACTGGATGGGTTGGAAGACTTCCACCCGGACCGTATCGCTGGGCGCATTCTGGGCATGGGCGACGTGGTTTCGCTGGTTGAGCAAGCCGCACAGAATATTGACCATGAGAAGGCCCGCAAGATCGCCGAGCGGATGCGCAAGGGTTCGTTCGACATGAACGATCTTTCTGATCAACTGCAACAGATTCAAAAGCTCGGCGGCATGGGTGGTGTCATGAAAATGCTGCCCGGCATGGGCAAGATTTCAAAGCAGCTGGAAGGCGCTGATCTCGACAAGACGGTGTTCAACCGCCAGCTCGCCATCATCGGTTCGATGACCAAGGCCGAGCGCCGCAACCCGAAGATCATTGATGGTAAGCGGAGGAAGCGCATTGCGGCGGGCTCCGGCACCAAGGTTGAAGACATCAACAAGCTGCTGAAAATGCACCTGCAGATGGCCGAGATGATGAAGCAGATGGGTTCGGGCAAGGGCCTGCTCGGCAAGATGATGGGTGGCAAGGCCATGCCATCGGAGGCCGAGATGGAAGCCATGCAGAAAGAGCTTGCGGGCATGGATCCCAATTCCCTGCCGCCAGAGCTCAAAGACATGATGAATGCGGGCGGCGGTGCAGCTGGCAGCGGTATGCCGAAGATGCCCAGCATGGATGAGTTGATGAAGGGCCTTCCGGGCGGCGGCATGCCAAAATTGCCGGGGCTTGGTGGCGGCAATCCGTTCAAGAATTTCCCAGGCTTGGGGAAGAAGAAATAGCAAAACTAATTTCAAGCAATAAACATTAAAGGAGAACTAAATGTCACTGAAAATCCGTTTGGCCCGCGCTGGCTCTAAGAAGCGTCCTTATTATCACATCGTGGTTGCTGCGGCGACTTCGCCACGTGATGGCAAGTTCATCGATGTGATCGGCGCTTTCAACCCGATGCTGCCG
>JAYWAB010000136.1:0-29838 GCA_043782835.1 Aestuariivirga sp.
GTTGGCGAAGCTTCAGTTTAGTGTTTGAGTTCTTTGCCTTCTCCCGTTTCTTCAACGGGAGAAGAGGGGGACCCATCCGGCGAAGCTGGATGGGGGAGATGAGGGCAACGCAGTGCCCAGCCTCCCTCACCTATCCCATCCACCCTCGCTAAAGCGACGGAGGACAGGCCCCTTTCCTCTCCCGCAAGCGGGCGAGGACGGAAACTCACCTCTCCGTCAGCTTCAGCTCAATCCTGCGGTTCTGCGATTTTGCATCCTCGCTGTCGCCCGCCACCAAGGGCTGAAACTCACCAAAGCCCGCAGCCACCAGATGATTGGCGGACACACCTTGCGCGACAAGGAACTTGACCACTGAAATGGCGCGCCCTGATGAAAGCTCCCAATTCGAGGCAAAGCTGCGGCCCTGCACGATGGGATCATTATCCGTATGGCCATCCACGCGCAAAACCCATGGCAGGTCGGATGGGATTTCGCGCTCAAGCTGTTTTAAAGCATCTGCAAGTTTCGCCATCTCCACTTTGCCCGCATCATTCATCTCAGCGCTGCCCTTGGGAAACAGCACTTCCGACTGAAACACAAATCTGTCGCCCACCACCAGAATATCGGGCCGCTGTGAAAGAATTTGCCGCAAGCGGCCAAAGAACTCGGAGCGATATTTCGAAAGCTCTTCCACCTTTTGGGCCAAGGCTGTGTTGAGCCTGCGCCCCAGATCGGCAATCTGCGTTTCAGAACCTTTGTTGCGCGCCTCAGAATCATCCAGCAGGGAAGAAATCGTGGCCAGCTGCCGACGCATCGCCGCAATCTGCTGGTTGAGCAATTCAACCTTGGCCAACGCTTCCGATGACAATTTCTTCTCGCCGTCCAATGCCGTCTGCAATCCCGCAATCGTATTGCCAGCGCCAGCGCCCTTGTTATTCTCGGCCTGCAAACTGCTGAGCAGATCCGCTGCCTTGGCTTTCTGCGCATTGAGATCATCGGTCAGCGCCAGCAGCTGCGCATCCGAATCCGCCTTGGCACCTTTCTCCAGTGCCAACAACTGCGTAAGTTCTGCAATCTGTGACCGCAATTGTCCCAAGGCCGAATCCTGCCCCGAAATCTGCCGCGCCAAAAGGAACTGCGCAATCATGAACACCGAAAGCAGAAACGTAATAACCAGCAGCAGCTGCGCCATAGCATCAACAAAGCCCGGCCAATAAGGCGGCTCTTCTGAACGACGGCGTCTGGAAAGCGGTCCAGCCATGGCGGTTTTTATTTCCCCGCCGTGCGAATGAGCAAGCGCTGAATTTCGCTCTGCTGCACTTGCTGCGATTGAATCCACTGCCGCACCATCTTTTGTTCATCGCGCATCTGCTGCACCAGATTGGCCACAGCGTCAGCCAGTTCTTCTGTCGCCGTATCCGCGCTGCCATTGCTGGCCGCCATCACGGGGGCAGCGCCGCGTTGATCAAGATGCGTGCCCAGCCGCTCAATCGATTTTTGCAAGTTCTGCAAATCGATCCGCAAGAACGCAGGCATCATTGTGCCACCGCCCTCGCCCGCCTGAACATCGGTGATCGTTGTCAGCCAGTCTTCAAGATTATGATAAAAACGGTTCTGCGCTTGGGATGCTTTGAGATCAAGAAAACCAAGGATCAATGAACCGGCAAGGCCAAACAGCGAAGACGAAAACGAAAGCCCCATGCCTTGCAAAGGCTTTTGCAAGCCATTCTTCAATTCCTCAAACACGCTGGCTGATTGTGCCGAGGTGACATCCAGCCCGCGAATGGCATCGCCCACTGAAGTCACCGTGGCGAGAAGCCCCCAGAACGTGCCAAGCAACCCAAGGAAAATCAGCAGGCCCACAAGATAGCGCAGCAAGTCGCGCGACTCATCAAGCCGCGACGCCAGCGAGTCGAGCATTGAGCGCATTGTCTGCGTCGATAACACGGTGCGCCCCGAAGCATCGCCCAGAAGCGTGGCCATGGGTGCCAGCAAGTGAGGTGCCGGTTCAGAACTGCCCTCGCCCATACGAAAGCCATTGAGCCAATTCACTTCCGGAAACAGCCGCCACACCATGCGGTAGGCATAAAGCGTGCCCAAAATCAGGGCTGCAACGATCAAACCATTGAGGCCGGGGTTGGACATAAAAGCATTTTTAATATTCGGGAAAAGCACCGCCGCAATCACCGCCACCACAATGGTGAACACCACCATATGCAGCAAATGAACCCGCGGCTGTTCGACAATTATCGCTTCCTGCGCCATTTCATTCCGCCTTTAAACCGTGCCTCAGGAACACTGTAGACGATTCAGATGCAAAGGGGGAGAGGGGAAAAGAGGTTATTGGAACGCCTTGCGTCCATATCTCTTTTTTGCTATATTCCGCCAATGACATGGAAAGTGCTCGTACTCAACAACTTGGTTGAAAGTGAGATTGTCCAACTCCCTGCAGACATGCGTGCGAGGCTTGTTCGCCTTTCAAATCTAGTCGAGCAGCATGGTTTTGAAGCTTTGCCGCGAGATGCTGTCAAGCATCTTGATGACAAGCTTTGGGAACTGCGCATTACAGGTCGGGACGGAATATCAAGGGCGCTCTACGTGACCGCAAGTGGCAAGCGCATGGTGATCGTTCGAGTGTTTATCAAGAAGACCCAAAGGACACCCAAGAGTGAATTGGAAATCGCCCGCCAACGGGCCAAGGAGGTACGATGAAAAAGGTTTCCGATCTACACAAAGGCTGGACGAAAGATGCAGCCTATCGCAAGGAATATGACGCGCTTGAAGAAGAGTTTGCACTTGCTTCTGCGATGATCGCGGCGCGGTCACGTGCCGGGCTGACGCAAGAGCAACTGGCCGCAAAAATGAAAACGACGCAAAGCACAATCGCCAGACTGGAAAGCGGCAAGGCGCTTCCTTCTGCACGCACGCTGCAGAGAATTGCGGAGGCCACGGGAAGCAAGCTCAGAATTCTCTTTGAAACTGCTGGGAAGCCTCCAAAGGGTAAAGCGGCGCGAAACAAATTGGATTTGTAAGAGATGAATTTCAGAGATGGGTGATGCACGCCCAAGAGCTGGGGTTCACGGATTTCATAAGTCCAGAAGATGGATTCTCTACTGAATTGTCAAGTAACTCCAAATGGAGAAATGCTGCCGCCACTGGCGTCTATGTTTGGATTACTGAAAATGGCCATTCTTACGTGGGTCAAGCCGTCAATGTCAGAAGCAGATTGCGGCAGCATTGGAAAAACTATCGGGACATTGCTTATGCATCCTTTCAGCCCGTGGGTGCCGCTAACCTCGATCCAATTGAGAAGACCTTGATAAAGAAAATGGAGGAACGATATCCTTCAACTACATTAAATATCAAGTTCGCCACTTCTTCCGCGAAGACCGTTCCCTTTGACTTGGTCTTCACCCCGAAAGACACTGAAAAATTCTTGGCCGGGCAGCGGATAGCACCTAAATGCAAATGGCAAGATTGGCCCTTGCTTGAAAACAAAAAGGGGAGAAGTTTTGCGAAATTCAAAATGGCACCTAGTAACGGAAATGCACTTGCCGCACTTCGAGTTTTCATAGAGCGGTGCATACCAGATGCGCCCGGAACAGAAGTAAAGTTTTGGTCTGTTTCACTGTTACATCCACTTAAACAAACATTCCGAGTTAATGTCGGGCAACAAGAAGTCTTTACGCTTTGGGACGACGGAACACATATTTTCGCCCGCATCCTAGCCAGAAGCCAGCTAAGTCCGGACTTTGACTTCCCCCTCTACGAGACAGAATCCTATGCAAACTTTGTCAAGTTGGAGGAATTTGACACATGGTTAATCGAGGAAAAAATAATTGAATGTAGAAGGTTAGTGGTTTGGTTGATGCGCCATACAGTTGCCCTACACAGCCCATCACATTGCCCGCAATTGGTTAGGGCTGCGTTTCAACTCTAAACTTTACCCCATCCCCTTATTAATCTCTTCAGTCATCTTCTTGGCTTCGCTGAAGTGCTGGACGGCAAGCGCGGCCTTTCAATCGCGGTGATCACGCCGAGAAACTTTTCCATCGCGAATGTGACTCCAAATGGGCCATTCTCGATTCCCCGCGTCGAAAACCCAAACTTCTCATAAAAACCTTTGGCTGCTACTGACGATGCAACCGAAATCTTAAAAATCTTTGCATCAAACGCAGCGATTTCAAGTTTGGCGAGCAGCTTGGCACCAATGCCTTGGCCATGAAATTGTGGGTGCACAAACAAGGTATGAATCTTTCCATCACCAAAACTCGCCTGACCAATGATCTCGTCCGCCAGAGTAGCCTTATAAAAAATCCGGCAGGCAATTTTGCTTTCAAAATATTCAGGCGAAAATTTTTCGCAGGCATGATCGACTTCTTGCGGCGTATAGTCCTTGGCATTCACAACCCGAATAACATGCCGCGTTAAAGCGCTCATCGCCGCCGCATCTTCAACTGATGCAACATCTAAACCAATCACCCCATCCCCTTATTGATCTCTTCCGTCATCTTCTTGGCGTCACCAAACAGCATCAAAGTGTTGTCACGCCAGAACAGGCCGTTGTCTACGCCGGCATAGCCAGACGACATGCCACGCTTGATGAACATCACGGTCTTGGCCTTCCACACTTCCAGAACCGGCATACCGAAGATGGGCGATGTCGGATCGTCCTTGGCTGATGGATTGGTCACGTCATTGGCGCCGATCACAAAGGCAATATCGGCCTGTGCGAATTCAGAATTAATATCCTCAAGCTCAAACACTTCATCATAAGGCACATTGGCTTCAGCAAGCAGTACGTTCATATGCCCTGGCATACGGCCAGCGACAGGGTGAATGGCGTATTTCACCGTCACACCAGAAGCTTTCAAATGATCGGCCATTTCGCGCAGCGCATGTTGCGCTTGCGCCACGGCCATTCCGTAACCCGGAACGATGATCACGCTTGAAGCGTTCTTCATCATGAAGGCCGCATCTTCGGCTGAACCTTGTTTGACGGGCTTGGCCTCGCCACCAGCAGCAGGCCCCGCCGTCGCCCCACCAAAGCCGCCGAGAATGACCGAGATGAAACTGCGATTCATGCTCTTGCACATGATGTAAGAGAGAATGGCACCCGATGAACCCACCAGAGCGCCGGTGATGATCAAAGCGGTATTATGCAAGGTAAAGCCAATGCCCGCGGCGGCCCAGCCCGAATAAGAATTCAACATCGATACGACGACGGGCATGTCAGCACCGCCGATCGGGATGATGAGCAATAGACCAAGCACCAGCGAGAATACCACAATGGCCCAGAACAACATTGGCGAAGTCGCCGTGAAGAACATCGCCATCGAAGCAACGAGAGCCACAGCCAAGGCGATATTGATCAGATGCCGCCCGGGCAACATGATCGGCGCACCCGACATGCGGCCATCGAGTTTCAAAAACGCAATGATAGACCCTGTAAAAGTGATCGCACCAATGGCAACACCCAAGGCCATTTCAATGCGGCTCTGCGCATGGATCACACCATCGGTGGCAATCCCAAAAGCGTCGGGCGCATAAAACGCAGCCGCCGCCACAAACACCGCTGCCAAACCGACGAGTGAGTGAAACGCGGCAACAAGCTGCGGCATGGCCGTCATCGCAATTTTGCGCGCCATGTAAGCGCCAATACTGCCGCCGATGGCGATGCCCGCAATGATCAGAAGCCAGATCAGCGGATTGGTCGGTGCGGAAATGGCCAGCGTGGTGAGCACAGCCAAAGCCATGCCGATCATGCCATAGCTATTGCCGCGCCGCGATGTGGCGGGCGATGAAAGCCCCCGCAACGCCATGATGAAAAGCGCGCCAGAAACCAAATAGAACAGGGCTGCGAGTGAAGCGCTCATCTTATTTTTCTTTCTTCTTATACATGGCCAACATACGATTGGTCACCAGGAAGCCGCCAAAAATATTGACCGAGGCCAGAACCAGCGCGAGAAAACCAAAGATCATCGCTGCCGTAGAGCCCGAGGCAATGGCTCCTGCCCCCACCGCCAGCAATGCCCCCACCACGATGACCGATGAGATGGCATTGGTGACCGACATCAGCGGCGTGTGCAAAGCCGGTGTCACATTCCACACCACATAATAGCCGATAAAAACCGCCAGCACGAAGATCGAGAAGAGATAGACGAAGGGATCAACGAGATGTTCCATATTTGCTCCTATTGTCCACTCGCGCAAGCGGGCGAGGACATTATTTAAACATCGGATGCACCAGCACCCCGTCCTTGGCGATCATTGTGCCTTTGATCAGATCGTCATCAAAATTGATGGCCAGCTTTCCATCCTTTCCGATCATCGTATCAACAAAGTTGGCAAGGTTTTTGGCAAACAACGGCGTGGCATTGCCCGCAAGTTTACCAGCGAGGTTCAATGTGCCGATAATCGAAACGCCTTTGTGCACCACAATCTGATCGGGCTTTGAAAGTGGGCAATTGCCGCCGCGTTCCACCGCCAAATCGACAATCACTGAACCGGGCTTCATGCTCTCGACCATTTCCTTTGTGATCAAAACAGGCGCAGGCCGCCCGGGGATCAGCGCCGTGGTAATCACAATGTCTTGCGTCTTCACATGGTCGGCCACCAGATTTGCCTGCTTGGCCTTGTCTTCGGCAGAAAGCTCTTTGGCATAACCACCCGACGTGGCCGCATCTGCCACATCGGCAAAGACGAATTTAGCCCCCAGTGACTTCACCTGTTCTTCGGTAGCCTTGCGCACATCTGTGGCTGAAACAATGGCCCCCAAGCGCCGCGCCGTGGCAATGGCCTGCAAGCCTGCAACGCCAACCCCCATGATGAAAACTTTTGCCGCAGGCACCGTGCCCGCCGCCGTCATCATCATCGGCATGGCCCGGCCGAAATACGCTGCCGCATCGATAACCGCCTTATAACCCGCGAGATTGGCCTGAGACGAAAGAATATCCATTGATTGAGCACGCGAAATGCGCGGCATCAATTCCATGGCAAACGCGGTAACACCGCTCTTGGCAATGGCCTCAAGCCCCTTGCGCTCGCCATAAGGTTCCAACCCTGCTGCCAACACTGCGCCTTTTTTCATGGCCTTCAGAACCGCATCAGACGGGCGGCGCACCGACAAAACAACATCCGCATTCTTCACCACATCAACGCCTTTGGCGATGCTGGCCCCAGCCTCTTGATATTGCGCATCAGAAATATTGGCACCCGCACCAGCGCCGGCCTGCACCGCAACGGCAAATCCTTTTTTCACATAGGCCTTCACGGCTTCGGCGGAAACCGCCGCACGGCTTTCGCCCGGAATGCTCTCAGCAGGAACCGCTAACTTCATCAACAATGATCCATTTATGACATGTGAACGTTATTGGCCACGAACAGGCCGTAGAGCACTAGGATGACAACCGGGAGAAGCCACTTGCCGCCAGCCCTCAGGCCGATCATCGATGCGATCACGCCGACAATGATTCCGCCAAAGCCAACAAACATATCAAGTGGGTAATCCACGAAGCGGAACGTCACCAGCGCCACCAGGATATAGAGGCAAACCAAGCCCGCTGTGGCAGAGCCATTTAAAAAGCCTTTGTAGGTTGCATCATGAGCAGCCATGCCCTGAACAACGGGTTGGGAAGAGTTGGAGTGGTTTGCCATCTGGGTCCTCGACAAATGATTCAACTAATCTTTCCCTATCGGAACTGCCAACACGCCGCAACCACCCTTCTTTGTCGCGGGCAGGCGAATCGCCACCGTTATCTGAAGGTCAACAAACTTTCATTTCCCTGACAGATCAAAATGCCCTACTATGGTGCAATGCAACATGAACCTGTCGAGAAACGAATTCTGGTCCTGCAAGGTGGCGGTGCCTTAGGGGCCTATCAAGCAGGTGCCTATGAAGCCCTCCAATCCGCAGGCCAAGAGCCTGAGTGGATCGCGGGAATTTCAATCGGCGCGATCAATGCCAGCATTATTGCGGGCAACAAGCCAGAAAATCGCGTGCCGCGCCTCAAAGCCTTTTGGCACAAGGTCTCATCAGGCCTCCAAGGCACATCACTTTTTCCCGGCGTGCAAGGGCGCACCATGTTCAATGAATCAAGCAGCATGTTGTCCACGATGTTTGGCGTACCCGGATTTTACGCGCCACACCTTGTGTCGCCTTTCTTCTCATGGCCGGGCAGTGAAAGTGCAATCAGTTTTTACGATACATCGCCTCTGCGCAACACATTGAACGAACTGGTGGATTTTGAACTGCTGCACCATGGCCAAACCCACCTGAGCGTTGGCGCGGTGAATGTGAAAACCGGAAACTTCCGCTATTTCGACACAAAGAAGGATCGCATCACCGCCGATCACATTCTGGCATCTGGTGCCTTGCCACCGGGCTTTCCACCGGTGTTGATTGAAGGTGAATATTATTGGGATGGTGGCCTAGTCTCCAATACACCACTCTATCATGTGATCGACAGCGCTAACGCGATAGATAGTCTCTGCATTTATCAGGTTGATCTGTTTTCGGCGCGCGGAGACTTGCCCCGCACCATCTTGGAAGCAGCAGAACGTGAAAAAGAAATACGCTTTTCCAGCCGCACCCGCATGGTCACCGCTGCGGCAGAAGCAGATCATCGCTTGCGTATGGCGGCACAGAAGCTTCTCAAAAAGCTGCCCGAAAGCCTTCGCAATGATCCAGATGCAAAACTGCTGATGGAGAGCTCCCGTGTCAGCGCCATCACCGTGATGCACATCATCAATCGTCCCACGGAAACTGACACCCAATCTAAAGATAATGAGTTCTCGCGTCTTTCCATGGATGAACTTTGGAAAGCTGGCCACAAAGACGTCATGAATTCACTGCACAGCAAAGCTTGGAAGGCGCGCCATATTCCAGCCAATGGTATGGTGACTTTCGATCACGGTAGGAAACCTAAAAATGAATTTGACTGATGTGAAGGCCAAAGCCTTCGCCATGCCGCTGACCAATCCGAGCTATCCGCGCGGGCCCTATCGCTTTGTGAACCGCGAATATATGATCATCAATTATCGCACCGATATGGATGCTTTACGCGCCGTGGTGCCAGAGCCGTTGCAGATCACCGATCCGATCGTGAAATATGAATTCATCCGCATGCCTGATTCAACGGGCTTTGGAAATTACACCGAAAGCGGCCAGGTGATTCCCGTCACATTCAATGGCGTGGCGGGTGGTTTTGTGCATTCGATGTATTTGGACGATGATTCACCCATTGCAGGCGGCCGCGAAATTTGGGGCTTTCCCAAAAAGCTCGCCTCTCCAAAACTTGTTGCAGAAAAAGATACGCTCATCGGCACCCTGGACTACGGCACATTACGCGTGGCCAATGGCACTATGGGCTATAAGCACAACACGCTCGACGCCGCCAAAGTGAAAGCTAGCATGGAAGCGCCCAGCTTCCTGATCAAAATTATTCCGCATGTCGATTGCACACCGCGCATTTGCGAGTTGGTGCGCTATTATCTGACAGACATCAACGTCAAAGGCGCTTGGACGGGCCCTGCGGGGCTCGAACTCTTCGACCACGCGCTGGCCCCCGTAGCCGAATTGCCCGTACGCGAAGTTCTCTCCGCCACCCACATTCTTGCCGATCTCACCTTGGGATTGGGCGAAGTTGTTCACGATTATATGAAAGACTGAGGAACCAAAAATGAATCTCAATAACAAAGTCTGCATTGTCACTGGCGCTGCATCAGGTATCGGCCAGGCCATTGCCGAACGCTACGCCAAAGAAGGCGCAAAAGTTGTGATCGCCGATCTCAATCTCGACGCCGCCAATGCCACTGCCGCTTTGATCAACACCACCAAGCCCGGCATGGCCATGGCCGTGGCCATGGATGTGACCAACGAAGATCAGGTGAATGCTGGCGTTGCATCGGTTGTTGCAGCATGGGGCACGGTGGACGTGCTCGTCTCCAACGCAGGCATTCAAATCGTTCACCCGCTGGAAGATTATCCCTTTGCCGATTGGAAGAAGATGCTGGCCATCCATTTGGACGGCGCATTTTTAACCTCAAAGGCCGTGTTGCCGCATATGTATAAGCAAAACTCAGGTTCAATCATTTTCATGGGTTCGGTCCATTCCAAAGAAGCCTCGCCCTTGAAATCAGCCTATGTGACAGCCAAACACGGTCTCATCGGTTTAAACAAAGTCATCGCCAAAGAAGGTGCCGCCCACGGCGTGCGCTCAAACGTCATCTGCCCCGGCTTTGTGAAAACGCCACTGGTCGAAAAGCAAATCCCCGAACAAGCCAAAGCGCTGGGCATCACTGAAGATCAAGTGATCAAGACCATCATGTTGGGCGGCACTGTCGATCACGAATTCACGACGGTGGAAGACGTCGCCGAAATCGCCTTCACATTTGCTGCGTTTGAAACCAATGCGTTGACGGGACAGTCCCTCGTTGTCAGCCATGGCTGGTTTATGGAATAACTTACCATCCTCAGGGTGAGGGTGCAGAACCAGCTGCAACGCTAAAATCATCAAAGCGCCCCGCCGGAGCAGCAGCTGCAATTCCCGTGGTAAACAACGCATCGGCATTACTGCCCTTTGAAGCACCAATGCCAATGCTGCTGGCCTTGTCCGCGGCCCGCGTTGCCGCGTCAGCAGCAACGGCATTTGCCAAGGCGCCGCCGCCCTGCGCCAGAACCGGGCCATCCACCCCCTGCTGCGCAAACAGCGTTTCAACATTGGCTTCGTCAGGCGTGGGCAGCGCCGGAGCAACCTGAACCGCAACATCAGGAACGGCGGGGACTGCGGGCGCTGGCGAGATGGGCGCCATTCCCTTCAACGCCGCCAAAGCAATCTGCCCGAGACGGTTGTTGCCGACTTTGAAAAAAGTGATGCCGTCGCTCTCACGCAAGCGTCGATCAGCGCCCGTATCATCCAGCCCGCGCTCATTGTATTTTCCATCCAGCCCCAGAAACGGCGTGCGCAGATCAATGAAGCTGCCGCCCTTGGCCGTCACATGTTCTTTCGCCAGCGCCGTCAGAGCCTGCATATCTGCATCAAGACCTGCATCACCCATCGGCGGTTCGCCCATCCAGTAGACCTTGATCTGTTGTTGGCTCAGCGCATCAAGCACCGCATCGATGCGTTGCGCATACTGCGCGGTCCATTCTGGCGTGCCAAAACGCAAAATCTTATCAGCCCCGCGCATATCGCGCCTGTCATTCAGACCCATCAAAACAAAGGCGTCCGTGAAACTCTTATTCTCCGCCATCTTCGGAATGGCCGCTGCCCAATCATAAATCTCAGGCCGCGACAGGCCGGAAAATTCATTGAAGCGATTGACCACTTGAATGGAACCATCGCTTTCAGCCATGCGTGAGATGCCAGCGCCCATGCCGCCCGCCATCTGATCACCAATCACTAAAATGCGTTGCACATCGCTCTGCGTTTGTTGATCGAGCGGCTGCGCGGCAATGAGCGGCGTCTGATCTTGCGCCGCCGCAATTCCCGGAAATAAGAAAACCATGAAAACAAAAAGCAACTTGCGCATAATGTGATGCTACTTCGCCCCGCGCAAACGCTCAAGCACCTTGCGCGAAGGAAAACCATCCAGCGCCATGCCCATTTTTTTCTGATAAGCCAAAACCGCCTCATAGGTCTTGGCCCCAAAGCGGCCATCGGCCCCACTGGTGTCAAAGCCTGCATTGGTCAGCCGGTCTTGCATTTCAACGCGTTCCTTGAACGTCAAATCAACATTCTGCGCCGGCCATGCTGTTTGCACTTTGGGCCCACCCGCAATCCTGTCGCCCAACATGGCCACGGCCAAGGCATAACCATGACTGTAGTTATAAGCGAGCAATGCGAGGAAATTCTGCGTGATCAGAAACACCGGGCCATCAATGCCCTGCGGGATCATCACAAAGGCCTTGGCAGCAGGTGCAGAGAATTGATCGCCAATCGCGGGCTTCACACCCGCGCGCTCCCATTCCGCAACAGTCTTCCAATGCGCCCGGCCGATGAGGCCACGGTCAAAACCATCGGGCAGCTTGACTTCCCAGCCCCAGGGCCTGTCCGCCTTCCAACCAGATTGCGAAAGATAATGCGCGGTGGAGGCCAAGGCATCGGCTTTCGAACCCCAAATATCTTTCTTGCCATCGCCATCCCAATCCGCAGCAGATGCGAGATAGGTCGTGGGAATGAATTGCGTGTGGCCCAAAGCACCCGCCCACGAGCCGGTGAAATTATCCGGACTGCGAATGCCGCGTTTCAAAATGGTGAAGGCGGCGATCAACTGCTCGCGCGCATATTGCTTCTTATTGCCATAATAAATCAAAGTGGCCAGCGAGCGCATGACGGACATCGAACCCATTTCGTGGCCGTAGTTGGACTCGATGCCCCAGATGCCCAAGAGTGCCCGCTTATCCACGCCATATTTTGCTGAAATGGCCGAAAGCAAAGCGCCATCTTCATCCAGCTTCGCCTTGCCTTGTGCAATACGCGCAGGTGTGACGGTTTTGTCGAGATACTCCGACGTGGTGGATTTAAATTCGGGCTGGTTGTCCGCCAGCTTGATCACAACGGGATCAGCCTCGGTAATGCCCTTAAATGCAGCATCAAACAGCGCCCGTGAAAACCCAGCCGCCTTCACCTGTGGCCACAAGGATTGAATAAAAGCCTCAAACTTCGCCTCCGCCCGCGCCGGCGTTGCAAGTGCTGAAGCCAAAGCGAGGCCTAAAAATAATCTGCGTTTCATCAATTCGTCCCCAAATAGAATCATGGAATGCTATCAATGAATGGCGATTTGATGAAATGATTTAGCCTTTCTAAGCGATCATTGCGGCCGCACCCGCCATCAATGCAGCGGAGCCGCCACTACAAGCTTTTTGAAAGGATGGCGACGACCATCCATGGCTCGTGTCTTTTCGGGTTAGCGGCCAGGCGCCGTGCAAATCGCTTAAACAAATCTTCCATCAATGCTGCTTTGTCGCGTGTTGGGTCAATCTGAGCCATAAGCGTCGGTGCCGCCCAAGCGCGTGTCAGGTCGGCATGGCGCTGGGCCAGCAGATCTTGATCCAAGGAAATTTGATAGTCGCTCCAAAACGGATCAGGAATTTTGTGAAACTCTACGCATTCAAGTCCCAGCCTGGCAAAATGTCCGGCCAGCACGAAGGGTGCCTTGATCTCTTCCTCAGTTCGAAAGCCAATCGGAATTGTAAGTCGGCGAAGTTCATCTATTGAAAACTGGCCGGCGCGGCCCATGTCTTCCAGCGCCTCCCAAAGTTCTCCACACAGCCATTCCCAGCCAGAGATGCCGTCTACTTTTCCGGTAAACGCCGTCAGTAGTTTTGCACCAGCCCGCATTTCGACAGCACGAACTTCCAGAAAGCGCTTCCAATCTTCGGCCTGTTGTGCCTTCACCGCTTCGGCCACTTCGGAAACTTGGCTCAAGCCCGACAAAACGTGGTCAGGTGTTTCCACGGGATTGCGACTGAGCCACTGCATGGAAAAGGTGTTCCATCCCAGATGAACCCGCCCCGGAGCGAACAACGGCTGAAAATAGTTACGCCCAATTGCGGCCGGAAACACGTTTGAAGCGCCCGCCATATAGCTATTTTCATCATCTTGCAGAGCATGAAACAAGGCTGCAAAATCGTTGGAAGGAAGATCAGTGTGAAAAACTTCGATCGCTGTGTTTGGCTCTATGCGCTGGCGCAAAGTTTCAATGGCAAATTTGATCGGCTGCATGGAATTGCGCCCTTGCGATGATGCATAGTCAACCACCGCCAACGGGGCACCAGAGCAACCCACGGATTGGCAAACCTTTGCCCACAACGGCATTAAGAGCGATATGCCGGATGCTTGTAGGGCCGAGTTCTTGTTATAAAAGCCCCCACCTTCCATTGCAGTGTGATCAAGTTCTTTAAATGTCTGTGTCATTCTGAAGCTCGCTGAACTGAAATAGAGCATTTTTGCGCTATCCAAGCACAAATCCACAAACCAGCGCTAGGGCCGCAATCGGGGCAGCATTTATCGAAGATTACAAGCCGTCAACAGACACGAGTTCACGCCTATTTTCCGAAATCCAAAGGCCACTTGATCACTTGCGATGACCACAACGTGGCCCAGACCAGAACGGGCTGGAGCGCAAGTCTGGCAATGTGATAGCCCCAACCGAGAAGAGGATGAGCGAGACCCAAATCTTGGATGGCATGATTGATATTCGCCGGAAAAACAGCAATCGCATAAAGCGCCAAGGCGACGCCCGCAAACTTTCGCAGCTGTGGAAAAAGAAGCCCGACTGCGCCCGCAATTTCGCATAAGCCTGTAACAAAAATCACTGTGACGGGCCATGGCACCCAGCTGGGTGTAATCGACAAAAATGGCGCGGGGAGCAGAATGTGAAGAACGCCCGCGACGATGTAGAGCAAGATGATCAACCACCGCATCACGCACATGAGACGAAATCTTTCTTCAACACCAACGCGAAAACTTGCAGTCGGCCTCGGGAGAATGCCGACTGCAAGTAAGTGACGTGCCGAGAGGGGGCTTACGGCACGCTGTAATTACATTTTTGGAAGCAAAACGTGATCGATGACATGGATGACACCGTTCGATTGCTTCACGTCTGCGATGGTCACCATCGCCGTTCCGCCTGCTTCGTCAGTGATCATGACCAAATTGTCTTTGACTGAAAGCTTGAGCTTGCAGCCGCCAACGGTAGTCACTTCATGGCTGCCACCATCAGCCATGGCCATCTTGCTGACATCAGCTGCCATGGCAGCGGCGGCCACAACATGGCATGTCAAAATCTTAACAAGCTTGTCTTTATTTTCAGGCTTGAGCAGCGTTTCAACAGTGCCTGCTGGCAGCGCGGCGAAAGCTTCGTTGGTCGGCGCAAAAACCGTGAACGGGCCCTTGCCTTGCAGCGTTTCCACCAGACCTGCGGCTTTGACAGCCGCCACAAGCGTTGTGTGGTCTTTTGAATTCAATGCATTTTCAACAATGTTCTTTTCTTCAAACATGGCAGATCCGCCAACGTCTGGATTCTTGGCAAATGCAGCACCTGACAAAACAAGCGAGGTCAGCAAAGCTGCGGTGGAGAGCGAACGGCGATTAATATTCATGATCTTTTCCTTTGCCATCGCGATGCGGACGGCGGTTTGAATGATTGATGGTTGTGTGAATTACGCGCTGACCTGTCTCAGATAATCGGATCAGCGCGATCGGCTTTATTAATTTGGCAAAAGAACGTGATCGATCACGTGGATCACGCCGTTGGATTGGCGAACGTCCGCGATCGTGACACGCGCCATGCCACCTTTTTCGTCGGTAATATCCACCATCCCATTTTTGGACGAGAGTTTCAGTATGCAGCCGCCAACGGTTTTGACGTCATGCACACCGCCGTCATCTTTCGCCATCTGCTTGATGGCACCAGCCATGACCTTGCCTGAGATGACATGGCAAGTGAGGATCTTGACCAGAGTTGCTTTATTTTCGGGCTTCAACAAAGTGTCGACAGTGCCAGCAGGCAAAGCTGCGAAGGCTTCATTGGTGGGGGCCAAAACGGTAAAGGGGCCTGGGCTCATCAAGGTATCAACAAGGCCCGCAGCTTTCACAGCAGCCACGAGCGTCGTGTGATCTTTTGAGTTCAAGGCGTTTTGAATGATGTTCTTGGCGGGATACATGGCTGATCCACCCACCATTGGGTTGGCCAATGCAGCACCAGCACCGACAGCCAACATCACAGTGGTTGAGATAAGAATTTTGCGAAATGCGTTCATGATAGTCTCCTGTTGTTTTCCAGTTATCGTCTGGACATCAGAAGGAACGGGCCTGCATGTGGGAAAGTTTCAGAAGTTTCTAAATTCAGAAAGATTAGCGATCACGTATTCGTGATTAAATCGCGTGAATGTTCCCGGTTGCCAGAACTGCACCCGTCGGCTGGCCCGTGGGTGACCCGCCCGTGGGTTCATCGCTGATCGCGAGAATTGATCCGGCGAGTTTCGCTTTGAGCGTTGGGCTGAGTGAAATCGTGCCCGTTGTGCTCCCCGGCAAAACCCCCAGCGACACAGGCGCGTTCTTACCTTGGATCAACCACAGTTCAAAAGCGCGGCCAGCAGCAGGCGTTCCGGCAATGCGGTTGAGCTTGATCTGGCCTTTTTGATCATCATAATAAGCCACAAGTTTGATGGCATCATTGGCGGCCGAAAGTTCCGCCACATAATTCACGCCAGCGCCGGGCAAGCCAACGGGTTGCTGGAAATATAACGTGCCAGCAACAGCCAGCGCCGCCAGTGACGCAAAACTCAAACCGCGCCAGAAAACCAGGCTCTGCAATAAGCTTGGCTGTGCTTCAGGCTTTCCAAACAACCTGCCCTCAATTTTCTGCAAAACATGTTGCGGAGTAGCAATGGGTTCAATCTCGTCGACCAAGGAAATAAAATGCTCTTCCCATGAACGCAACTGCGCCCGCAAAGCGGCGCTGCCAGCAAGCCTTTTCTCAAACGCGCTGCGCTCGGCGGCAGGCAAAATGCCTGTCACATATTCTGCCGCCAGCATGTCATCATCGCGTTCCATGGGAATGATCTGGGTCATCGTTCAAGACACGCTTTGAGGCTTTGCAAACTGCGGCGCAGCCAAGTGCGGACGGTATTGATCGGCATTTTGTACTGGTCAGCCAGCTCTTGATAGCTATAGCCATCGACATAAGCGCTGCGCACAGCTGCGGCATGGTCCGGCTTCAACTCGTCCAAGCAGAACGTAATGCGTCGCATTTCTGATGCCCCAACGGATATTGCTTCCGGGTCTGGCGCATCGCTGGCGAATTCCGCAATGTCCTCGACATCCACGGCCTGATTTTTAGCGGCACGAATGCGGTCAATGGCGTCATAGCGCGCGATTGCCGCCAGCCACGTGATGGGGCTATAGCCCGAAACTGTATATTTCGAGGCATTGTTCCAAATCTTAACGTAAACCTCCTGCACACAATCCTCCGCACCTGCTCTATCGCGCAAGATACGCAACACCACGCTGAAAAGTTTCGCGCTGGTCTTATCATAGAGCAAGCGGAAGGCCGCGCGATCACCCAGCGCAACGCGTCCAATGAGATCGGAAAGTTCCTGCGTCGGCATTAAGGGGCGGCCCTGTTCCCACAGCTTTGGTTATTGGTTAACCTAACAAGGCCCGCGCTGGTTCACAATGTCAATACGTTTTCGGCAAGGCGTTGTGCAAAAAGGTCCGTGAGTTCTGCTTCTTCTGCACCGGGATATCAAGCCGCATTCCTGCGCATCAAATGCTTTTCCCAAGCCAGCGCCGATTGCACGATAAAATCGAGGTCTTGATAATTAGGCTCCCAGCCAAGAACTTTACGCACTTGGTCAGCCCCGGCAATGATCGCAGCGGGATCACCGGGCCGACGCGGCACGAGCTTATGATGGACGGGACCGCCCGAGGCGCGTTCCACTGCCTTGATCACTTCCAGAACCGAATAACCCTTGCCATAGCCACAATTGAAAATGCCGCTCGCCCCACCATTGCGCAAATACGCCAGCGCATCCATATGCGCCGCGATCAAATCAGAAACATGAATATAGTCGCGCAAACACGTGCCATCCGGCGTGTCATAGTCGGTGCCGAACACATCCATTGAGGCCCGCTGGCCCAATGCTGTTTGGCAAGCCACCTTGATCAAATGCGTGGCGCGCGGCGTAGATTGCCCGGTGCGGCCCTTGGGGTCAGCGCCTGCCACATTGAAATAGCGCAGCGCCACATAATTCAAACCATAAGCCGCATGGGAATCGCGCAGCATCATCTCGGTCATCCATTTTGATGTGCCATAGGGCGAGATCGGCGCGGGCCCGGTCGTCTCATACACTGGCATGGATTCCGGATTGCCATAAACCGCCGCCGTGGAGGAGAAGATGAAATTCTTCACACCAGCTTTGACCGCCGCCGCCATCAAAGCGCGCGATTTCACCGTGTTGTTATTGTAGTAGCCCAAGGGATCAGAAACGGAATCCGGCACCACGATCGAGCCGGCAAAATGCACGATGGCGTCGATCGTGTTTTCCTTGATCAACCGCTCAACCAACGCTTCATCAGCAATATCGCCTTTGACCAGTTTGGCTTGTGGGGCCACGGCCCAGGCAAAACCCGTGCTGAGATTATCGAGAACAACCACGCTTTCGCCCGCATCCGTCAAAGCCAGAACCATATGGCTGCCAATGTAACCAGCCCCACCCGTCACCAACACCGCCATCGCATTCTCCAATTTTTAAGCTTGTTCCCTTAAATCACGAACCCGTTTAGAGTGCATTACTCCTGAGGCTTCGGGCGCAGTGACACGCGCAAATAAAGTAAAGGGCAAGTAAATGATCCGTCCCATTAAAACAGCAGTCTTTCCCGTGGCAGGCCTCGGCACGCGCTTTCTGCCCGCCACCAAGGCCATGCCCAAGGAAATGCTGACGGTGGTAGACCGCCCCTTGATCCAGATCGTCGTCGATGAAGCGCGCGAGGCTGGCGTTGAACATCTGGTCTTCGTCACCGGCCGCAACAAGGGCGTCATCGAAGATCATTTCGACAAGCAATATGAGCTTGAAGCAAACTTGCGCAAGCGCGGCAAAACGATTCAGCTTTCGATTCTGGAGGGTGACCTGCCGGGCGCGGGGCAGACCAGCTTCACGCGCCAACAGGAACCTTTGGGCCTTGGACATGCTGTCTGGTGCGCGCGCAATTTGGTGGGCAACGAACCCTTCGCCGTTCTGTTGCCTGACATGATCATCAAAGGTGAGCCCGGGTGTTTGGCGCAAATGGTGCGCGTCTATAATGAGCGCGGCGGCGGCAATGTCGTCGCCGTGGAAGAAGCGCCGTGGGAAAATGTCCATCGCTATGGCGTGGTCTCGCCCAAAGATTGGCAGGGCAATCATTTCTCGATTGATGCCATGGTGGAAAAACCACTGCGTGAGGAAGCGCCGTCCAATCTGATCATCTCCGGCCGTTATATTCTACAGCCCGAAATCTTTGCCGAAATCGCCAAGGTCAAGCCCGGTTCGGGCGGTGAAATCCAAATCACAGATGCGATGATCAGCCTGTCAAAATTCCAGGCCTTCCACGGCCTGCGCTTTGAAGGCACCACTTATGACTGCGGTGACAAAGTAGGCTTCCTCTCCGCCAATGTCGCCTTTGCCTTGGAGCGTGAAGACCTCGGCCCCGGCTTCCGCGAAGCCCTGCAAAACATCATCGCCAAACACGGCGGCTTCCTCAGCTGGCACGGCAACGCCGAACTGGGCAAAGTGCTGCAAGAAATCAAAGCCGGAAACATCACGAGTGAAAAGCAGGCCAAGGCGGCGGGGTAGACAGGGGCGAGTGTTGAATGCACTGTCGCCGTAATCTCTAAGTATCATTGTAATTCATAATTTATGTTACCGCTTACTGGCAGTTGTATCGACGCAGATGGCCATTGCCATCAAGAACCGCAAGATCCGCACAAGTATGGTTAGGGCTTCTAAGGAATGCCACAGCATTCATCCAACCGGTAACGGACACTGGAATGGTCTGCAGGACATATTTGCCGTTCCGATACAGGTATACCTCAACTGGCCCCCGATAAACGCTGAAATATATGTCCGGCTTTCCGTCGCCATCAATGTCGGAAAAGCGGACACGGGCTTGGTTGGCAGTGGCGTGGGGCGACACAATCTGCCCAGAGAGCTTTTCTCTCGTTTGCTCGACAAACTGACCGTTTCGATAAGAGAAAAGTTGCAACGAGAACCCTTTGTAGGGTGAATTTCCGTTAGGATTGCGGGATGAATCAAGCGCAATTAGATTTTCACCATTATCCTTTGTGACTGCAAGGGAAAATCCGGCTTGCTCGGCGCCGTAGAGCGGATTCGGTAGGGGAATTGGCGGCCCGTCAAAATGACCTCCGACATTGCGAAGCATATAGGAATTTCGCGCAGATGGCGGCGTGAGGCCGCCGCCCCAGATTTCATTCGCCCCGAGAAAATCGCAGGCTCCATCCCCTGCGATATCGGCTAGCAAAACGTCGTTGTGAGCCACTTTGTCGACCATTCCAGCGAAAGCACTGTAGGATGCGTCTTGTTCGCTGAATACGTCCCCTTGAAACGAAATTATTCGTGGCCGACTGTTCGCCGATGCGAGAGGCCCGTCGTAGTTATTGACGAATACGTCCGGACTTCCGCCGCCTGTGAAATCACAGAGCGAGACGCTTGCCGTGACGTTCAATGATTTTGAGACAAAGACGTTCGAAATGTCCCATTTGTCCCCATTCGTTTTAATTTTAAAAATAGACGTGTGCTCTCCGGGGATTTCGTTTGGCCAGCCGATCTCACCGTTGCGGCCAAGCACAAAATAAGTTGATGAATCTCCCGGCCTGCGTAAAAACCGTCCAGCCCACGTTCTGTGTGTCAGGCCCGCGTCGCCGAGGTCCACCAATTTGAAAGTCTTAGAGGCACTCAAATTTTGCACGATGAAGCTGTGCACATTGAGCAGTTTGGAGAAATCCTTCGGCGCAGACCGCACCTTGAATGCATCGGCTGGTGCCTTGGTCATGGCGGAAAGCGCAAAGCCGTCTCCACCTTTGCCGTCAATGTCAAACACATCAACGATGTAAGGTTCAGCGATAGGTGCGCCGAAAGGTACGACCACATTTGAGACTAACTTGTAATGCAACTTCGCCTCTGAAGCACTGCTGACCCCAGAGGGTAGAAACAAGAATGACGACAGGCCAAGCCATAGCGCAACATTTACAATCTGCGTGGACATTACCGTATGACTTCCGATAAGTGCAGTCTAGTCAAGAGCAAGGTAATATTGCTTCGCTGCCCTGTCAAGAATTACGGCACCGACACAATCAACCATCAACGCCCACCTCTACGGCTTCAACACCACGCTCGACATCACGCGCTGCTCGTTATAGCCGCCCGTGCCAGAGCCCGGTGCAAACCAGGTGTTTTGTAATGTGCCGCTGAGCGACATGTTGGGATTGAGCTGCCAATCGGCCCCGAGGCTGGCCACAGTCGTTGTATCAAGTGCTGCGCCTGAAGCCGCGAGTGTCACATTGGCCCCGCTGCGGAAATTCACATTGTCACGCCACGCAAAAGTCGCCTGTAAGCCCGCCGTCCAACTTTGTGTGGCCGAGACACCAGCCACTTCGGATTCGTTCAAGGCCACGCCTGAGCTTGCCACGATATTCCACAGGGGTGTTGGGCTCCAAGTCACTGTGCCATTAAGACCCAAGGCCATGGCTGTTTTCAACGCCGGATCATCATAGCTGCGCGCGATGAAATTGCCCGCCACATCGCCTTTCCACATCGGCCCATCATCAAACATCACGCCAAGCGCGACACTGCCACCTTGCGAGTTGCGTCGTTCGCCGTTGCGGTCAATCGTCTGGTCATGCAGGCGCGGGTCATAGCTCGCTTCCACATAGGGCCGCAGAGCATTGCCGTCGTGGCCGAGCGTGCCGCGCATGGAGAGTGAAGGCTCGAGATAGTTACGGTCGCCATTCGTTTCGGTGCCACCGCCCGCCAGCGCCACATCGCCATAAAGATTGCGCTGCACCGAAACTTTCGCCTGGCCTTCAAAGAAGCCGAAATCCTGCGTCACTCCGGCAGAGGTTGAAAAGCTGCTGTCGCGGCGCGCACCCACGGCCGCGCCCGGAACTTCGCCCGTGCCAGCATTGGTTTCAACCGTGCTGAAGCCAGCAGCAAAATCGGCGTGGGTTGTATGCAGAACGTCAAGACGAAACGCTGTCTCCGCCGTGCCCGTCAAACTGTCGGCACTCGGCGTGGACGCAAACTTCACCGCTTCGGCGGAAATGGACCCGCGCCAGGCATGGCGTGACCATTCACTTTCAAAACTCAAGCTGGGTTTAAGCCGAAGCCCCACATCAGCGCCGCCGCCAGCTGTCAGCGCGGCATTGCTTGAAGCCACAACACCAATTTCCAATGTCGGGCGAAGCGCGATTGCTCCGTCATCATAGCCAGAGACGGAATAGGGATCGATCTTGGATTTGCCGGATTTGCGCAGGGGCGCTGCAGCGGCATCAGGAACGTCGAGGCTAGGGGCATCCGTTGTGGAGCCGCCACCAGTTGCGGCAGTTCCCGCTTGGCAATTGCACGGCACGCTCTGCGCAAAAGCCACATGCGCTGATACCAGCACAAGCGCCGCAACCCCCGCAATGAAACGCAACTGACCCATGGGCCAGAATTACGTCAACATGGTTAATGGAGTCTTGCCCTCAGGCTTGGCGCTTCAGCCCGCGCAGGAACAGCGCCACCCCTGCCAGAACCACATCTTCGACTGTGCGTTGTTTGAACAGGTCCGTGGCCGAGAACAGCCGCGGTTTGAACAGCCCACATTGCACGAGCTCGATGAACTGCATCGCGGCAAGTTCTGAATCAACGTCGCGCAAAGTGCCATCATCAATCTTGCGCTGCAGATATTCCCCGATGCGGGCAATGGCATAGGCAGGCCCGGCCTCAAAGAAACTATGCGCCACGGCAGGGAAACGCCCCGCCACAGACATCACCATGCGCGAATAGGCAATCTGCTCATCCTGCGTGAACAGATGAGCCATGCGCAGGCCAAGCTCGGTGAGAATGACTTCAATGGGCCGCTCTTCGCGTTCAATCACCACCACCTGCTCGGCAGAACGGCGGCGATCGACATAGACCATGGCTTCGAACAGCTTTTCCTTGGACGGGAAATAGGCATAGACCGTGCCCTTGGAAACGCCCGCTGCTTTAACAATGTCATTCATGCTGGCGGCATCGAAGCCCTGCGCCAGAAAACAGCGCCGTGCCCCGTCCAAAATCTGCTGACGCTTGGCGGTTTCGACATTGTCATTGAGGGCGGTGGCGGCTTCCATCTTCGTTTCCTGCATGGCTGAACTGAACGGTTCGGTATTGCTTATAGCAGGAAACTCTGCTATTGCAAATGAAACCGAACCGTTCGGTCCAGTTTGTCCGCTATGGCGCGGCGCAAAGATGATCATTTGAAGAGTGTCTCCACCATGTCCAGCCCTGCCCTCAAATCCAAGCCAGATGAAATGCCAGCCAAGCCCCAGAACATCGCCCCAGCGGGCGCACCTGCCGCCGCAAAACCATCCAACCGCCGCCGCTTCATCTTGATGGCCGTTTTGCTGGTCGCATTGGCCGTGGCCGCGAAATATGGCACGGAATGGTTCACCACAGGCCGCTTCATGGTGTCCACCGATGATGCCTATGTGAAGGCAGATACATCTATTCTCAGCAGTAAGATTGCCGGGCTGGTGATCGAAACGCCCGTTGCCAATAACACAGCAGTCAAAGCGGGCGATGTGATCTTGAAACTGGATGACACCGATTATCAACTGGCGCTGACATTGGCCAAAGCCAAGATCGAAACCCAAAAAGCCGCCATCGCCGCCGTTGATCAACAGAAATCCGCCCAAGGCGCACAGATTGCTGCCGCAGAGGCACAATTGACCAGCGCCAAGGCCACCGAACTCAACGCCGCCCAAACCCAACAGCGCACCAGCCAGATGGTGAAAAATGCCGCAGGTTCGCAGCAAGCTTTGGATGATGCCAACCGCGCACGCGATACGGCCGCCGCCGGTGTAACCGTCGCGGAAGCCAATGTGATGGCCGCCAAAGCGCAGATCGGCATTTTGAACGCCAATCAAACCCAGGCGCAAAGTGCCTTGGCAGAACTAGCTGTGGCGGTGCAGAAGGCCGAACATGATCTCAGCTTTGCAGCGATCAAAGCCCCCTTTGACGGCGTTGTCGCAAACCGTTCGGTGGCCCCGGGCGAATTTGTGCAGACCGGTGCCAACTTGATGGCGCTGGTGCCGGTGTCGCACAGCTTTGTGATTGCCAATTTCAAAGAAACCCAATTGCCGGATTTGCACCCCGGCCAAAAAGTCTTCATCAAAGTTGACAGCTACAAAGGCGAAACCTTTGAAGGCAAGCTGGCCAGCCTCTCGCCTGCTTCGGGCGCTGAATTCTCATTGCTGCCACCCGACAACGCCACCGGCAACTTCACCAAGATCACCCAGCGCTTCCCCGTAAAAGTTCTGGTGTCCACCGAAGTCTCGCAGCGCTTAGCACCCGGCATGTCTGTTTCCGTGTCGATTGATACACGCGACAAAGGCACTGCACCGTAAGTGTCCGCCACCGCGACCATAACCCAAGCCCCGCAAGCTCCGGCCCAAACCGTGCCGGTGCGCCACATCGTGGCGTTCTTCTTCATGGTCTTCGGCATGTTCATGGCGATCTTGGATATTCAGATTGTTTCATCATCATTGTCAGAAATTCAAGCCGGCATTTCTGCAAGTGCGGATGAAATAACATGGGTGCAGACCAGCTATCTCGTCGCCGAAGTGGTGATGATCCCATTGTCAGGAACTTTGACACGCATCTTCTCCACCCGCTGGCTCTTCGTGGCATCTGCCGCCATGTTCACCTTGATGAGTTTGATGTGTGCGCTATCAAGCTCCATCGGTGAAATGATGGTCTGGCGTGCGCTGCAAGGCTTTTTGGGCGGTGCCATGATCCCCACCGTCTTTGCCACGTCGTTCACGATTTTCCCGCCAAGGCTGCGCGGCGTCATTTCGCCTATCATCGGCCTCATTGCCACGTTGGCACCAACAGTCGGCCCCACCATTGGCGGCTATCTCACGGACTTGTTCTCTTGGCATTGGTTGTTTTTGGTGAACATCATCCCCGGCATTCTTGTCACCATCGGCACCTGGGCAACGATTGATTTCGACAAACCGAATTTCAGCTTGATCAAAACCTTTGACTGGGCGGGGATGATCCTGCTTGCCATCTTTCTGGGATCACTTGAATATATTCTTGAAGAAGGTGCCGCTGATGATTGGTTGAATTCCGATGTGATCCGCACTCTGATTTTCATCAGCGCGACTTCGGGCAGCGTTTTCTTCTGGCGCATGTTCACCAAAGCCAATCCGCTCGTGGATTTCACTGCGTTTAAAAATCGCAACTTCACAGCGGGCTGCATTTTTTCCTTCACCATGGGCATTGGCCTCTATGGTTTGACCTATATCTACCCTGTCTACCTCGCGCGTGTTCAAAACTACTCTGCGATGATGATTGGTGAGACGATGTTCGTCACCGGTGTGGCCATGTTCCTCACCGCCCCCATCGCAGGCCGCCTTTCGACGAAGGTCGACCCGCGCATCATGATCGGCGGCGGCTTTTTTGGATTTGCGATCGGCACATGGCAGGCCCATTACATCACATCTGACTGGGCCTTTTGGGAATTGCTGATCCCGCAAATTCTGCGCGGTGTATCTTTGATGATGTGCATGGTGACGGTCACCAACATTGCGCTCGGCACACTCACACCCGTGGAGTTGCGTGGCGGTTCAGGCCTGTTCAACCTCACGCGCAATCTCGGCGGTGCTGTGGGCCTTGCCCTTATAAACACCACCATGAACCAACGTTTCGATCTGCATTTGCAGCGTCTGCATGAAGACGTGAATTGGAATTCCGCAACCGCACAGGGAACCTTGCAAGGCATGACCCATGCCTTCTCCCGCCTCGGTTCAAATGCCGATCTTGCCGCGCTAAAACAACTGACGCTCTTCGTGCGCCGTCAGGCATTCACACTGGCCATAGCCGATATTTTCCTGATCCTGACCATTGTCTTCCTCGCCATCATCTTGATGCTGCCCATCCTGCAAAAACCAAAGTCAGCCGCAGGCGGCGGGCATTGAAGTGGGAGAAGACTAACCGCAAACACGAGAGCGGAATGATATGGGACAGACCCAAATGACTTCTCCCTCCCCCTTGTGGGGAGGGAAACGCAACAGTTGATTCCGAGATACTTCGTACCGCTCGAGATATTCCAGACGAACCCGAATATGATGAGTGCCCACTATGCTTCCTTGATAAAGTCGCCCATGGTGTAGACACCGTTCTTGGCATTGGGTGGTTGCCAAGTTGGGTGTTGGTTGAGGAACGAATGGCTATCGGCCAACATCAACCCGATGATGGTTTCCGCAACGATACGCCCACCGACCGGGCCAAGCGTAACAGGCACTTGATTAGCATCTTTGCCTTTCTTAGTTCCCTTGGCTTTCATCCACTGGGCATTGGCCTCTGCCAGAACATAAAACCACAAAGGTGCTTTGCCAGCAAAGTTAACTGAAATACCAGTGATCGGTTTAGCAAGCATTGAGTCATCATCCTCAAGCTGTGCCTTGCCAACCAGTAATTCAGTGTCGGTCAATGGCGTCTCTCCCATCGCGCGCGCCACGTCTTGGCCGCTGGGCAGGCTCATATTGTTGCCACGCAGGAGATTGCGCAGCGCCAGATTGCTTGGATTTCTATTATCTTTTTCTGTGGACTTAAGATTGCCCAGTGTCAGCGGCGTTCCCACTGGCGCAGCTGGAAGGGAAAACTCTGGCAAGAATGCCAAAGGATTGACCAGCGAAGTGTCAATCTTATAGGAGGGCTGAACCCGCGCCTTATTGCCTTTACTGCCCGAACCATTGATATCAAAAAACAAGCTCCAATCAATGGCCCAATGATCAGGGAAGGCCCCAAAGCCATTGAGGCCGCGTTGTTGAACACCAGCAAAAATAAAGAAGCGCCCATCGAGTGATGGATCATCATGTTTGCCGTGGCCAATATGTTTGGTATTTAAACGATAGATCGGCCGCACCATAGAATGGCCATAACGATAGGCGGCAGCGGAAAACTCAATCGGCATATAGGCAAGATCGTGGAAATGATAAAAGCATAAATGCGGTTCATTGCCGCAAATATTGCCCTTCTTCCGTCCGGGCCAAATCTTGTCCATCATCGCATCGCCAACGATATGCGGCAAAAAATCATGTAAAACGACATATTGATAATGCCAGCGCACCAGTTGCTGCACTTCCGCAAAACTCATATTCGGATTTTCATCAACGCGATTATTGTGAAACCGCAAAAACTTGCCTTGCAGCTGTGAGACGATCACATTCTCATCATTGCGTTTATCACCGATCACCGCACGGCGCTTGGAGCCGATACGCGGCAGATCTTGCGTGACAGCAGCGCCGCCGATGGTTTCCGTCATCGGATCACCGAGGATGAACGACTTGCCATCCGCGTCATACATATAGGGCTGATCATCAGGCCCGCGCCCGTAAAGACAATCCAGGTCCAATGCCGGCGTTCGGTAGTCAATCAATGCATCGGGGTCATTGCGCTTTTGCAAACTGCTGGCGGGATCAAACGTAATATCATGATCGATGAACTGACCAAGATATGTATAGCCAGCGGGAATGCCGGTATTTTCTTCACCATCTTGAATTTTATCTGGCGTTTCCGGTGCGGCACTGGGTTTGCCATCGTCATTTTTCTCAGCGTCTGCCGACATGGCATTTGCCAGCGCGACAAGATCATCCTTTTCAAACTCTGCTCCGGGCAGTGAACGGAACATGCGTCCGAACCGCCCTTCGAAAACCCGTGAGCCGCGATTGACTTGATCTCCCCGCACGCCACCACCATGGGCGCCTGCAGATGCATTTTTACCGATTTGTGCCTTGGCCATAAAGTCCATGTTCATCTCCTCGAATTCAGAATTGTGAAAAACTGATGTTCAGAAAGTTTGTTTGAATCAATGAACCCCGGAAAAGACAGTCACGACGGATGGAAGCGCAAACCAAAAGGTGAGTGACGCACCTTAAAGTTGCTTTTATCACATCAAGTCTGTGCCGTATTTATATTTTCGCACCAAACGAAGCTTTTGGCAAGGCTGAAGTTGCATTCCTTGAGGCGCATAAGTGCGAGCCGAGCTAAGCGCTTCTCACATCACCATAAAACGTCTCGCTGCGGGCCCGGGCATGGGCGCGCACGGCATCGCCAAAGGCTTTAAACAGTTTCACCGAGTCTGGGTTCTCCGCCGCTTTGAACTCTGGGTGCCACTGTGTGCCCAGCGCAAAGCTTTTGGCACCTTTCACAGAGACTGCTTCGATGATGCCATCGGGCGCTGTGGCTTCAACACTGAGGCCGGCCCCCAAAGATTTGACTCCCTGGCGGTGCACGCTGTTCACTTGCGTTTTGCTTTTGCCCAAAATGCGTTCCAAAAGGCCACCACTGGCAATCGCAATATCATGCGTAGGCGCATAGCGAATATTCGGATCATCCGTCTTGCCGCGATGGTCAATCCGCCCCGCAACATTTTGCAATTCTGTCTCCAGCGTGCCGCCGAACACCACATTGAGTTCCTGAAATCCCCGGCAGATGCAAAACAACGGCACGCCGCGATCAACCACAGTGCGGATCAGTTTCAGCGTGGTCGCATCACGCCCGTGATCATAAGGTTCATGCGCTGTCGTTGCAGCCTCGCCATAATGCGGCGGGTGCACGTTCGAGACAGCCCCCGTCATCAAAACGCCGTCCACATGATCAAGCATCGCTGCGATCGCGGCATCCCCCATCAGCGATGGCAGCATGACAGGCAGAACGTCAGACACATCAGCAAGGGCGCGCACATATTTGTCGCCCAGCGAGTGAAACAAAAAGCCGCCCTTTTCATGCGTGTCAGAAGGAAGACCAACGAGGGGAAGTTTTTGTGTTGTCATAAGGTCCACATCAAAGGAATAAGAGTCTTCCATAGTATGCCTGCGACACCCGCCAAAGCCAAGGTGTTGATCATGCTCCAATGGAAACGCAGCATTGCAAGCCCAGCGGCAAGAACGATGATCAATGCCGGAAGACTGAACGTGGATAGATCGGGCCACCAGAGTGGCACGGCTCCGCCACGACGCTCAACTGAGCCGAACAAGACATGGAGGCCAAACCACAGCGACAGATTGAGAATGACTCCCACCACCGCCGCTGTGACCCGCGCCAAGGCCGAGCTGAAGCGCGGATTGGCGCGGATATATTCGACATAAGGCCCACCAACAAAGACCCACAGGAAACACGGCGCAAACGTCATCCACAAAAAAATCGCCCCACCGATGAAGCCCGCAAGCAATGTGCCTTGAGCTTTCTGCGCAGCAAGAAAGCCGACAAACTGCCCGACCAAAATCAACGGCCCTGGCGTGGTTTCAGCCAAGCCCAACCCATCCATCATTTGCGGCGCGGTCAGCCAATGATGCGCCTCCACCACATCCTGCCCCATATAGGACAGTACCGCATAGGCCCCACCGAACGTCACCACCGAAAGCCTAGCAAAGAAATTTCCCAGCCCGGCATAGACTGTTCCGGGCCAGGCGAGATTGATCAGCGCCAGTGGTGCCAGCCAAATCGCCAGCCAAATTGCAGCTTGCTTTACACCTTGCGCCAATGGCGGCAGAGCAATTTGTGGCAGCGCGGCAACTTTGTCCGCGGTGAAGTAACCCAGCAGTGCCGCGATGATGATGACAAATGGAAACGGCACAGCAAAACAAAACAAAGCATTGAAGGCCAATGCCGCAATCACATAATCCAATCTGCCCTTCAATGCCCGCTTGGCCACGCGCAAAAGTGCTTCAAGCACAATCACCAACACCGCCGCTTTGATGCCCCAGAACAAGCTGGCCACGAGAGGCAGATTGCCGAATAAAACATAGAGAGTGGACAGAACATAAAGCGTGAGCGCTCCGGGGATGATGAAAAGCAGGCCCGCCACCAGCCCCCCTTTCAAGCCGTGCAGACGCCAGCCAATATAAGTCGCCAGTTGCATCGCCTCTGGCCCCGGCAGCAACATGCAAAAATTCAGCGCCCCTAAAAACTCCGCTTCCGAAACCAGCTGGCGCTTGTCGATCACCTCACGGTGCAACAGGGCGATCTGCCCGGCAGGGCCGCCGAACGACAGCAGGCCGACGCGCGCCCACATGCGCCGCGCTTCAGCGAAAGTGGGAGTCATGGTT